>CAZKVW010000011.1:0-40185 GCA_964556285.1 uncultured Muribaculaceae bacterium
TCATGTCATAATAGGCCGTCATGCCGCCCGTGCCCGCACCCTCGTTGAAAGTGGTCGTATAGAAGCGGTTTTCCAGAGCCTGGTCGGCGATGTTCTTCTCCGAGGCGGTGATGCTCCTCGAGCTGAGGTCGAGGTTGGGGTTGACCGGTGAAGTGCGCGTCCGGTAGTACTGGAGTATCTCTGACATGGCCGTACCGGCCGCGCCAGTGTCGTAGTAATCGTGCGCCATCTCCAGGCCGGATGCGGAGATGTCAATCACATCGAAAAACCTCGGCTCCACCCCGTCGTACACATACACAATCTCCGTGGTGTCAGGGGTGTCCGGCTCCGGGTCATCGGAGCTGGAGTTGCGGGTGTTGGCGAACGTGTCGTACTCACGCTCCTTGTCAGTGCATCCGGTGAATGCCAGCGGAATCAGGAGCGAGAGCGTTGCTGTGGTCAGCAGTCCTTTTGTCAACATATCTGTGAATCGTGTCATACTTTTTGTCATTTCCATCCCTCGTTCTGCGTGTAGCCGCACAGGTCAACCTCCCTCTGCGGGATGGGCAGCAGCTCGTTCTTGTTCTTCTGGGTGTACTGGCCGGCTATGTAATAGTCCGCGCCTGTCTCATCCCATGCCATGTAGTCCTCCCATGTCTGCTGCACGGCCTCGTAATAGATGCCCCAGCGGACGAGATCCTGCCTGCGCTGGCCCTCATAAGCGAGCTCCCTGCCGCGTTCGTCCCTGACTGCCTGACGGAACTCCTCATAGTCAAGTCCCGTGAGGTCAGCCACATAGGATGGGCGGCTTGTTGACAGCCCGAAAGCGCGGCGCCTGACTTGGTTGACCGCGTCGTAAGCGTCGGATGTCGGCCCGGCATTGACCTCGTTGAGGGCTTCGGCATAGAGCAGCAGCACATCCGCATAGCGGAGCAGGTACCAGTTGACGTTGGAGTAGTTGTTGTCCTGCACCTGGTTTTCGTCCGACACGTACAGCTCAATGTCCCATTTCTTGGGAGTGAGAGTGTTGACGGCGGTCTTCTTGAGGGACTGCTTCGCGTCATCAGCGCATGCCATCTCAAACGAGCCGTCCTGCGTCTTGCCGTTGTCGTCGGTGTATGTGAACAAGGTTTTCTTGCCTGTTGCCGTATATCTGTAGTCGGCAAATGACAGCGCCCAACGTTTGTCGCGGCTGCGGTTGGGCCACTCTGCGAGGAACATCGGGATGGCGCGGTACAGGGCAAGGTTGTAGTTTCCCCGGATGGAACCCATGACAGAGGTTACGCCGTTCCATTTGCCCACGCGGCCGCTGGAAGTGGTCGTGGATTGGGTGGAGTAGAAACTGATCTCGATAAGGCTCTCCGACGGTGCCCAAACATTGTTGGCCGCGTTTGTCCATAGGGTCTCAAAGTCGGGCAGCAGGGAATGCTTGCCTGACTTGACCACCTCTCCGGCTGCTTCGGCCGCGTCAGCCCATTTGGTCGTGTCGCCTATCGGCTGCCCGGCCCATGTGGCGTACACCTTGGCGAGCAGTCCGAGCACGGCTCCCTTGGACATGCGCCAGCTGTTGCTTGTGCGCAGCTTGTCATCCGAAGCCCAAGGCAGCACTTCCGCAGCCTCCTTGAGGTCTTTCTCGATAAACTCGTACACCTCCACCGGGTCTGCCTGCGGCACATCCGCCGCGTGCAGGGACTGCGAGGAGGAGGTCATCAGCGGCACATGACCGAACCATCTGACCAGCTCGAAATACATCAGCCCCCGCAGGGTCTTCGCCTCTGCGATATAGTATTCCGCGAGAGCCTTGTCCGAGTCAGACCACGCTCCCATCTTGTCCTGTATTGACTCGAGGAAGAGGTTGGCGTCATAGATGGTGCTGTAGAGCGCGGCCCATGTGGTCTGGATCTCCGACTGTGTGCTCGTGTAAGCGTTGGCGGGTATCATTCGTGTGCCTGTGACGGAGTTGCCTTCCGCCTTGGCCTGGTCGTTGGGCAGGTCGAAGTAGAATGACAGGTGGTACTTGTAGATGCCGTCCACCCCGAGGTCGCTATATACTCCGAGAAGCACGGTCTCCGCTTGGGAGGCATCCTCCATGTAGTCTTTCATGGCCACGTCGGTGTAGCTCTTCTCGTCGAGCGAGCAGCCTGCCGCCATGACGCCCGCAGCGATGAGCAGGTATATGTTGTATTTGATCTTCATTGCCTTTAGAATTTGAGTTCCGCTCCAAATGTATAGACCCTTGTCTTGGGATAGGCCCCGTAGTCAAACCCCGGCATCAGCGCGCTGCTGAGCATGTTGACCTCCGGGTCAAAGCCGCTGTAGCGCGTCAGGCAGAAGAGGTTCTGCGCGGTGGCGTACAGCCTCACCTTGGAAAGATAGAGCTTACGGGACAGCTTGTCGGGGATGGTGTAGCCCAGAGTGATGTTCTTGAGCCTGAGGAACGACCCGTCCTCGATGAAGCGGGAATACACGTCGTAGGCGACGTAGCCCTTGGCGGACGGGACTTTGTTGCTGGCGTTGGTTGGAGTCCAGCGGTCCTTGACTTCGGCGAGGTTGTTCATCATCTCCAGCCTCGTCTGTGTGGAGTACATCCTCTGCGCGTTGTAGACGTCATTGCCGACGGTGAACTGCAGCAGGAAGCTCAGGTCCCAGCCCTTGAAGTTGAATGTGTTGGTGAGCCCTCCGTACCAGTCGGGGTTGCCGTTGCCGATGATGGTGCGGTCATCGGTGGTGATGACTCCGTCTCCGTCCAGGTCCTTGTACTTTACAAACCCGGGCTGCACCGTCTCGCCGGCATGCGAGCTGATGTCAGGCACCCCCTCCTTGAGCTGCATGGTGCCGTCTGGCAGGAGGTTGAAGTCAGAACTCTGGTACACCCCGTCAAACACATACCCGTACATGTTGCCGAGAGCCTCCCCGACCTTGGCTATGTAGTCGTAGCTGGAGAAGTTGCTGTTGAATCCGGAGCGTGACAGCATGTAGTCAGAGCCGTTTGCGAGCTCCTCGAGGGTGTTGCGGATAAAGGATATGTTGAAGTCCGTGGACCAGTAGAAGTCGCGCTTGCTGACATTGATGGTCTTGAGCGTCAGCTCAAGGCCCTTGTTGCGGATCTTGCCCACGTTCTGCCATTGCGAGGCGAAGCCGCTCGCGAGCGCGAGGTTCTGCGCGAGGAGCAGGTCTTTGGAGTCCTTGATGAACGCGTCGGCGGTGAGGGTTATCCTGTCGTTGAACACCCCAAAGTCGACGCCTATGTTGGCCGTGGTGGAGCCTTCCCACTTGAGGTCCTTGTTGGCGAGCTGCGAGGGGGTCAGCACCGTCACCACTGTCGATCCCACGCCGTATTTGACCGGCGAATAGAGGTCGAGCGAGAGGTAGCTGCTGATGCGGTCGTTGCCTACGGTGCCCCAGCCGAGGCGCAGCTTGAGGTTGGACAGCCAGTCCGCGCCGGATAGGAACTCCTCGTTGGAAGCTGTCCATGCGGCGGCAAAAGACGGGAAGAATCCCCATTTGTTGCTGTTGGAGAACACCGTCGAGGCGTCAGCCCTGAGGGTGGCCGTGAACATGTAGCGGTTGTCGTAGCTGTAGAAGCCCCTGCCGAAGAACGACAGCCTCCTCTTGTCCGTCAGTGAGGTCGTCACGCTGCTAGGCGTGGCGCCCATGCCGAGATTGTTGATTCCGAGGTCATCGAGAGGGAAGTCCCTGGACTCGCCGTACAGGTAGGCGGTGGACTCGTATGTGGTCTCGTGGCCGAGGGTGAGCGTCGTGCGGTGCTTCTTGGAGAATGTCTTGTCGTAGGTCAGCACATTGGAGTTGCTCCATTTGAGGGCTTTGGTGGTGCGGCTGTTGCCGTAGGGGCCAGACCCCCTGTCCGCCTGTGAGCTGCCCTCGTGGTAGAACACATCTCTCCTGGTGAATCCCGTGTTGTAGGAGGCTGAACTCTTGAATGACAGGTGCTTGTTGAACTTGACCGTGAGCGAGCCGTTGGCAATCCACTGGTCCGTTTTGGTGGTCTGGTCCACATTCTCCGAGTTGATGATGGGGTTGTAGTAGTTGGTGTTGCTCGTGCCTAGCTGCTCCAGTATCGGGTCGGTGGAGTTGAAGCGCAACTGCCAGTCTGAGGTGTACAGGCCGCCGGTCGGACGGTAGTTGAGGATGTTGCTGAGCACGGACCCTCCGGTGCCCTGGCCGTGGCGGTTGCTGGAGGTGTAATTGACCTGCGCGTCGAGGGTCAGCCAGCTGTTGATCTTCTGGCGGATCTTGAGCCGCCCGGTGTTCTTCTCGTATCCGCTGTTGACAAATATGCCGTCCTCATCGAAATGCGAGAATGTCGCCGTGTAAGTCGTCTCCTTGTTGCCGCCGGAGACGCTCACGTCGTGGCTCTGCGACCAAGTGGAGCGGAACGCCTCGTCCTGCCAGTCCAGCCCCTCAACCCCGATGTAGTCGTCCAGGCTCTGGTAACGGAACGGCACTCCGGCATCATCATCGCCGACGGCATAGTAGCGTCCGGAGTAGCGGGTGGGATTGAGTTCCATCTGGAGCTTGACATACTCGTAGGGGTTGAGGACATCCAGCTTCTTGGACAGCTGCCTGTAGCTTGCGCTGCCGTTGTAGGATATCTCGGTATGCCCCTCCTTGCCGGACTTGGTGGTGACCAGCACCACGCCGTTGGCAGCGCGGGACCCGTAGATGGCGGAGGCGGAAGCGTCCTTGAGGACCTGGATGTCCTGGATGTCCTGGTTGGCGAGGTAGTCTATGGAGCTGACCTCAAAGCCGTCCACGATGTACAGCGGGGAGGAGTCCCCGTTGACCGTGCCTATGCCCCTGATCTTGATGTCAAACCCTGCTCCTGGGGTGCCGTCCGAGGATGTGATGTTGACTCCTGCAATCTGTCCGCCGAGCGCCTCGGCCACCGAACCGGTCTTGAAAGACTCGATGGCTCTCGAGCTGACAGACGAGATGGAGCCGGTGAGGTCGCTCTTGCGCATGGTGCCGTAGCCTATGACGACGGTCTCCTCTATCTGGTTGGTGTCGGGCTGCAGGTGCACGTCGATTGTCTTGCGCCCCTGTACAGCCTCCCTGCTGTCCAAATAGCCAAGGAAGCTGAACACCAGGGTGACATCGCTGCGGACGCTGATGGAGTAGTGGCCGTCATTGTCCGTGACCGTGCCGGTTGTCGTGCCCTCGATGGAGACCCCTGCCCCCGGCAGGGTCAGCCCGTTCTCGTCATAGACCGTGCCGCTTACCGTGACCACGCTTTGCGCCTGTGCGGAGAGCGTGAGCAGGGCGGCAAGTGACGCGAATGCCGTGATGATATTCTTTCTCATGTGCGCTATTCTGTATAATCGGGATCAAACCATATAATGATGGGGAAAAGCCGCCAGGAGGAATTCTGGCTGAGGGGCGAGGTGTTGTTGATGTTGCAGAGCATCTCCCCGTACATCATGCCGTTGGCGTAGCCGTAGTCGTCGCTGAATTTCTCCGGGTTGACCACCATCTGGAGCGTCTGCGGGTCGATGTAGCAGGCGTTGAAGCCTGTGCCTCTGGTGGTGTTGCCCCAGTAGTTGAACGGGTCGCTCGACCCGGTGTTGACATTGCCTCTGCCGGACGCGTCCCAATATTTCTTGGCCACCCTGTAGAGCAATGTGTTGTTGCCGCCCTGGTCGAGCCTGTGGTCAGCATGCTCCGCCGGGCCGTAGAGGTTGTTCCACCAGATCTGACGGCGGATGTCAAGGGTGAACCCGCTGGTCGATGCCCCGTTGTTGCTTGTCACTTCGGGGGTTGCGGAGCGCCCGCCCGTCCTCGGGTTGACCCTGAACGCGAACGGGGTGTAGCAGACATTGTATCCGGCCCCGTTGTAGGCGAACTGGTCCACGAAGAACGGGAACACCTTGCTGACAGCCGTCTCCGCATTGCCTCCGACTTTGACAGTTATGAGCACGACATGAGTCCTGCCCAGCTTGGTGCCGTTCGGGGTGTAGGTGATGGTGACAGTGCCTGTGGACTTGTCTATCGTAGTCCCGTTGGGGAATGATGAGGAGTTGGTGTTCTTGTTGGCCAGGGAGAAGCTCACCGGGACGCCGCTGGGGATGTCGCTCTCCGCTATCGGCACTGTGAGCTCGCCGTCTTCCTCCCGGATGCGCCACTGGTTGCCGTACTTCTCTATAGGGCGGAGCCCGAGGTTGTTGCCCCAGCGGACGAATGTGAACTTGTAGGGGTTCTCCACTATCTTGAGGGAGAACGTCGCGGTCTCGGTCCCCTTGATATTGGTTGCCTTGACCGTCACCGTATATTCGCCAGGCGTTAGCTCGGTGCCCGTGGCGCAGGAGATTAACCCGGTGGCGGCGTCAATCTTGAGCCCGGCAAGGGCATCCGGCAGGTCGGAGAAAGCGAATGTCACGTCGTCTCCTGCCGTCAGCTGCGCCGGCATGTTGATGGAAGCCCCGGAGATGACCTCGCCAGGGGACTCGTAGGCAAACCCCTCTATCGGGAATATGAAGTCTATGACGGTGAATGTCAGCACGTCATCAAAGTCTGTCGTGCCGTATGCGTTGGTCGCGCTGACGCTGACGGTATAGGTGTCGCCGATTGCCGTCTGCGCCGTCTCGGGGAAGTTAATCTTGCCGGTGGCGGAGTTGATTGTGATGCCGACGGAGTTGTCCGGGCTGACGCTCTTGAGCGCGTATGCAAGGCCGCTCTTGGATCCTTTGAGGACCGGCTCGGAGGAGCTGCCTGCATACCCTTTCTCCACCTTGACGGCGGAGGAGGTGTAGCTCAGGCTCATGGGGGCGGAAGTGACATCCACCCGCAGCGCGTTCTTGAAGAGGCCCATCTCCGAATTGCTCCCGGCGATGTAGGTGTTGAGCTTGAAATCCAGCGTGTACACTCCGGGGATGATGTCCTGGTTGCCGGCCGTTATGCTTACAACACCGTCCCCGGATACCGAGAACCATGACTTGTACGAGTCATCGGCCTCTCCGTCCAGCTTGACGGACGAGATGGCGTAGCTCTTGATGCTCACATGCTTGCCATCGGTCGTGATGGCTGCGGTGGGCAGGGACGCGCTCCCGTCGGAGGACATGATGTCGGAGGCCGTCACCGTGATGGATGAGGGCTCCATGACTATGCCGTCCGGCACGGGGTTCATCATCTCTATGGTGATGGCGTCGGCGAAGCTGTAGCTCTTGCCGTCCGATGTGCAGGAGACGCTTACCTTGTATGTCCCCGCCAGCATGCTGTCAGACCCGCTGATGCTGAACACCCCCGTCCCGGAGTCGATGGAAAACGCCTCGGCTGTGCAGGGGATATCGTTGTATGTGACCGATGTGATGGAGAAGTCTTCCGGCGTGGCTCCCTTGTAGGTGGGCGTGATATTGATGTTTGTGCTGGGACTGATCTCCGTCACGCCTGACCACCAGACCGCAAATGGCTCCGATGTGGAGTTCTCCTCGGTACAGGAGGCGGCTATTAGCTGCAGCGCTGCCGCGAGCATGAGCGGCGCGGCGCTTTTGGTGAAGTGTGACAATCTCATCTGCTCTCAGTTATTTTGTAGTATCTTTCTATAGCTTCGAGGAAATAGTAGTCGGCGTAGTTGAGCGGCACGTCGATTTCGCTGCCGAGGGAAGCCGCCCCGGTGCAGTGCTTGAGGATGAATCCCATGTTGGAGCCTGGAGCGGCCAGATATTCGGGGGAGGAGAGGCTCCTGAGTATGGACTCCGCCTCCGATATGCAGCGTGACTGCCATTCTCCTGTAGTGAATGTGCTCATCTCCAGCAGGGCGGAGGCGGTGATGGCGGCTGCGGAGGCGTCCCTTGCCGGCACAATGTGCCCCTTGCTGTCGGAGACCAGGCCAGTCGTGTCGTCTGCCGGGGCGGTTGAGCCGGGAGTCCCGGGGGCGTTGCTGTCCCAGTAGGGGATGCGGTCTGCGGGGGTGGAGGGATTGTCCATTATATATGTTGCGACTCTCTTGGCATGGTCTAGATATCTGCCATCGCGGGTGTACCTGTAGCATATCAGGTATCCGTACAGGGCCCATGCCTCCCCGCGTGACCATGTGGACTCGTCAGCGTAGCCCTGATAAGTGCCTTTTGACTCGATGCTGCCGTCGTCATTGTAGCTGACCACGTGGTATACGCTCGCGTCGCTGCGGAAATGGTTGAGCATGGTCTTGTCGGCGTGATTGACGGCAATCTCCCTGTAGCGGGGGATGCCGCCGAGCTCCGAGGCCTTGAACAGCAGTTCCAAGTTCATCATGTTGTCTATGATGACAGGGTAGTTCCACTGGCCGAAGTCCCAGGAGCGGATGAGGCCTATGCGCTCGTCGTAGCGTTTGGCGAGGGCCTCCGCAGCCTCCATCAGGGCTGCGCGGGCGTCAGGGTCGCCTGTGTCGTCAAGCATGCGCCCGAAGCTGCAGTTGACCATGAATCCGAGGTCGTGAGTCCCAGGCCTGGCCACCACGTCACGCAGGCGGGCGGTGTACTTGACGGCCGCCTCTTTGAGGCTCTCGTCACCGGTAAGCTCCCAGCCGAGCCAGAGAGAGCCCGGAAAGAACCCGCATGTCCAGTCAGCGTGCTTGACCTGCTCGTATGCCCCGTCCTTGATGCTGCGCGGATAGAAGCTGAGCGTGTCGAACGCGCCGGCTTGCAGATGGAGCTGCGCGGAAGCCGTCCCGACAGCCTTGCCGAGCTGCCTGTCCAAAGATTGTGTGCGGCAGCCTGCCGCCAGCATTGATGCGGAAAGAATGGTGATGGCAGCAGCCACCCGTAGCTTGTGCATGGCTAAATAATTTTAGTGTCCATGCAAAAGTGGCAAAAGAAAGTCAGATGTATACGCCCGCCCGATTGGGAATTTGTATAAATAGTTTAGATTTTGTCGAAGCCCCGCCTAGGACTCTCTGGAGGCGTATTCGCTCGGCGAGCAGCCCATGTACTTGCGGAAACTGGCCGTGAAATAGGACGGGGACTTGAATCCGCACTCCGCGCTGATCTCCGCTATGTTGAGGCGGCCCTGCGAGAGCAGTTCACAAGCCCTGGAAAATCTCACCTTGTGAATGAGGTCGAGCGTGGACTCCCCGGTAATCTCTTTTAGCCTGAGGTGCAGGTTGGACCTGCTCATGCCGAGGGCGGCAGCAAAGTCCTCCACCCCGAAGTTTTCGTTGCCGATGTTCTGCTCTGCTATGTCTATCGCGCGAAGCAGCAGGGCCTCGTCCGCCTTGGAGATGGATGCCTTGTGCACACCTGCGCTCTCGCCCCTCACGTCTGAGTTGATGAACGCGAGGGCCTTGTACTTGCTGATCTCGTCCTTGTGGCGGCGCTTGAGCTGTTCCATCTCCAGACGGTTGCGGAGGTCTCTCTGGCGGATCTGCATGACGGCGATGGAGACCGCAGCCGCGGCCAGCGCGAGGATGAGCACAATCCTCGCCAGCGTGGTCCGGTACCACGGCGGGATGACCCTGATGTCGAGCGTCTTGACGACAGGGCTCCAGTAACCGTCCCTGTTGGCTGCGCGGAGCCTGAATGTGTAGCGCCCCTTGCCGAGGTGTGTGAACACGGCCTCGTGCGCCTTGGTGTCGTGCCATGTCTTTTCCAGCCCGGACAGGGTGTAGCTGAAGCGGTCCTGACCTGCGGAGATGTAGTCGGGCACGGAGTATCTGACGGTGAAGCTGTTCTGCTTGTGGCTCAAGGTAATCACCCCGTCCTGCCTATGCGGGGACACCTTTTCGCCGTCCACGTACAGTCCGGTGATGACGGGAGCTGGTATATAGATATTGGTCTTGATCTGCTCCGGGCTGAATGTGACTATCCCGCCTATCCCGCCGAACCACATCTCGCCGTCCCTCATGCGGCAGTGGGCGTATTCCGTGAACTGGTCGCTCGGCAGCCCGTCCATCGCTGTATATGTCTTGCTCGCGCCAGTTGCGGGATCCAGCCGCCACAGCCCCTTGCCGGTGCTGATCCACAGCCGCCCGGCATTGTCTTCCTCAATCCCATACACCCAGTTGTCAGGCATGCCGTCCCGGGTGTCATATCTGCGCATCTTCCAGTCCCGGCGGCTGATCGTGTACAGCCCGTCCCTCGTGCCTATCCAGACGCTCATGTCCGAGCGTTCGTGGAAGCACTGGGCATAGGTGATGTCTGCGGTGAGGTCATGGAGCATGGGAGTGAGGTTGAAGTCCTTGTCCACGCTGTACAGGTACAGGCCCTCTTTGGACCCGACCCACAAGTTGCCGCCCCCGTCAACGTGCAGCTCCAGGATCCTGCGGCCGCGCAGTCCCTCGTACTCTCGGGCGGCCCCGCCGCGCAGGCTGTACAGGTATAGCGTCCGCAGCGAACCCATCCACAGATGGTCTTCCCCCGCCCGGATGATGCTGTACACGTCGCGTATGCCGCTTTGCACGCGTACCGCCCCGCTATGCGCGTCCAGAATGTGGAGCGCGCCGGCATGCGCCCCGACGTATATCTTGCTCCCGTCCGGGCTGCACCAGATGGCCTTGATGTTGTCGGACTCCGGCGAATACGGCTGCCCTCCAGGCCTGAAAGTGTATCCCGTCCACTTGCCGGAGGCGCTGTCATAGTGGTTGAGCCCGCCTTTGTTGGTGCCTACCCATACGCTCCCGTCAGGGGACTGCACAATCCGGCTGATGACATTGTCGTTGAGCGAATTGCCTCTGAATGACTGCCTGATTATCCGGAACTGCGCCCTGTCCGGATGCCAGTACGCGGCTCCCGCGTACCACGTGCCGAGCCACATGCCTCCCGATGAGTCGAAGAATATGCTCCGGATGGAGTTGTCAGGCAGGGATCCGGCGTCGAAGGGGTCTCCTGTCACCGTCTCCGTCGCGCCGGTGGCTATGTCCATGATGTTGAGGCCGGAGATGGTGCCTATCCACAGCCTCCCTCCGATGTCTTTTGCCATGGAACGGATATAGCTGGAGCAGAGTCCGTCCACCCTGTCCGCCTGTCCGGTGCCAATGTTGATGTGCCATAGCCCGTCACCCTCGGTGCCGGCCCAGAACCAGTCGCCCGAGTCCTTGGTCATGCAGTTGATCCATGACTTGAACGGGCATCTGACAGTCTCTGACATCCTCTCCTCCGTGCACCACGAGATCTCACCCCGGCTGCTGCCTATCACAATCCTCCGCCCGTCCCGGCACAGGGCTTTTGCCTGCCGTCCCCGGAAGAGGGTGTCGGCCGAGCCTCCGTGGAGCAGGATGATTTCCCTCCTGGTGGAGTAAAGGATGTTCATGCCCTCTGTGCCGATGGCATTGATGATCTCGTCGCCGGATGTGGAGCCGACCTCGGAGACGGCCTCGCTGCTGATGTCATACAGGTACAGGCCGCATTCGGTGCTGGCGAGGACATTTCCCGCGCCGTCCGAGGAAATCTTGGTGATGCTGTCCGGCAGGAGGCTGTTGGAACTGTTGAGCGTCCTGACCTCATAGCCGTCAAAGCGGTTGAGCCCGTTGGGAGTTGCAAACCACATGCAACCGTCCCCGTCCTGACATATTGAGAGCACGGTGCTGTTGCTCAGCCCCTGTTCAACTCCGAGCCGCGTGAACGGCCCGACGCTGGGCAGGGGCGACACGCCTGCGGCGGCAAGCAGTATGGCGGCCAGCGCGTTAAGCATGCAGAACCGCTCTTGTTGTGAGGTGCCTCATAATTATATGGCTGCGTATCCGGACAAAAATACCAAGCCTCCGCCAAAAATACAAACGCGGCTTGGCGTCAGCTTTTTGTGACGGAATATTTGGAATGAAAAATAATTTGCCTATCTTTGCACTCCCTAATGAGCGGAGACGCTGGGTTCGTATAACGGTTAGTACTCAAGATTCTCAATCTTGCAATAGGAGTTCGATTCTCCTACCCAGTACAGAGGGAGGCCGGCTGACTTGTGCAGCCGGTTTTTTTTGTTGGAAGCTGTTTTTTTCAAAACAGCTTCCAAATCCGGCGAAAATGCCGTATATTCACAGGTTGGGACTAAAGAAAGACAAAACATGACAAAGTTCAAGAAAATTACGGCCATCGTTGCGGGCGGAATCCTGCTTGCGGCAGTGATATTCTGCGCGTTCCGCTTCTATTTCGTGTTCGGCAGCGGAGTCAAGGCCGGACAGCTCAACCAGGTGGTGTACAAAGGGGTGATATGGAAGACCTACGAGGGGCGCCTCATACAGACCGGGTTCAAGAGCAACAGCAAGACCAATTCGCTGCAATCCAACGAGTTCAATTTCTCTGTCACGGACAGGGCCATCGCCGACTCTCTGATGAGGTGCGGCGGCAAGCAGGTCGAGCTGCACTACAAGGAGTATTTCGGGAGGCTGCCTTGGAGGGGGCACAGCACATATATAGTGGACCAGATCCTTTCAGTGACCAGCCCTGTCCAGTCAACCGAAATCCCGATTGTGGCAAATGACGGCGAGTAGGCTCTCTGCGGCGGCACTGCTGACAGCGCTGTGGGCCGTCCTCCCGGCGAGCCTGTGCGCCCAGAGTCTCTATGAGACATTGGAGGAGCGCAACCCGTCGGGGCGCATCCTCTCCATGGAGGATGTCATTGACAGGTCAAAAAAGCCCAGGCACAAGCCTTATCACTGGGATGCGGACGGCGTATTGCAGGAGGGCGCGGGCGAGGTCCGCGCCCCGAGGGCGTTCTCTCGGGATGGCAGCCTCTATCTGGCCACAGGCGCAGACACGCTCTGCATAGCCCGCAGCGAGGAGGACGGGATTGCCTATGGCACATCCGTCTCACGCAACGAGTTCGGCATCCGGGACGGCATATTCTGGAGTCCGGACAGCAGCAAGCTGGCGTTCTACCGCAAGGATGAGAGGGCGGTGCCCCTGTATCCGCTGCCTGATGTCAGCGCCCGAGGCGCGGGCGTCAAGGAGGTGCGCTATCCGATGAACGGGACTTCCGGCACGGAAGTCATCTCGTTGGGCATATATGACATAGCGTCGTCCAGTACGCATTATGTGCAGTGCGCGGATTTCGGCAGCGACCGCTACCTGACTAATGTCAGCTGGTCGCCTGACGCGTCAAGGCTGTTTGTCCATGTGCTTGACCGCAGTCAGCACCATTTGCGCCTCAACATGTATGACGCCTCTGACGGGAGCTTTGTCCGCACCCTGCTGACGGAGGACAATGACGCGTGGGTGGAGCCGCAGGAGCCGCTCCGCCATTTCAAGGGAGGAAAATACATCTACACGACGGACAACCGCGACGGCTACAGCAGCCTGTACCTTGTGGACAGCGCGGGGCGCGTGGACAGGGTGACTCCGGTGGATGCGGACGTGCATTTCGTCGCGACAGACGGCAATTACATATTCTACAGCTCTGCGGAGATTTCTCCGGCGGAGTCGCACTTGTACAAAGTGCGGGTCGGGGTCAGCAGGGGAGGCTCCGTCCGGCTTGCGCGTCCGGAGGCCCTTACCCCCGAACGGGGGGTGCACCGCTGCTCCCTCAACAGTGACTGCACAAGGATACTTGACTGCTGGAGCAGCGTCAGCGAGCCGGGCAGGGCGGTGGAGCGCGACTCTGACGGCAACATATTGCAGGAGCTGTACACGCTCGATGACCCGCTGGCGGAATATGCCGTCTGCGGCATGACATTCGGGACTGTGAAGTCGGTCGACGGGCTGTATGACAACCATTTCCGCATGTTCCGCCCGCTCGGTTTCGACCCCTCCAGGAAATACCCTGTCATCGTGTATGTGTACGGGGGGCCGCATTCGCAGATGGTCACTGACACATGGCTCGGCGGCATCCGGCTCTGGGAGATGGCCATGGCGCAGCGCGGCTATGTCGTCTATGTCCAGGACAACAGGGGGACGCAGAATCATGGCAGCGCGTATGAGAAGTCCGTCAACCGCCGCCTCGGGCAGGCGGAGATGGAGGACCAGGTCGCCGGGCTTCGCGAGGCTGTGCTCAGCCAGCCGTGGGCGGACGCGTCCCGGGTGGGCGTCAGCGGCTGGAGCTTCGGCGGATTTATGACCATATCCCTGATGACGGCGTATCCTGACTTGTTCAAGGCCGGGGCGTGCGGAGGGCCGGTCATTGACTGGAAATGGTATGAGGTCATGTACGGCGAGCGGTACATGGACACTCCCGAGACCAATCCTGACGGCTTCGTCTCGACCTCTCTCCTGGACAAGGCAGGGAGCCTCAAGGGCCGTCTGCTCATCTGCCAGGGCGGGCTGGATGACACCGTGCTGCCCATACACAGCTTGAGTTTTGTGCAGGCGTGTGTGGAGAGCGGGACGACGGCGTACTATTTCCCGTACATACGCAGCCGCCACAACGTGGCCGGGCCGTGGCGGGCCCAGATGTACAGGCTCTTTACGGACTTTTTCGAGACTAATCTGTAGCTGGCATGCAACAATACATCAACGACAACAGGGACCGTTTCTTTGAGGAGCTGTTTTCCTTGCTGCGCATACCGTCCATAAGCGCCAAGGCGGAGAACAAGCCTGACATGACGCGCTGCGCGCGGCGGCTTGCCGAGCTGCTGCTGGAGGCCGGGGCCGACAGGGCCGAAGTCTGCCCGACAGACGGCAATCCGGTGGTGTATGCCCAGAAAGTGACTGACCCGTCGCAGAAGACCGTGCTGGTGTACGGGCACTACGACGTGCAGCCCCCGGAGCCTCTTGACAAGTGGGACAGCGACCCTTTCGATCCGGTGATACATGACGGGGCTATATGGGGGCGCGGCGCCAACGATGACAAAGGGCAGCTGTTCATGCACCTCAAGGCCTTTGAATATCTCGTGCGCAGCGGGCAGCTGCGCCACAACGTCAAGTTTGTCTTTGAGGGCGAGGAGGAGACAGGGAGCGCCTCGCTCCCCAAATGGGTCGAGGATCACAAGGAGATGCTCCGGGCCGATGTCATACTGGTCTCAGACACTACCATGATTTCGGACAAGGTGCCGTCAATCAACTGCGGCATGCGGGGCATGGCCTATATGGAGGTCAAGGTCACAGGCCCTGACAAGGACCTGCACAGCGGGCACTACGGCGGGGCCGTGGCCAACCCGGTCAATGTGCTCTGTGACATGATATCCTCACTTATAGACTCCGACGGGAGAGTGACGGTGGACGGATTCTATGACAACGTCGTCGAACTGACGGCTGAGGACCGCTCGCAGCTCGCCCGCGCCCCGTATGACGAGGAGGAGTACAAGAGATTTCTCGGTGTCAGGGCTCTCAGGGGTGAGAAAGGTTACACGACCATGGAGCGCACGGGCATAAGGCCCTGCCTGGACGTGTGCGGCATCTGGGGCGGCTACACCGGCGAGGGCGCCAAGACAATCATCCCCAGCGAGGCCCATGCCAAGATATCAATGAGGCTGGTCCCGGATCAGACGTGCGCCGAGATTTCGGACAAGTTCCGCCGTCATTTCCTGCGCATCGCCCCCGAATGCGTCAAGGTCGAGGTCAAGGAGCTGCACGGCGGGGACGGCTTCCTCATCCCCATATCCTCCCATGCATACAAGGCGGCCTCGCGCGCAATCGCGGAGGTGTACGGCATCGAGCCGGTCCCGAGCAGGGGAGGCGGCAGCATAGCCATATTGGCCGACATGCAGAGGATACTCGGCATTGACCCCCTGCTCATGGGGTTCGGGCTGGAGAGGGATACCATCCACAGCCCCAACGAGAGTTTCCTGCTGAGCCAGATGTTCGCGGGGATGCGCTCCATCGCGCTTTTCTACAAATATTTCTGAACTCCGCTCCAGATGCCGTCGCTGCACAGGATAGTAGTCAAGGATTTCCGCAACATCGCGTTGCAGGAGCTGACCTTTTCGCCCAAGCTCAATTGCATAACGGGAGACAACGGAGAGGGGAAGACCAATCTCTGCGACGCCATCTATTGCCTGTCGATGACCAAGAGCTGCAGCGGGGCGCAGGACCAGTTCAACATTCGCTACGGGAGCGATGGCTTTGCCCTGTCCGGCACTTACAATATGGAGAGCGGCCTGGTCTCGACATTCTCATTGTCGTTCTCTCCGGACGGCGGCAAAAAGCTCCGGCGTGACGACAAGCCCATTGCCCGCATTTCAGACCATATAGGCTCACTCCCTGTGGTGATGGTCTCCCCTTATGACAGCTCGCTGGTGTCGGAGGGCGGCGAGCGGCGCAGGCGTTTCGCCAATGCCGTGCTGTCCCAGACAGACCATGAGTACCTCAATGCGGTCCAGCAGTACAACCGTCTGCTGCTGCAGCGCAACCGCCTGCTCAAGGACGGGACGGCGGATCCCATGCTGCTGGAGACTTTTGACTCCCGCATGTCCTCGGCTGCGGATTACATATTCCACAGGCGCGGGGAGTTTGCCGAGGAGATTCTCGGCCCTGTGCGGGAGTACTACGCCGAGATAAGCGGCGGCAGGGAGGATATCGGCATCCAGTACGAGTCAGACCTCCTCAAGGGGCCGCTTGACGGTCTGCTTGCAGGTACGCGGGAGAGGGACATGATGCTCGGCTATACAGGCGTGGGGGTGCAGAGAGATGACCTGGTATTCACCATGAGCGGGCATCCGATACGCAGGTGCGGCTCGCAAGGCCAGCAGAAGTCTTTCCTGGTCGCGCTCAAGTTCGCCCAGTATGACATCATGCGCCGGCGCTACGGATTTGCGCCCATGCTGCTGCTGGATGACTTGTTTGACAAGCTGGACATGGGGCGGGCCGCCAACCTGCTCCATCTTGTGGGCGGGGACGGATTCGGGCAGATATTCATCAGCGACACCAAGAGGGACAGGCTCTCGGGCATCGTGGACTCGATTAGCGGGGACAAGAGCTATTATCTGGCGAGGGGAGGCGTGTTTGAGAGGATATGACCAAACCTGTGAGGATTGCCCGCAAGAATGCGCAGCCCATGTCCGAGATCATTTCGGAGTACATCAGGGCGATGAAACTCGCCTCCGGGCTCAACACCAGACGAGTGTTCGAGGCATGGGGCGAGGCTTCCGGGGCGTCGGACTATACCTCGCGGATGTTTTTCCGGGACGGCAGGCTGTATGTGACTCTGGCCTCGTCGGTGGCGCGAAATCACCTTTCTTTCCAGAAGTCGTTGATACTGGAGAGGATGAACCAGATTCTCCGGGACGATGAGCTGTTTGTCAAGGACGGCTCCGAAGACAGGCCCGTGCGGGAGATAATTCTCAAGTGACCGGCCTATGAGGATAGTGATAGACAGTGGAGTCCCCTTTGTGCGCGGGGTGTTTGAGCCTGACGCTGATGTGGTCTACAGGGATCCGCCGTGCCACAGCGACATCATAGATGCTGACGCTATAATTGTCCGCAACAGGACGCGCTGCAACGCCGCCCTGCTGGGCGGCACTTCCGTCAGGATGATAGCATCGGCTACAGCCGGCCTGGATCACGTGGACATGGATTACTGCCGCGAGAGGGGCATCTATGTGCAGAACTCCTACGGCAGCAACGCCGGAGGGGTGATGAACTACATATTCTCCGCCCTCTACGGCATAGCGTCGCGCAAGTCCATCAGTCTTGAGAGGGCGGTGATGGGGGTCATCGGAGTCGGCAACGTTGGGCGGCGGGTGGTGCAGATGGCCACTTATCTCGGGCTGGGGACGCTCTCGTGCGACCCTCCACGGGCCGAGGTGGAGGGGGATTCGCAGTTTGTGGACTTGGACACCCTGCTGGCGGGATCGGACGTGGTGGTCCTGTGCATGCCTCTCAATGAGCATACCCGGGGGACGGCGGACAGGGCGTTCTTTGCCAAGATGAGGCCGGGGGCCATATTCATCAATGCCGCAAGGGGGGAACTGATGTCCGATGAGGCTCTCAAGGACGCTTGTCCCAGGCTGGGGGCGACAGTCATCGACACATGGAACAACGAGCCGCATATAGACAAGGAGCTGGTGGACATGGTGGACATAGCCACGCCGCATATCGCCGGATATTCTTACCAGAGCATGCAGAACAGCACGATGATGGCTGTGCGGGCGGTTGCCCGCTATTGCGGGATCAGCCGCCTGTACGAGTTCTTCCCCAAGGCCGAGATTGCCGAGCTGGAGTCCGTCAAGGTGGATCTCCGTGGCAAGACCCAGGGGGAGGTGGCCTCCGTGCTCCAATACAACTACCCCATATTCACGGATGATTTCATGTTCCGGCTCGACCCGGACCGCTTTGACAGCCTGAGGGACGCTTACCGCTACCGCAGGGAATTCTATGTAGACTACTGAATAATGTACACTGAAACACAACAGCTTGAGATATTCCGCCGGGGCTTCCCCCGGATGGATATCATCGCCCCCGCGACAGTCGGCAGGGGCATACACCGTCTGGACGGCGCCGCACTGGACGAGTGTGCCGCTTATTACGCGTCGTCGCATGCGGACGGCAAATGCAAGTTTGTCCCCGCGTCAGGGGCTGCCTCACGCATGTTCAAGGACATATTCGCCGGGCTGGAGCAGCCAAATGACGCGACCAGGACCCTGCGGGCCAATATCAGCCGCTTCGCGTTCTATGACGAGGCCCTCTTCGAAGGCCGCGACCCTGCCCGCGTCGTGCTCGATGAGGACGGGTTGGGATACGCGCAGAAGCCCAAGGGGGTCATCCTCTTCCACAGATATCCTGACGGGGAGCGGCGGAGCGCCATTGCGGAGCACCTTGTGGAGGGGCAGGCCTACGCGCGTGGGGATGACGGCATTGTCAATGTGGAGTTTACCGTCAGCCCGGCTCACAAGGAGCTGTTTGGGCAGGTGTTCGACGAGGTGAGAGGGGAGTATGAGAAACGCTTCGGGGTGCGCTATTGCATGCGTCTCTCCACTCAGGACCCGTCCACGGACACTATCGCGGTGGATATGGAGGGCAAGCCGTTCCTCAAGGAGGACGGCTCCGTGCTCAAGCGTCCCGCAGGTCATGGGGCGCTCATATACAACCTCAACGCCGTCCCCGAGGAGCTGGTGTTCATCAAGAACATAGACAATGTGGCACAGGAGCGTTTCCTGGCCGAGACGAGCCGGTACAAGCGGGCGCTTGCCGGCTGCGCCCTGATGCTGCGTGACAGGATATTCGCTTACTTGCGGGCGTTGGAAAGCAATCCTGGGCCGAAGCTGTGCGATGAGGTGGAGGAGTTCCTGCTCGAGCGGCTCTGCGTCACCATCCCGCATGACGGCGACAGGACGGAGTCTCTCATGCGGAAGCTCCGCCGGCCTGTACGTGTGTGCGGCATGGTGCGCAGCGAGGGGCAGGCCGGGGGAGGCCCTTTCATAGTCCGCTCCGCTGACGGCTCCGCTTCGCTGCAGATCCTTGAGGGTGTGCAGATTGACTCCTCCGACCCGCGCGGCGCGGCGGCGCTGGCTGCCTCCACCCATTTCAACCCGGTGGACATAGTGTGCTGCCTGCATGACAGCTGGGGGCGCAAGTTTGACCTGACGGAATATGTGGATCCCGAGGCAGGTTTCATAAGTTCCAAGAGCTGGCACGGCAGAGAGCTTCGCGCACTGGAGCTGCCCGGGCTTTGGAACGGCGCCATGAGCGACTGGAACACGATGTTCGTCGAAGTCCCCCTGTCCACATTCAACCCCGTCAAGACGGTGAATGACTTGCTGAAAGCACCGCACCAGCCGGCGCAGTGAGCCGCGCAGCCGTACAAAGCAATTTTTTTGAGACAAGAATATGTTTGAAAACCTTTCGGAAAGGCTCGAAAAGTCGTTCAAGCTCCTCAAGGGCGAGGGGCGCATAACCGACATTAACATAGCCGAGACGCTCAAGGACATCCGCCGCGCCTTGCTCGATGCCGATGTCAGCTACAAGGTCGCCAAGGAGTTCTGCGACAGAGTCAAGGAAAAGGCCCTGGGGCAGAATGTCCTGACAGCGGTCAAGCCGCAGCAGATGATGGTCAAGATTGTCCATGACGAGCTCGCCGACTTTATGGGCGGCGACGGCACGGACATCAACATCAAGGGCAAGCCCGGCATAGTGCTCGCTGCCGGCCTGAACGGCTCCGGCAAGACCACGTTCTGCGCCAAGCTCGCCCTCAACATCAAGAGCAAGAGGGGAGTCGGAGTCCTGCTGGCGGCATGCGACACATTCAGGCCGGCTGCCATAGAACAGCTCAAGACGCTCGCCGCACAAGCGGGAGTGCCGGTGTACAGCCCTGATGGAGAGAAAGACCCTATCAAGATAGCCGCCGGAGCAGTCGCAAAGGCCCGGCAGGAGGGCATAGGCGTGGTGATTGCCGATACCGCCGGACGGCTCTCCGTTGACGAGGAGCTGATGCAGGAGATTACGGCTCTCAAGGAGGCTGTCAAGCCTACGGAGACCCTCTTTGTGGTGGATGCAATGACCGGGCAGGATGCGGTCGCAACTGCAAAGGCGTTCAATGACGCCCTGTCTTTTGACGGTGTCGTGCTGACCAAGATGGACGGGGACACCAGGGGCGGCGCAGCCCTCTCCATCCGTGCCGTGACGGGCAAGCCAATCAAGTTTATATCTTCCGGCGAGAAGCTGGAGGCTCTGGATGTCTTCTATCCGCAGCGCATCGCCGACAGGATTCTCGGCATGGGTGATGTCGTGAGCCTTGTGGAGAAGGCCCAGGAGCAGTATGACGAGAAGCAGGCCCGCGAGCTCAAAAAGAAGATAGCCCGTGACCAGTTCACGCTGGACGACTTCTACAACCAGATACAGCAGGTCAAGAAGATGGGCAATATGAAAGACCTCGCGTCCATGATTCCCGGCGTCGGCAAGGCCCTCAAGGACGTGGACATACCGGATGACGCGTTCAAGCCAACGGAGGCCATTATCCGCTCGATGACCCCATACGAGAGGGCGCATCCAGAGTGCCTCAACGGCTCGCGCCGCAAGCGCATCGCTGACGGCTCGGGCACGTCGGTGCAGGAAGTCAACAAGCTGATGAAGCAGTTTGAAGGGGCGCGAAAGATGATGAAGTCCGCCATCAGCGGGTCGCTGGCCTCACAGCTCAGGGGGATGAGGCGATGAGGATCAGGCTGTCAAGGGCGGTCGCGCTGGCCTTGGCTCTGCCGCTGCTGTGCTGCTGCGCCCGTTCTCCCAAGGAGAGGGTGGCTGCTGTGCTGCGCTCTGAAGTTGTTGCAAGGGCGGACAGCGCGTTGGCGCTGCCCCCGGTGACGGTGACTGATTTTGTCGCTCCCTTCAGCGAGGGCGGCATACATGATTTCTATTCCCAAGGGGACTATTTCTGGCCTGACCCTGACAATCCGGGAGGCCCTTACAAGAGCTTTGACGGCAAGTCCAACCCTGATGTGTTCAAGAGCCACCGCCAGGCGATGGTGCGTCTGGACAGGATAGTCGGGGACCTCACCTCGGCGTGGCTGCTGACCGGGGACGAGCGTTATGCGCGGGCTGTCATTCCGCATGTCAGGGCATGGTTTGTGGACGAGGACACCCGCATGGCGCCCAACATGCTGTATGCCCAGGCCGTCATCGGCAAGCGGAGCGGCTGGAGCATCGGCATCATAGACTCCATTCATCTGGTGGAGGTAGCCCAGTCGCTCGTGCGTCTTGAGGAGGGCGGAATGCTGGACGAGGACGTGCTGCACGGCACCAAGGAATGGTTCCGGGAGTTCCTCGCATGGCTCACCGGCACACCCAGAGGAGAAGCCGAGATGCGGGCCGCCAACAACCACGGCACTTGCTGGGCCATGCAGGTGGCCTCTTATGCCAAGTATGCCGGGGACAACGAGATGCTGGACTTTTGCAGGAGGCGTTTCAAGGAGACCCTGATGTTCCAGCAGATGGCTCCCGACGGGAGCTTCCCGATGGAGACGAGGCGCACCAAGTCCTACGCCTATTCCATATTTAATCTTGACGCGATGTCCGGCCTGTGCCAGATATTGTCCACGCCCGAAGATGACCTCTGGGCATACGTCACGCCCGAGGGGCACTGCATGAGGCTGGGAATTGACTTCCTCGTGCCTTACATCGCGGACAAGGAGTCATGGCCGTACGGGCATGACATCGTGGACTGGGACCAGTGGCCGGTGGCCCAGCCTTTTCTGGTGCTGGCATGGTATCATTCCGTGACCTCGCCGCAGTGGGGACGGAAGAGTGACAGGCAGTGGTTTGATATGTGGAAGTCTCTTGAGCATTTCCCGGAGCATCAGGAGGTGCTGCGCAACCTCCCCCTGCGCAATCCCATAATCTGGATATGGTGAAGCTGCAGACAGCCGTAGAGCCGGGGGAGAGCCGTTTTGGCGTGAGCCTCTCGGACAGTGTGCTCGTACTTGGCAGCTGCTTTGCCGACGGAGTGGGGCGGAGGCTTGCGGACGGCGGGTTTGACGCCCTCGTTAACCCGTTCGGCGCACTGTACAATCCTGTGTCCGTGCTGGACTCGCTGCGCAGGACAGGCAGCGGACGGCATTTCACCGCAGATGAAGTTGTCAGGATGGGAGCAGGCTCCAACCTGTGGTGCTCGCACAGCCATCACAGTTCTTTCGCCCGCGAGACCCCGGAGGAGTTCCTGTCCGGCGCCAACGCCGCGCTGGATGCTGCGCATACGTTCTGGGAGCGTTGCGACCGCCTGATAATCACTCTTGGCACTTGCTGGGTATGGGAAAAGGAGGGGCGTGTGGTCTCCAACTGCCTCAAGCGCGACTCATCAGAGTTTGTCCATCGTCCCCTTTCCCTGGCGGAAGTCACGGAATCCCTTGAAGAAATCATACGGATTGCGGGTGAGGGGCGCAAGCTGCTCTTTACCGTCAGCCCCGTGCGTCACCTGTGGAACGGGGCGCACTCCAACCAGCTCTCCAAAGCCGCCCTGCTGCTCTCGCTCGATGAAGTCCTCGGGAGGCATCAGGACTCGGCCGAGTACTTCCCGGCCTATGAGATTGTCCTCGACGAATTGAGGGACTACCGTTTCTTTGGGGACGATATGACACACCCCACAGCTCTTGCCGTGGGGTGCGTGTGGGAAAAGTTCTTGGACTTCGCCGTGCCGGCCCGGGAGCATGAGAGGGTCAGGCTCGCCCTCAAGTCGTCCAAGACCGCCGGGCACAGGCCGTTGCGCTAGCGCGCGTATGCGATAGCCCTCGTCTCTCTGATAACCGTGATCTTGACCTGTCCGGGATAGGTCATTTCGTCCTGTATCTTCTGTGCTATCTCCGCAGACAGGCTGGCCGCCTGCTCGTCAGAGACATCCTCGGCCCCAACGATGACGCGCAGCTCGCGCCCGGCCTGTATGGCGTATGCCTTGGTCACGCCGGGATGCTCCTGTGCGAGATTCTCCATGTCTTTGAGCCTCTTGATGTAGGACTCTATGACTTCGCGCCGCGCCCCCGGACGCGCTCCTGAGATGGCGTCTGCCACCAGCACCAGCGGGGAGTAGATGCTAGTCATCTCCATTTCCTCGTGGTGGGCCCCGATAGCGTTCACTATCTCCGGGCGCTCCTTGTACTGTTCAGCCAGCTTGGCGCCGAGCAGGGCGTGAGGCAGCTCCGGCTCATCCTCGGATACCTTGCCGATATCGTGCAGGAGTCCCGCCCTCTTGGCTATCTTGGGGTTGAGCCCCAGCTCCGCAGCCATGATGGAGCATATGTTGGCGACCTCACGCGAGTGCTGGAGGAGGTTCTGCCCGTAGGACGAGCGGTACTTCATGCGCCCTATGAGCTTGACCAGCTCTATGTTGAGCCCGTGGATGCCGAGGTCTATGCATGTCCTCTTGCCCGTCTCCAGGATCTCGTCGTCAAGCTGCTTGCGCACCTTTGCCACCACGTCCTCGATGCGGGCCGGATGTATGCGCCCGTCTATCACCAGCTGGTGCAGGGCCAGCCTTGCCACCTCCCTGCGCACGGGGTCAAACGCCGACAGCAGGATGGTGTCAGGGGTGTCATCCACGACAATCTCCACGCCAGTCGCGGCCTCCAGGGCCCGGATGTTGCGCCCCTCACGCCCTATGATGCGTCCCTTGATGTCGTCGTTCTCGATGGGGAATGTCGTCACCGCGTTCTCAATGGCGGTCTCGGCCGCAGTTCGCTGTATGGTGGTGATGACTATGCGCTTGGCCTCCTTGGCCGCGTTGAGCCTCGCCTCGTCGATGGTGTCGTTGATGTAGGCCTGCGCCTCGGAACGGGCCTCGGCCTTGAGATTCTCCACAAGCATGCCCTTGGCCTGGTCGGCGGTCATGCCGGCAACCTCCTCCAGCTGCTTGTTGACCTGCCCGAGCAGGGCGTTGTACTCCTCGGTCTTCTTGGCAAGAGCGTCACGCTGGGCCTGGAGCGACTTCTTGGCATTGTCCGCGTCGGAGAGCTTGCGGCCCAGCTCGGCCTGCTGCTCCTTGACGGCGTTTTCCCTCTGGGCGATCTTGCCCTCCTCCTCGCGGAGCCTGGCCTTGCGCTCGCTCACGTACTGGTCGTGCTCGCTCTTGAGCTGGAGGAATTTCTCCTTGGCCTGGAGCATCTTCTCCTTTTTGACCGCTTCGGCCTGGGCCTCGGCGTCCTTGAGCCACTGCTCCTTCTTGCCTCTGAGCATGGCTTTGCGGACTGGGACGCTGATGCCCAGCGCCGCTCCCGCTCCCGCCAATATCGAGATGATGATGGTGATAACTGTTGTCATATTTATCGGTTCACTGTGTGTCCATACAAAAAGCGTCTGCCCCGCAACCGTGGAGCAGACGCTCAAAAAAAGCCGTTAGTCAAGATGTCCGAAAAATCGGCCCGTAACGATTTGGGCTCCGCTGGTGTTCAGGTATCCGGAGCGGTCCGGCACGCCATCCGTCAGCGAGTTACCCGTTTCCCTTGATAAGTGTTGTTTTTGGCAACTGGGGACTAACGGCTATTCCCAATATCATCAAGATAGGCCTTGAGGTCTTTCAGCAAGGACTCTTGCTCCTCCTCCACCGCCGCGGCCCGCTTGCTCTGCACGAGACTCTGCCTGCACTCGTTCAGCGCCACGACGCTGAGCTTGTCCAGAGCGGACATCCCGGGGTACTTGACGGAGTACTCGTCAAACGACTTGTTGACCCGTTCCGCAGCAAAGCGGATCAGACTCTCCTGGTCCTGGCTCTTGACCGTGAACCCGTACATCTTCTCCGCAATCTTGACGTTTATCCTCTGCTCCGCCATAGCCTAACCGCCCAAGAGGGAAATGCATTTGTCTATCTCCCGCACAAGGCTGTCAATCATCTCTTTCTTTGACGAAGACGGATCTACGCCGTCATCCCCCAACGCACCCTTCAGCCTCAAGACATCTATCTGATCTTGCAACTCTATAATCTGCTCCTGAAAGCGCCTGGCCTCCTTGTTCCTCTCCTCCAGCTCCCCGGCGAGCCTGTCCGCCCTCGCCCTCTCCGACTCGTAGAGAGCAATGAGCTTCCGGATCTCCTGCCTTATGTCCTCAATCGTGGCCAAGCCCAATCCCTGCAAATATACCGTTTAAGACGCAATTATGCAATACCCCCGCCGTCCTCGGGGTCATCGTAGCTTTTCTGGGGAATCTCTCCGTTGAAGCAGTTGACGCGGATGTATTCGATGACATCCCGGAGCCCCTCCTCAAACTTCTCGAAGTCCTCCTTGTAGAGGAATATCTTGTGCTTGTCGTATGAGAACCTGCCGTCGCTCTCCTGCCTGCGCTTGCTCTCCGTGATGGTCAGATAGAAGTCGTCGGCCCCCTTGGTGCTCTTGACGTCAAAGAAATAAGTCCGCTTACCCGCCCTCACCGGTTTCGAGTAGACATCATCCGTTTGTTTGTCCTGGAAACGGCTGTGGTCAAAATCATCTCTGTACATAGCGTAATCAAATACTTTTCTCGGACAAAAATACATTTTTTTGTCAATCTTCTGTTATCTTTGCACAAATTTTTCACCAAGAAGCTTTTTTGAAATATCATGCTGAACAGGAGGATCCTAAGGATAAAGGTTTTCAAGGTCATTTACAGTTACATTGAGAACCCCTCTATGACCCTTAAAGAGGCGCAGTCCGTCCTCAGGACCTCATGCGAGGCAGTCAGGGACCTGTATCTGTACATCCTCGCCCTGACACCGCCGCTGGCGCGTGAGGCTGGCGAGCGCATTGACGCGGGCCTCGGCAAGTTCAACCCGACCCAGGAGGACCTGCACCCCAACCTCAAATTCGCGTCCAACGCCGTATCGGAGCTTTTCGCCTCCGACCCCGATTTCCGCAAGATACTCTCTCGCAAAAGGCTCTCATGGGACCAGAACGACGTGTTTGTCCATGACCTGTACAATACGGTCAGGGAGAGGGATTATTTCGGGAGCTATATGGCCGCCGCGACGTCTTCGGTCAAGGAGGACGCGGCGCTTTGGGTCAAGATCCTTGCCAGCGAGCTGCCGGACAACCAGGCTCTCGCCGACATCCTCGAGGACATGTCCATATATTGGAATGACGACCTGGAGTATGCGGTCAACACCTGCTGCAACACCCTCGATGAGATCGGGCGGGGGCAGGACTGGAGGATGCCGGAGCTGTACATGAGCGATATGCGCAAGGACGAGCCGGGCATACAGAGCGACCTGGCGTTTGTGACCAAGCTGCTGCGCTGCGCGTTCACCGGCTGCGGACGCTATCGCCAGATGATTGCGGAGGCGGTGCCGAAGTGGGACGGGGACAGGCTGTTCAGCACGGATGTCGCGCTGATCGTTTGCGGCCTCGCCGAGGCGGAGAACTTCCCGGAGATTCCGGCCAGGGTGTCCCTCAACGAATATGTGGAGATATCCAAGTCCTATGGGGCCCCCAACAGCAGGCGCTTTGTCAACGGGCTGCTGGACAGCCTCATCAAGAACAAGCTTTCAGTTACACTATAACAACCAAAGCATTTAGAAATGGGCATACTGATGTACACACTCCTGCAGACGCAGGCCGCCGCGCAGAACGGCTCTCAATCCGCACAGGGCGGCTCTCAATGGTCGTTCTGGATCATGATTATCCTCATCTTCGTGGTGATGTGGCTCTTCATGATCCGTCCGCAGCGCAAGCAGCAGAAAGAGCTGGAGAAATTCCGCAGCGGGCTCAAAAAGGGAGACAAGGTGATCACCGCAGGAGGCATCTACGGCACTGTCTCCAGCATTGACGAGCGCACCGTCACCATCCAGGTTGACAAGGACGTCACTCTCAAGGTGGACAAGAGCTCCATTGTCAGGGACTCCTCCAAGGCCCAGTAGGCTCCGGGTATGGCAGGGCCTGGCATGAACGGAAGAGATGCGCCCGTGCTGGTCGTGTCTCTTTTGTTGGCTTTCAGCATCTGGCTGATTCACAACCTCTCGCTCAACTATTCGATGACATTGAGGTCGGTTGTCTATGCGTCCAGCAATATACCAGGGCGCTATCAGACGAGCCTTGCCCCTGTGACCATCGAGGCGAGATGCCGTGCTGCCGGGTTCAACCTGCTGCGCAGCCGCCGCGAGGAGCGGAAGGCCCCTCGGCAGGTCTGGATTGACCCCAAGCTCTTCACCCATGTCTCCGAAGACCAGTACAGCATATCGGCCAACGAGCTGAGCGGGTATGTGACGGAAATATTCGGGCAGGACGTGCAGCTTGAGTCGTTTGTCTCGCCGTCGGTGACTTTCCGTTTCGCGGCGGAGAACAACCGCAAGGTGCCGGTGCATGTGGTCAGGTCTGTCACTTTCAAGCCGCAGTACACCCTGGTCGGGGACATCAAGGTCACTCCGGACTCTGTGATGATTTACGGCGACGCCAAGTACATTGACCATTTTGAGCGCATACTCAGCCGCCCGCTCACTCTGTCGGGCGTCAGCAGCTCCCGTACCGGCACTGTCAGCCTTGAGGTCCCGAAGGGCCTGCGCCTGTCCGACACGGAAGTGACCTACGATATGGAGGTGTCGCGCTACGTCGAGCTGCACAGCCAGGCAAAGGTCTCCGTGAGGGGGGTGCCGGCAGGTCATACGGTCGATGTGTACCCCTCCGTGGCGGACGTGGCGATGAAGTGCGTTTTCCCGGTGACAGGCGACCCTGGCGGGCAGCTCATGCTGTCGGTGGATTATCAGGACTTCCGCGGCTCACGCAGCGGCAAATGTATTGCGCATGCGCAGCCGCTGCCCTCCGGTGTGATATCCGTAGAGGTGGAGCCGGAGGTGTTTGAATGCGTGGAGCGATGAGCACGGCGCTGACAATAGCGGTCACTGGGGGCATGGGCAGCGGTAAGACCGCGGCATGCAGACATCTTGAGGCGGAGGGCTGGCCAGTGTATTATGCCGATGACAGGGCGAAGTCACTTTACTTGGAGATTCCCGGGCTGGTGGAGCGCGTCGGCAAGGCCGCCGGCGTGGAGCTCCGTCTGGAGGACGGGTCGTTCGACAAGGCGGCGCTCGCCCGTGCGGCATTCTCGGACAGGGAAGTCCTGCTGCGGGTGGAGGCGCTTGTGCACCCGCACGTGTATGATGACTTTGTGAGATGGAGAGACGGGCAGAATGCACGGGTTGCCTTGCTGGAGTCGGCGATATTCCTGCACAAGCCGCTCTTCTGGCCGCTTGCGCAGGCCGTCATAGAGGTGGTTGCCCCCAAGGACCTGGCTGTGGGCCGGGTGATGAGGCGTGATGGGACAGGCAGGGCGGACATAGAGCGGCGCATGGCCATGCAGGAGGGCGCGGATGGGAGAGTCCCCGACGCTATTGTGGTCAATGACAGCAGCCTGGATGTCCTCTACGCCCGTGCGGAAGAGGCTCTGCGGACAGTCCTCATACAAAAGACAGAGAGATGAGCCGCGGCTCTCTCTCAAGGGAAAAAGAATGAATAATTTTGACAATATGAAAACAGATCTCAGCAAAATTTTGAGCGTGTCTGGCCGTCACGGGCTGTACCGCTATCTGGCACAGGCCCGCAACGGCATTGTGGTGGAGTCTCTTGAAGACGGGAGCCGCACATCGCTTGACGCCCGCAGCAAGGTCAACTCCCTCGCGGACATTTCTATCTACACATCTGAGGGAGAAATGAAGCTCCAAGATGTGCTGACTGCCCTCAAAGAGGCTCTCGGCGGCGCTGACATCCCATCTCCCAAGGCTGATGGGGACGAGCTCAAGGCTCTTTTCGCCAAAGCCGTGCCCGACTATGACGCGGATCGCTTCTATGTGTCCCACATGCGCAAGATTGCGCTCTGGTACAGCGAGCTCGCGCAGTATGCGTCCCTTGATTTTATGACTGACGAGGAACGCGAGGCCCAGGAAGAGCAGGAAATTGAAGCCGAGGCTCAGGAGGAAGACGATGTTCCCGCCGGCTCTGACGAGGTGAATGAGTAGAGGCTCTCTACAGATAATTACGCTCGGCTGCTCCAAGAACACCGTGGACACGGAGCATCTGCTGTGGCAGGTCAAGGGCAGCTGGGATGTCGTCATGCCCCAGGAGGCTCCGGACTATGTGGACTGCCTGCTGCTCAACACCTGCGGCTTTATTGGTGACGCCAAGGAACAGTCGGTAAATGCCATACTGGATGCCGTGGAACGCAAGCGCACGGGGCATGTGGGGAGGCTGATTGTGTTCGGCTGCCTGTCCCAGCGTTACGCTGACCAGATGCCGGGGCTGATTCCGGAGGTCGATGAATGGTATGGGGCGAGGGACATTTCCCCGGTTGTGAGGGCTCTTGGCGTGACCCCCAGCGGGCGGATGACCGGGCGGATCCGTACCGAGGCCGGGCCGGGCAAGGCATACGGGCCGGCTACGGAGTATCTCAAGATTTCCGAGGGCTGTGACAGGCGGTGCTCCTACTGTGCCATCCCTCTCATCAGAGGGGCGCACCGCTCAGTCCCTGCCGAGACTCTTGTGGAGGAGGCGGAGGGGCTTGCCGCCCAAGGGGTCAAGGAGCTGGTGCTGATAGCCCAGGACACGACATGGTACGGGCTTGACCTCTATGGCAGGAGGACGCTCGCGGAGCTGCTTGACTCTCTCTCAGCAGTGGAGGGGATAGAGTGGATACGGATACACTACAGCCATCCGGCTGACTTTCCGGAGGACGTGCTGGACAGGATGGCGTCCAATCCCAAGATTTGCCCGTACATAGACATCCCGCTGCAGCACATATCCGACAAGATACTCTCCATGATGCGCAGGCAGGTCACCAAGGAGCAGACGCTCCGGCTGCTTGAGCGCATCAGGGCGCGTGTGCCCGGGGCGGTCATCCGCACCACCATGATTGTGGGGCATCCGGGGGAGGGTGAGGAGGAGTTCGGCGAGCTGCTGGACTTTGTGCGTGAGGCCCGTATCGAGAGGCTCGGCGCGTTTGCCTACTCGGAGGAGGAGGGCACATACGGGGCCATGCATTTCAAGGACGAAGTCCCGCAGGATGTCAAGCAGGAGAGGCTGTCGCGCCTGATGGAAGTGCAGAGGGGGGTCTCGCTGGAGTTTAACCGCAGCCGGGTCGGCTCTGTAGAGCGAGTGCTGGCTGATGACTGGAATGACGGCGTGCTGGTGTGCCGCAGCCGTCTGGAAAGCCCGGAAGTGGACGGGGAGATACTTGTAAGGCCCTCTCCGGAGTGGCTTGCGGGACGCGACCCGTTCAGCCTTGCAGGCACGTTTTTGGATGTCGCCGTCACTGGCGCTGACGAATATGACCTTATTGCCCAAGCGATATGACTATGACCAAGTTTTATTCTTTGCTGACCGCTGTGGCCGCTGCGGCCGCAGCCGTTTCATGCAGCCCCCAGACCTATAGTTTTGCAGTCCAGATGAGATACCCGTCAGACTCCGGCCTGGATATCGGGGACAAGTCTGTGGCTGTTGTGTACCTGACGGACGGGCTGGTGAGGGACTCGCTTATCAATGACGGGATTTCCGACGGGCTGGCCCAGGGGCTGGAGAGTGATTTCCGCAGCTCCGGATATTCGACCGAGGTGGAGATCTACAAGATTACGGACTCGGGGGATTACGGGAGCAAGGACTCCCTTGTGAGTCTGGTGATGCGCACTGACGCAGATGTGGTCATCCTGCTTGACCGTCCCGAGTGCGACGTGTGGCCTGGCGGCATGCTGCCCTGCATCTCCAGAGTATGGGCGTACGACTCCATGTCGCCTGTGGATACCGTATGGACGGTTTGCGACACTGCATACCTGTCATCCCCGACGCTTGGCGAATCGATGATGCTGTCAGACGCGCAGCGTCTCGGGAATACCCTTTCGTCCTCTCTTGTCAACAAGTGGCGGGACGAGACGTACAGCCTGATATACTACGACAATCTGGATGACAGGTGGACTGATGCTGCCGACAAGGCACTGTCCATGCAGTGGGATGAGGCCATGAGCGTGTGGATGGAGATGCTGGAGGACACGTCGGACACCGCCAAACGGTCTTGCCTTTCATACGACATGGCCCTGGGCTGCTACATGACTGGGGAATATGCGCTGGCTCTGCAGTGGCTGGACGCCTCAGACTCCCTGTATCCCGTGTCTTTGTCCCAGAATCTGCGCGAGCGCGTGAAAGCCAGGCTCTGACGGATATCCGGCGTTCGGGATGCGGGATTCGCTGCATCCGCTTGCATGAGAATGTCTCCGTGCCTGTCAGCGGACAGCCAGCAGCGAGTCAAGTTGCGCTTTGCATGCAGTCCAGATGGAGTCCAGCGAGGGCTTGTTCTCTGCACGTATCGGCTCCGATGGAGGTGATTCCAGTTTGAGGGGGTTGACGGGCGAGCCGTTCTTCCACACCCTGAAGTCGAGGTGCGGGCCGGTGCTCACGCCGGTGCTTCCTACATACCCTATCACATCGCCTTGGCGCACCCGGGATCCTGCCTTGATGCCCTTGCCATAGCGTGACAAATGCAGGTAGGCGGTGGTATAGACGGAGTTGTGGCGTATCTTGACAGTGTTGCCTCCTCCCTTGGACCAGCCCGCGCTGATGACTGTGCCGTCGCCTATGGTGTGCACCGGCGTCCCGGCAGGGGCAGCGTAATCTACAGCCGTATGCGGCCTGACCCTGCCTGTGACGGGGTGCTTGCGGGCGTAGGAGAATCCCGAGCTGATGCGGTTGAACTTGAGCGGGGCCTTGAGGAACGCCTTGCGCATGCTTTCTCCGCGTTCGTTCCACCAGAGATTGCCTTTGTCTCCCTGGTCGAAGCGTATGGCTGGGAGGGTCTTGCCGCCCCGGATAAACTCGGCGTACTGCACCCCCTGCACCCCGATTATCTCGCCCTCGCATTCCATTTCGTCGTAGATGGCGCGGAAGCGGTCTCCCTCCCTCAACCCGAAGAAATCCACTGTCCAGGCATAGATGTCAGACAAGTCCGTAATCAGATCCACGGGGGCGCCGGCGGCCGTCATGTCATTCCATAGGGAGCTCCGTATGGAAACGTCCATGGCTCTGCGCGTGACTGTCACCGGCTTGCGGTATCTCCATACGGCAAGGGAGTCCCCGCAGCTGAATATAACCTCGCTCTCACGGCTCTCATGGTAGACCACATAGCGCAGCGCCCCTGTGCTGTCCCGGTCATAGTAGGCGTCGTATCCGTTGCCGGCCCGCAGCTTACGCACGTCAAACGTGGTGTCGCACGCGAGCGTCAGCCTGTAGGCTTGCGCCGCGCCCAGCCCCGCCCTTGTCATCAGGGATGTGAAATTGTCCCCGTTGCCCACTTTGCCGCTCACCTGCCTCAAACTGTCAGGCCAGAACCCCAGCGGCGGCTCCGGCTCCCCGGCGGCATCCTGGCTGCCGGAGCGTGGGGAGCATCCGGCAAAGGCGATGATTGCTGAGAGCGTCAGCATTATCTTGGTCAGCCTGTGCATAACGGCTGCAAAGCTACTCACAAATCCGTTCCCGACCAAATGCCTTGTCCAGCATTTTCTCCACGCGGCGGTAACAGCGGGCGTTGAGCTCACGTTCGCGCCATGTCGCCCCCTGGCTGAACGACTTGCCCCCGCAGATGTCGACGCCTATGACACGATGGCTCCGGGATATGTCCATGACGAGGCGGCTCATCTGGCGCAGGCTCATATCCCCCTGGTCCCAGTTGGCGCAGAATTCGCGCCGTGACAGCACGTCCAGATCTATGGAGATGTACACCGGCCCGGGGCGCTCCGGCGCACGGTTGCGCACATCCGAAACCATCATAGGCAGGCTCCTGCGGGCTTCAAGCACCCAGTTGCCGCAGCTGAGGATGTCTCCGAACATCGTGTCGCGGTCATCGCTGTGATTGTCCAGCAGCACGAGCGTGAACGGTTCGCTGACCTTTTCCATCCACATCAGCGTCAAGTAATGCCAGTTGCCGCCGTCTATCCAATGCGTACCTGCTGCGGGAAGCTCCCGCAGCGCGTCCCGGATCGCCCGTGCGGCCTCCCTGTCACACAGGCTGTCCGTCCCCCGCAGCCCGCGCAGATCCAGCAGGAGGGCATCCTGAGGGCAGAACCCGCATTCCGGGTACATTTCCGACATGTACATTACAATGTTGTCCATAGCTCTTGTCCGATGCGCCTTGCCGGCGCCCCAAAGTTCCTCATTCAAAAAAAGCTTCCGCGCAGGGAGGCTCAAAATTAAGTTTTTTTCGCTATATTTGTAAACGTTATGCTCCCAGAGTACTCAATCGATCCGGAAAAGGTCTACAACTCCGTAGACCTGCTGACGCTCGATACGGAGTCCGGTCCCAAGACGCTCAAGCTGGGGCTGTGGATCAACGAAGACCCCGTGAGGATCCACAAACTGATAGTCAGAGAGAAAGTCCTGCATGTCAACCAGATAGAGGTGCTCAATCCACTTGTCAGCAAGCTGCGCAGGGCGGATCCGGAGTATTACAAGAGGTTTATGGGCCTGCAGCTCGTCATTGATTATCCCGGATACAGCGCGGGCATCAAGGCCAAGATACCGTTCGAGAATGACCCGGTCGGATTCTACCGCTGGTGGCGCAAGGCCGGGCACGAGGACAAGGTGCACTTGTCGCTGCCCAACCGGGTGATTCTCTTCCAGAAAGTGGCGATGATGTCGCCCAAGACCATTCTCAAGAAAGACCTCGAGCTGATTTCCTAGATGCCGAATGACGGGATGCTCTCCATCCTGCCAGCGAGTATTGCGTCCAGCATGCGCATGCTGTGGCAGTCAGACCCCGAGAGGCTGTACGCGCCCTGCTTGAGAAGCCAGACGGCACGTTTCTGCACTTGTTCTCCATAGAGTCCTCCGGGCGAGCCCAGATTCATCTGCAACTTCACTCCTATGCGCATCAGCTCGTCATATTCTTCGGGGGCCATGTACAAGTATCTCTCCGGGTGGGCGAGCACGGGAGTGTAGCCGGCAGTCTGTATCTTGTAGAGTACTTCTCTCATGCCTGCCGGAGGGTAGAACGTCGAGGTCTCCACAAGCAGGCATCCGCCGCTGTGGGGCAGCAAGTCCCGGCTCTCAAGACGGCTCTCAAACAGGCTGTCCATCATGTACTCCGCAGACAGGTGCAGTTCTATCGGCCCCTGGTACTCCCTGCACAGGGCGTCGAATCTGGATTTGAGGTCTTTGGTCGTGTTGGGCACGTCCTCCATGATATGCGGGGTGCACCAGACAGAGCGTATGCCAAGCGACTCGTAGAGAGACAGGATGGCAAGCGTCTCGTCCATGGTCTTGACTCCGTCGTCCACTCCGGGCAGCAGGTGGCAGTGCGCGTCAGTATATCCGCGCAGCAGCCCGCTCTCTCCGAGCATGGGTTTTTTCTTGGAAAACAGTCCCATAGCCGTCCTATTTTGGGGCTGAAATTTTGTCCGCCCACTGGCCTATCAGGCTGCGGTCGGCGAAGTAGTCTATGCGCATGGCTTGGCGCACTGACGCGAGTGTCTGAGCCGCCGCCTCACGCGCGGTGACACAGCCACTGTGCAGGATGTCGTATATGGCCGGGAGGTCTTGCTCAAGCTCCTTGCGCCTGAGGCGGATCGGCTCCAGGGTGTCGTTAAGGATGGACGCGAGGAAATTCTTGATCATCACGTCCCCAAGCCCTCCGGCGCGGTACTGCGCCTTGACCTCATCGAGGCTGCTGAACGAGAACGATGACTTGCGCCCCTTGAAGCATTCGCCGAAGCGGGCGAAGTGCTCCGGCCGGCAGAACGCGTCCAGGTAGGTGAACACCGGGTTGCCCTCCACATGCCCCGGGTCGCTGACTTGCAGGTGAGCGGGGTCGGTGAACATGCCGCGCACCTTTTGCCTCACCTCGTCGGCGGAGTCTGAGAGATAGATGCAGTTGCCCAGCGACTTGCTCATCTTGGCCTTGCCGTCAGTCCCTGGCAGGCGGAGGCATGCCGCATTGTCTGGGAGCAGGATTTCCGGCTCTGTGAGGGTGGGGCCGTATGTGGCGTTGAACTTGCGCACAATCTCCCGTGTCTGCTCTATCATCGGCTCCTGGTCTTCTCCTACCGGCACTGTGGTGGCCTGGAATGCGGTGATGTCGGCCGCCTGACTGATGGGGTAGCAGAAAAATCCGACCGGAGTGCCGGCCTTGCCTCCCTGCCCGTCATCCTCTCCCTCCGAGTATCCGCGCAGCTTGATCTCCTGCTTGACGGTTGGGTTGCGCTGGAGCCTCTGCACGGTCACCAGGTTCATGTAGTAGAATGTCAGCTCCGTAAGCTCCGGTATCTGGGACTGGATGAATATGGTGGACTTGGACGGGTCAAGCCCGCATGAGAGGTAGTCCAGCGCCACTTCGATGATGTTGTCCCGGATCTTGCCGGGATTGTCCGCGTTGTCGGTCAGGGCCTGCGCGTCCGCCACCATTATGAATATTTTGCTGTAATCCCCGCTGTCCTGCAGCTCCACCCTGCGCCGCAGCGATCCGACATAATGGCCGAGGTGAAGCTTGCCCGTAGGGCGGTCCCCCGTCAGTATTATCTTTTCGTCCATAGCCGTGTGTTCTCCTTATTTGAGCTTGTGATGTTTGCTTCTGTGCCCGAAATGGTATTTGTTGTCTATCCAGTACCCGTACACCTCGCTGACGTTGCCGGCGGTGATGAACGCGTTGTAGCCGCTGTCGCGGATGTATTCCATCAGCTCCGCGAACTCGTTCTGCGTCAGCAGGGCCTGTATCTCCACATGGTCTTCTTCCTTGTATCCTCCCTTGAGGGGGTACAGGCTGCATCCCCGGTGAATGACTTCGACGATGTACCTGCGCACGTCCTCGTACTCGTTGCAGATGATGCAGACTCTCTTCTTCTTGTTGAGGCCGGCTGTGAAATAGTCTATGACCGCCCCGTTGATCCATGTCACCACCAGTCCTATGGCGACCATCCTGAACGGGTAGATGAAGAAGCCCAGGCAGCAGATGATGTAACCTGCGATGGCCACGGAGGTGCCGATGTCGAGGTGCAGGTACTTGTTGATGATTTTTCCCACTATGTCCAGCCCTCCTGTCGAGGCATTGATGCGGAAGAGGATAGCCTGTGAGAGCCCGAGCACCAGGGCCAGGCACAGCATGTCCAGCCACAGGTCGCCCATGACAGTGGTCTGCCCCGGCTCGGTAATCAGGCGGGTGTACGGGCATATCTTCTCGAACATGTCCATCATCGGGCCGATTATAAGCGAGGTGTAGATGGTCTTGGCTCCGAAGTCCTTGCCCAGTGTCAGCAGGGCTATGATTATCAGCACGGCATTGACCGCAAGGACGACAGTGGACACTTTGAGGCTGATGCCGAGCGGCGCGAACACTTTGGCGAGGAATATGGCAAGTCCGGCCACGCTGCCGGTGACCACCCCTGTCGGCACGAGGAAATAGTAGAGCGCGATTGCCGCCAGCATGATGCCGAGCGTCATCACGACCAGCTCATGCCAGAACTTGCGGGTCTTCAGCGCGGAGAGGGCGGAGGACATCTTACTTGGTGCCGAAAATGCGGTCCCCGGCGTCACCAAGCCCCGGGACTATGTAGGCGTCAGCGTTGAGGCGCTCGTCCTTGGCGGCGAGGTAGATGTCCACATCGGGGTGTTCCTCCTGCACCTTGCGTATGCCCTCAGGGGCGCCGACAAGACACATCAGGCGTATATTGGTGCAGCCCTTGTCCTTGAGCAGCGTCAGGGCGTCGCACGCGCTGCCTCCGGTCGCGAGCATAGGGTCCGTGAGGATGACCATGCGCTGGGAGATGTCATCCGGGAGTTTGCAGTAGTAGAACACGGGCTTGTGCGTCTCTTCGTTGCGGTACAGGCCTATGTGCCCTACCTTGGCGACAGGCAGCAGGCTCAGTAGCCCGTCCACCATGCCGAGCCCGGCGCGGAGGATGGGGACGATGGCGAGCTTCTTGCCGGAAATCTCCTTGGCGGTCATCTTGCAGATGGGGGTCTCTATATCCACATCCGCGAGAGGCAGGTCACGGGTGACCTCGTAGCCCATCAGCATGGAAATCTCCTTGAGGAGCTCCTTGAAGTCCTTGGTGCCGGTCTCTTTCTTGCGCATGATCGTCAGCTTGTGCTGGATCATAGGGTGGTCAATAACATGCAGTTTGCTCATGTGAGGTTGGTGTTAAATCGCGTAAAGATACAACAAAGTAACGAAACTCGGAGCAGCGCGTCCGGCGGCCGTGATAAAGTTCTTGGCCATAGGGCGGCAAGGGGCTGGGAATGTCACCCCCCCCCAGGCCTTGCGCCTCTGATAATATTCCCTGATTTCCTCATTTTCGTTCATCCCGCGTGTGGAGATGCTTTCCAACTCCTCGATGCGGCGGAGATAACCCTCTCCGGCAAGCCTCGCAAGGGACGGTATCATGCGGACAAGAATGCGCAGATGCTATTGGGATTTCTCTGCAAGGATGAACTCGCTGACAAGCGAAGCGACCCGCGCCCTGCTCTCGTCAGACGTGAAACTGTGGTCAACGCCAGGCAGGAGCACAAGACTGGCCTTGTCCCCGTAGACATACTTGTAGCGTTCGCCGTAGGTGTACGGGACGATGCGGTCCGCAGTCCCGTGGACGATGATGACAGACCCTTTGTAACGGGCGGCTGTCTCATAGATGGGCAGCGTCTGTGCGGTCTTGATGTAGTCCCTGCCAACGGCAAGGTTTCTCCCGGGGAGCTGCACTGTCTCGGGAATGTTGCCGGCATCGTAGGATGCTCCCTGCAATTGTCCTTGCAGGGCGTCATCCCGCAGGGCGGCGGCCGGGGCGCAGAGCGCGAGGGAATGGATGCCTCCCTGGAGCTCGCCAGCCGTCATGGAAGCCACGACGCCTCCCTGCGAATGGCCCACAAGGCTCACTTCGCTCACCCAAGGGAGCTGCAAGGCGTAGGCGATGACACATTTGGCGTCCTCAATTTCATTGGGGACTGTCATGTCTTCGAAGCGGCCTTCGCTCTTGCCGTGGCCGTTGAAATCGAAGCGGATGGAAGCTATCCCCTTGTCCAGCAGGCTGTCTGCGATGGCCCTGATGAGAGGGGTGTCCTTGTTAGAAGTGAAGCCGTGGCAGATGACTGCCAGAGGGGCCTTTTCATCAGGGTTCATTCTTGGGGTCTGGATGACGGCATCCAGAAGCCCGTGGTCTCCCTGAATCTTGATGTTCTTGTTTTCCTGTGCCGAGATATGGAATGCCCCTGCAAGCATGAGACATCCAGTCATGATGATTGATGCAGTCCTTTTCATAGCGTCTGTGGAAATGTCACCGTAAATATACGGAAAAACAAGAAGCATTTTTGCGAATCGTACAGGACAGGGCAGCATGAAACGATTCATTTTTGATCGAGAAGCTTTGAATATGCCAATCTTTCCAGCCTTTCAGAAATCAAGGCCTTGTAGTTAGTCTTGAGGTCGTCTCGTAGGAATGAGGATTCGATTGTGCCGAACCATTCATCCTTGCAAGACGCGAGGCGGTCAATTGCTTTCCCGGCGTATTTCTCATTGACTCCGGATTCTGTCATGACCTGGACAAAGTCCGCCCTGGCGAATCCTCCGATGAGACTGGAATCGTCCACTCCGGCGCCAGACAGCGTCAGAGCAAGCTCGTTGTTGTCTTGAATGCCGGTCAAGAGGACTGCAAGCAAGTCGTAGGCAGGAGACAGCACATAGCCTTTGCCGTCTTTGATGTCTATTAGAGAAAAATTCTTGCAGTGCATGTCACTGTTGCCAGTAATCCATGAGAAGACGACCAGTTCCCAGAATCTTTCGACATCGAGCATACTGGCCGAAGAAAACCGTTTGATTGTTTGTGCCAACTGGGCGTATGACCCTCTGTACTTATGCTCTGTCAGACGGTTTGAGAGCTGGCACATGTCCAGCATCGAATATCTTTCGCCAGAGTCGCCCCTGTCCATCCTTTTAGTGATGTAAGCCAGTTCTCCGTCTGACATCCTTATGAGGCTGTGCTCTGCTGTCTTTATGCCAGCGTTGGAAGCCATTTTCATGGTGACATCTTCCAGTTCAGGCAGCGAGTCATACTTGTCGCTTTGTGGTTTGAGAATATATTTCCCCCACAATCCTACAATGGTCAGCTTGTCGCGCATCCCGCGTCGGCCCTTTTCCAGTTCCAAAGCCAGCTTGGCCTGTACGCCGGTGATGGTGGTGTTCCGCTGGATAATCTTGAGGGCAAGCCCTGAGATGTTCTCCCTTGAATATGGCATCAGCGGCACGACTCCTTTCCCAAAGAACTTTCTTGCGCAGGACGGGTGGTAATCAACCTCGCCAGGGTTCAGAGGCTTGTAGCAATAGAGACATTTGTTACTCATGGGGCAGGACGCTTATATTACCGATACAATCCTTGCAGCATTCGAGCAGCAGCGACATTCTGTCCCTTGGGTCAAGCTTCCATGTGTCGGTCACGATGTCCAGCAGCCACCCCTCAGGAATAAGGCCGTCGAAGACGGGGAACATCATTTCCTTCTCGTAGGCATCTTGCGTCAGAGGCATTGTAGGGCTCAAGGGTACTGCGTCCGGCTGCGCCATATATGACGGGTCATATTCAAAATGAAATCCGTCGTTGTCTTCGGTCAGCATTCCGCAGAACCTGCTGTCAATGAATATGTCAGCTCTTTTCATCGGTGAAAATTATTTTTTGAGGCGAAAGTTCCTCGCCGAAAAGGCTGAGGACCTGGTTCACCTTGTCCAGCTGTACGGTTTTTTTCCCGGCTTCAAGGTCTTTTACGAAGCGGACGCCGACGGAGGCTCTCTCCGCCAGCTCAACTTGGGACAGCTTGTACAGCTTCCTCTTGTTTCTCACATAAGTTCCGATGTCCATAACATGATATCCCCTAACGGGGACAAATGTAATAATTTTTTTGATTTCAGACCCTTTAGGGACTAAAATACTCGCAGAATCCCTCCGCAGGTCGTGATGAGATCGCCGCCCTGCTCCCGTCAGTTGTGAAACTTGTGATCCACGCCGGGGAGGAACACAAGACAGGCCTTGTCC
>CAZKVW010000012.1:0-8630 GCA_964556285.1 uncultured Muribaculaceae bacterium
GCTCCCGCTTAAGCCTGCTTTGCATATAGCACAAAAATGCTTACTTTTGACATTGCCGCGCCGGCGCTCAGACACAGCCCTGACACGGTGACATGTTGGCATTGGCCAGGCCTCGCGGAGGCGAGATGCTGCCAAGCGCATGAGAATGTTGAGTCGATTTAAATATGTTTGACAAACAAGTGTACATCCGTCGCAGACGGACGCTTCTGGACAAGATGAGCGGCCTGGCCCCGGAGGGGCGGCGCGGCCTGGCTCTCTTTATCGGCAACAATGAGGCCCCGGCACAGTACAGGGACAACGCGTACGCATTCCGTCAGGACAGCACCTGGCTGTATTTCTTTGGCATAGACGATCCGGGATATGCGGCGGTCATTGACCTGGACAGCGCACAGGAGACCATCTATGCTGACGATGTGGATATAGATGACATCATCTGGACAGGCCCTGTGCCGTCGGTGAGCGAGGTGGCCTCGTCAGCCGGAGTCGCGCGTTCCGCCCCGGCGGGAGCTTTGGATAAGGACATCGCCGCCGCGAGAGCCTCCGGCCGGACGGTGCATTTCATCCCCGCGTCCAGATATTGCACTGCGCTGCGGCTGTCCGGTCTGCTCGGTATAGACCCGCAGGACACGTTCAGCTCCGGCAAAAAGGGCTGCGCCAAGGCCTCGCGCCCTCTTGTTGAGGCCATCATATCCATGCGCCTTGTCAAGGAGGACATTGAGGTGGAGGCTATAGACGAGGCATGCGCCCTCGGGCAGCAGATGCACAGGCTCGGCAGGAGCCTCATCACCGTCGGCTCTATTGAGCAGACGGCATGCGGGGCTATGGAGGGACTGTCCAAGTCCAAGGGATGGGGGCTGTCGTTCGCTACCATCCTCACCCAGCACGGCGAGATATTCCACAACCACAGCCATGACGCGGTCATCACTCCGGGGCACATGCTGGTCATCGATGCCGGAGTGGAGTCCAATAAGCACTACGCAAGCGATTTCACCCGCACTTACCCGACAGGCGGCAAGTTCACTCCGCGTCAGAGAGACATATACCAGATTGTGTACGAGTGCAATGAATACGCATTCTCCCTGACGCGTCCGGGAGTGGCGTACCGGGATGTGCATCTTGCGGTGTCCCGCCTGATGCTGGAGCGCCTTTCCAGTCTCGGCCTGGTACGCGGGGACGTGGACGCGATGGTGGAGGCCGGCGTGGCAGGGCTGTTCATGCCGCACGGGCTCGGGCACAACATGGGCCTTGACGTGCATGACATGGAGGACATGGGAGAGGATCTGGTGGGGTATGACCTGGGGCAGACCCGCTCCCCCCAGCTCGGCCTTGGCAGCCTGCGAATGGCGCGTCGTCTCGTCCCCGGCAACGTGGTGACCGACGAGCCTGGCATTTACTTCATCCCTGCCCTTATCGACAGGTGGAGGGCAGACGGCACGGCGCGTGAGTTTGTCAATTATGACAAGCTGCGGGAGTATTATGATTTCGGCGGCATTCGTCTGGAGGATGACGTGCTTGTGACATCGGACGGGGCGAGGAGGCTCGGGCCTGACCGCTTGGAGATTGCTCCGGACGATGTGGAGCAGGCAATGGCAAGATAGATATACAATATGGGACTTCTGGAAGGTAAAACGGCCCTCATAACCGGAGCGGCAAGGGGCATCGGCAAGGCCATAGCCCTCAAATTCGCGGCAGAGGGTGCGGACGTGGCATTTACGGATTTGTCTATAGACGAAGTTGCTGAGGAGACGCTGCGTGAGATTGGCGCGTTCGGGCACAAGGTCAAGGCATACGCATCTGACGCTTCGGATTTTGAGCAGACGCACGAGGTGGTGGATGAGATACTGCGCGAGTTCGGGCATATAGACATCCTCGTCAACAATGCCGGCATCACCAAGGACGGGCTGATGTTGCGCATGGGCGAGCCGCAGTGGGATGCTGTCATCAAGGTCAATCTCAAGTCCGCGTACAATTTCATCCATGCCCTGACTCCGGTCATGGCGCGGCAGCGCGGCGGCAGCATTATCAACATGTCCTCTGTGGTGGGGGAGCACGGCAATGCCGGGCAATGCAATTACGCCGCCTCCAAGGCTGCTTTGATAGGCTTGGCCAAATCGATAGCCAAGGAGATGGGGCCGAGAGGCATACGCGCCAACTGCATAGCTCCCGGCTTTATTATCTCTGACATGACCAATGCCATCCCCGAAGCGGAGCGTGAGGCGTGGGTCAAGACGATACCCCTGCGGCGCGGAGGGACTCCCGAGGAGGTCGCTAAAGTGGCGCTTTTCCTCGCCAGTGACCTGTCATCCTATGTCAGCGGACAGGTCATCAATGTCTGCGGGGCTATGAGCTGCTGACAGGTCTTGCGCGAATGGGGAGGGTGAGGCGATGAGACGCGCTTTCGATACTGTAATGAGTTGTCTTGGGGACATGGTGGCCCCAAGGGTGTGTGTCGTGTGCGGAGAGCCTCTCGTCCTGCATGAGAGATACATCTGTGTGGAGTGTCTGGCGGATATGCCATACACCCGTTTCTGGGAGATGGAGCGCAATGAGATGGCTGACAAGCTCAACGCCCGGATAGAGCCTGCCCGAGAGGAACCTTATTGCAGCGCGGTCGCATTGTTTGACTACAATGCCGCATCCTCCTACAGGCATATTACCCCGCATCTCAAATACGGCGGCGGATTGGCGTCAGGGAGGTTTTTTGGTCGTCTGCTTGGACACAGGATCGCCAGCTGCCCTTACCTTGGCGGCATAGACTGCATAGTGCCAGTCCCGCTGCATTGGCGCAGGCTCCTGTCCCGGGGGTACAACCAGGCGGGGGTGATAGCCTCTGCCGTCAGCGAGTCTCTCGGCGTTCCCGTGCGGGGCGGGCTGCTCAGGCGGGCGCGGTATTCAAGGTCGCAGACCGCAGTGGGTGTGGAGGGCAAGTCAGCCAATGTCAGGGGCGCTTTCAGAGCATCCCCGGCCGTCCCGGCGCCAGCGCACATATTGGTTGTGGACGACGTGTTCACCACCGGATCCACCCTCGCCGCCTGTCACAGCGCGTTGCGCGACGTCTTCGACAGCAGCACCCGCATATCCGTGGCGACGCTCGCTTATGTAAGCGAGAGCTAGAAGCGCCGCAAAGCCTTGGGAAGAGAGATTGGCAATGTGAACTTTTCTCAAATACGGGGCAAACATATTTTTGAGTTTTGAGAAAAAAGCACGAAATTTGAACGATGAATGTCCGGACGGCATTTAGTGTGCCGCGTGGCGTTATATGAAGACAATGTCAAACCAAATAACCAATACAGCAATGAAAAAGACACTTGCAATCGTTGCCGCTGTTGCGGCGACAGTGTTTGTGGCTTCCTGCGGCGGCCAGAAAAAGGCCGCCGTGGCCCAGGCCGAGGAGATAGTTGTCCCTGCTCACGACAACGTCCCCGAGTACACAATCGTCAATGCTCCCGAGGTCAATCTCGCAGACTACGAGAAAGACGCGGAGGGCTACTACCACATCTTCAACGGCAAGGACACCAAGGGCTGGAGAGGATATGGCAAGGATCATTTCCCTACGCGCTGGACTGTTGAGGACGGATGCCTCAAGTTCAACGGCAAGGGCGGCGGCGAGGCCCAGCAGGGCGACGGCGGCGACATCATCTTCGAGTACAGGTGGCACAACTTCGAGCTCCAGTTTGACTGGAAAGTCGAGAAAGGCTCCAACTCCGGTGTGTTCTACCTCGGACGTGAGGTCAAGAGGACCCGTGATGACGGCAAGGTCAAATACGAGCATATCTACATCACAGCTCCCGAGTACCAGATTCTTGACAACGAGAACCATCCTGACGCCAAGCTCGGCAAGGTGCTCGGCATCCGCCAGTCCGCATCCCTCTATGACATGATTGTGCCCGAGCCGCAGAACGCCAAGCCCTACGGCGAGTGGAACACCGGCAGCATCATGGTCTACGAAGGCACAGTTGTGCACGGGCAGAACGGGCAGAATGTCCTCGAGTACCACCTGTGGACTCCTGAATGGACGGACTTGCTCAACACCAGCAAGTTCCGTCAGGAGAAAACCCCTCTCGCGTTCGAGCTTCTCAACAATTGCGGCGGCGACGAGCACAAGGGGTACATCGGATTTCAGGATCACGGCGATGTGGTGTGGTTCCGCAATATCCGCGTCAAGAATCTTGATGAGAAATAAATCCGCAAAAGACACCAGAACAACAATCAATAACAATCCTAACAGTTATGTCTAACGAAATTTCACGCAGGTCATTCCTCAAGACCGGAGCTGCGGCTGCCGCCGCCATCTCCGTCGCTCCTGAGATGTTCGCCGCCAAGAAGTCTTCAAAGAAGAAAGTCGCCCCCAGCGACAAGCTCAATATCCTCGGGGTCGGTATCGGCGGGCGCGGCGCGGCGTCCCTCAACAAGTTCAATGCCGGAGGCCAGAACATCATCGGCCTGTGCGACGTGGACTGGAAGTATGCGGCTCATGTCTTTGAGAAATACCCGGAAGCCAAGCGTTACAAGGATTGGCGCAAGATGTATGACGAGATGCTCAAGGATGCTGACGGTGTGCTGGTCGCCACGGCTGACCACACCCACGCCATCATCGCCGCCACGGCTATCGCTGCCGGCAAGCATGTCTATGTGGAGAAGCCTCTGACCCACACCGTGTATGAGTCACGTCTGCTGACCAAGCTCGCCGCCAAGTACAAGGTGGCGACGCAGATGGGCAACCAGGGCGCATCAAGCAAGAGCACCACACGCGCCATCGAGTGGGTCCAGAACGGCGAGATTGGCGAAGTCCGCAAGGTCGAGTGCTACACCAACCGTCCTATCTGGCCTCAGGGCTTGGAGACTCCTGCCGAGGCTGACCCGATTCCTGACACGATGGACTGGGACAACTTCATCGGGCCTGCGAAATATCGTCCGTTCAATCATATCTACACCCCTTGGAACTTCCGCGGATGGTGGGATTTCGGCACCGGTGCCCTTGGCGACATGGCTTGCCACATCCTCCATGTGCCGTTCATGTCCCTCAACCTCAAATATCCCACGAGGGTGCAGGGCAGCTCCACATCACTGATGGTGGACAGCGCACCTAACGCCCAGATTGTCAAGATGGTGTTCCCCGCCAGGGAGAATCTCCCCAAGGTGGCGATGCCGGAGGTCGAGGTCTGGTGGTATGACGGCGGGCTGCTGCCTGAGCGTCCTGCAGGCATCCCCGACGGAGTCGACCTGATGACCAACGGCGGCGGCAGCATCTTCTATGGCACCAAGGACACCCTCATTGTGGGTTGCTACGGCGACAAGCCTTATCTCCTGTCCGGCCGTGTCCCCGCTTCTCCCAAGGCTGACGCCCAGGAGATCAACAAGGGCGACCACCAGATGGATTGGGTGCGCGCCTGCAAGGAAGACCCTTCGGTGCGTGTCCCTTCGAAGTCCGATTTCTCTGTCGCCGGGCCTTTCAACGAGATGGTCGTGATGGGCGTGCTCGCTGTGCGTCTCCAGTCTCTCCGCAGGGAGCTCCTCTGGGATGGCGAGAACATGCGCTTCACCAACATCAATCCTGACGACACGATCAAGGTGATGGTCAAGGACGGATTCTCGGTCAAGGACGGGCATCCGACATTCCACAAGACCTATACTGATCCTGTCAACGCGCAGGAGTATGCCGCCGAGCTTATCAAGCACACTTACCGTGACGGTTGGGTGCTGCCTGACATGCCCGAATAGAGCATAATTTCTTGCATCCGACTATGAAGAAGATATTCGTAATAGCCGCTTCTCTTTTCTGTCTGGCGTCTTGTGGCGCCAGGCAGGAGAAAGAGATAGGGCTTCAGTTTTATTCCGTAAGGGAGCTTATCGGCAGTCCTGAGAAATACGCCGCCAATCATGCGGAGGTGCTCTCGAAGCTCTCGGCGATGGGTTACAAGACCCTTGAGCTGTATGGCTACAACGACCGCTCGTTCTTTGGCCGCAGCGTCAGCGAGTTCAAGTCTGACTTGGATGCGGCGGGTCTGCAGGCGTTGTCCACCCATGTCAAGCGCAACCTCAGCGCTGATGAGCTTGCCGCCGGCGCTCCCGGCGAGGAGACCATGGCGTGGTGGCGCGACTGCATCGAGGACCACAAGGCTCTCGGCTGCGAGTACATCGTATGCCCGTCGATGCCAAGAAATGTGACTCTCGCGGAGTTGCAGGTATATTGCGACTATTTCAATGCCGTCGGCAAGCTCTGCGCGGACAATGGCGTCAGCTTCGGTTACCACAACCATTCCTACGAGTTTGACAAGGTCGATGACCAAGTCAAGTACGAGTACATGATTCAGCACACTGACCCCAAATACGTGCTCTTTGAAATGGACGTGTATTGGGCGTGCATGGCGCAGGCCTACCCCGTGGAGCTTTTCAACAAGTATCCCGGCCGCTTCCGTCTGCTGCATATCAAGGATCATGCGGAGCTTGGAGAGAGCGGGATGGTCGGTTTCGAGTCTATATTTGACGCTGCTCCCAAGGCCGGCATGGAGCATTATTTCGTGGAGATTGAGAAGAGCCTCATCGGAGACATCATGGAGAGCTGCCGCGTCAGCGCCGAGTACCTCCAGGATGCAGACTTCGTCAAGGCTTCTTATGCCAAGTAGAATCCCTCTTGCAGCGGTGTCAGGCATAGTTGTTGTTAGCTTGAGTCTGCCTTTTCAGACATTATTCAGATGCGGAAGACATACCATGTAATATACTTGCTGGCTCTGCTGTGCGCCGCAGTTTCCTGCGACAAGAAAGGGTCATCTCTGAAAGTCGAGACAGGCGGGGCTGCTCTGGTTAGGAGCAACTCCGTCTGCTTGACTGGCTATATCCACGAGGACAAGAGCGATTTCGTGTCGTACGGGTTTTATTACAGCGAGAACAAGGACTCCATAACCACCTCGTCGGGCAGCTCCAACTGGAGCAGCGAGACCGAGGCGTTCTCGGATACCTTGTCAGGGCTCAAATACGAGACGACATACTGGTATGTGGCTTATGCCAAGGCCACAGGCGGACACACATCCAGGGGGAAGGCCATGAGCTTCACCACCGGGCCGTTCTCCTTTGAGGCTGTAGATCTCGGGCTGTCTGTCAAGTGGAGCAACGCCAATGCCGGGTCCGCGACTGATGACCTGCCGGGAGACCATTATGCCTGGGGCGCGGATGCGGATGCCGCGGCCGCCGCTTTCGGGACGGCTTGGCGCATGCCGACAGCCGAGGAGTTTGAGGAGCTGGTGGAGGAGTGCAGCTGGACCTGGACTACGCGCAGCGGTCAGAAAGGCTACACAGTGACCGCCGCCAACGGCAACTCCGTTTTCCTCCCGGCCGGAGGGTATGAGCGGGGAAATGTCGTGCACAGCGGCAATGCGGCCGGGTATTACTGGACCTCGGACAGGGACGGGGAGTATGCGGTCCGCTTGAGAATAGACGCTGCTGACACCAAGGCCAGGCTGGGCAGCGATGACATCAGCTTGAAGATGTCAGTGAGGCCTGTGCGCGAGTAACATTAATTTTGACAACATGAAATCATTACTTATTTTCCAAAATCTCGGTGCCCCCGAAATCATTATCATAGCCCTGGTGGTGCTGCTGCTGTTTGGCGGCAAGAAGATTCCCGAGCTCATGAAGGGCCTGGGCAAGGGTGTGCGCAGCTTCAAGGAGGGCATGTCGGACGTGGAGAAGGAGATAGACAAGATAGACGAGCCGTCTTCGACCAAGAAAGACTGACGCCCGGATGCCCGAGGGGACAAATGTCTCCGACAAGGAGATGACATTTTGGGACCACCTGGAAGTTCTCAGATGGTCTTTGTTTCGTATACTTGGGGTGTTGTTTGTCGTGCTGGTGGGCTGCTTCATCGCGATGCCCCACATATTCGACAAGTTTATCCTCGGGGCGACGAGCGGGGACTTCTTCCTGTACAAATGGCTGGCCGGCATAGGGGGCAGCGGCAATCCGCTGCTGCCGGATTTCAGCAATTCGGACTATCACGTTGACATCATAAACATCAATGTAGCCTCGCAGTTCCTGACGCATATCAGCACCTCGTTCTGGCTTGCGCTGCTGCTGGTATTCCCATATGTCATATACGAGGTGTGGCGTTTCATACGCCCGGCCTTGTTTCCCAATGAGCAGCGCGGGGTCAAGAAGGCTTTCGTGTACGGCGGCCTGCTCTTCTATGTCGGGTGCGCGATAGGCTACACGCTGGTTTTTCCGCTGACATTCAGGTTCCTGACGCAGTATCAAGTGGGCGAGACCATCACCAACCAGATTTCGCTCAACTCATACATGACCAACTTCCTGACGCTTGTCTTTGTGATGGGCGTCGTGTTTGAGATCCCGATACTGGCGTGGATACTCTCCAATCTGGGGATACTGCACAAGGCTTTCCTAAAGCAGTACCGCAAGGTGGCGGTGACCGTGCTGCTTGTCCTTGCCGCGCTTATCACCCCGTCGGGTGACCCGTTCACGCTCATGGTGGTCTTCCTCCCGCTCTATATCCTGTACGAGCTCTCCATCCTGGTCGTCAAAGAGTGACACCCGCAAGGAGGGGAGGGCTTCATCCTTTTTTTGATTATCTTTGTGCCATCGCCTTGGTGGTGGAATGGCAGACACGAGGGACTTA
>CAZKVW010000012.1:8730-38460 GCA_964556285.1 uncultured Muribaculaceae bacterium
TTGATTATCTTTGTGCCATCGCCTTGGTGGTGGAATGGCAGACACGAGGGACTTAAAATCCCTTGGGCAGCAATGTCCGTGTGAGTTCGAGTCTCATCCGAGGCACCAGACTTCCCAGGCAGCGGCAGATGTGCGCCGCAGCGGGCATCAGAAGTACTTGTTCTCCTGGCGGGAGAGGGCGAGGAAGATGAAGATGAGGATGGTGAATCCCAGCAGGGATGAGCCGCCGTAGCTGATGAGGGGGAGCGGTATGCCTATGACGGGCATGATGCCGATGGTCATGCCGATGTTGATGAACATGTGCATGAAGATGATGCTCGCCACGCAGTAGCCGTATATGCGGGAGAACGCCTCCCGGCACTTCTCGGCATCGAGGATTATGCGGACTGTCAGCAGCACGTACAGCAGTATCACTACGAGACACCCGACGAAACCCCATTCTTCCCCTATGGTGCAGAATATGAAGTCTGTGCTCTGTTCCGGCACAAAGCCGTAGGTGGTCTGCGTGCCGTTGAGGTAGCCCTTGCCGAGCAGCCCTCCGGAGCCGATGGCTATCTTTGACTGCGCAACGTTGTACCCGGCTCCGGAAGGGTCGTCCTTGAGCCCGAGCAGCACCTCTATACGCCCCCGCTGGTGGTCTTTGAGCACGTTGTCAAACACAAATCTGGTCGAGTATGCCGTCAGCAGCCCTGTCGCCACGGCAATAACGGACACCCAGACGGACAGCTTCTTCTTGCGGAACGCCACGATGCCCAGCAACGGGATCATTACCGCCACCACCGTCAGGAGTATTCTTTCCGGGGTCACAACTGCCCAGAACTCTCCATGCCCCAAGGCACCGGCCGCTCCTCCTCCGAGTCTCCTCCAGATGGCCGGCAGCAAGGCCAGAAGCAACAAAATGGGAGCTTCCCTCAACAGCCAGCGGCGCAGCCGCCCGTTGTGCAGGCTGTAACAGAGCGACACCACAATCAGGGTCACCAGCACCGCCACGTAGGGAGAGGCTACCAGGGTCAGGATAAAAATCAGTATCAGCCCTCCGATGCTCACCAGGAACCACCCGGACAGCCCCTCCCTGTACAGAACGAATGCATATCCGACATAGACCAGCGCGGATCCTGTCTCGGACTCCGCCACTATGACAGCCATCGGTATCAGAATGACCGCTGCGGCAAGCAGGAAATCCCTTGTCCGGGACATTCGGAACCCCTGCCGGCTCATTACCGCAGCGAGCACGAGTGAGGTGGTGATCTTGGAAATCTCCGCCGGCTGGAAACTCACCGGCCCCAGGCTGAACCACGAATGCGACCCCTTGACATCCGCGCTCAGGAATATCACTGCCACCAGCAGGACGAGCACCAGCCCGTAAGCCGGTATGGCCACCACCTCCCACAGTCTGGGATTGAACGCGAAGAGGATGAGCGCCGCGACCCCCGCCGATATGAGTATCCAGACGAACTGCTTGCCGCTCCTCGTGGCAAACCCAAGAATGGGCCCGGCATCGGTGCCGTGCGAAGCCGCATAGATATTGAGCCAGCCGATGAGTGCCAGCAGCAGGTATGCCGCTACCAGCACCCAGTCCACGCTCTGCTTGAGTCCCCTGTTTCTCGTCGCGGTGTACATGCCTCTCTCAATCAGTCTTGACCTTGTGCATCAGGTTGGCCCCCATCACCCTTTCCTCCATCCATTTGCGGGAGTCGCCAATCTCCCCGTTCAGGTATTTTTCCACGAGCAGGGAGGCTATCGGACAGGCCCACGTGGCCCCGAATCCTGCATTCTCAACGTAAGCGGCAACCGCTATCTTCGGGTTGTCCCTCGGCGCGAAACAGATAAACACGGAGTTGTCATCCCCGCGCGGGTTCTGCGCCGTCCCGGTCTTGCCGCAGATGTCCAGCCCCGGCACTGCCGCCACCCTCGCAGTGTTGCCGGAGCCGGGAGGCGCGTTGACAGCCCTCCACATCCCGTCGATGACCTTGCCGAAATTGAGGGTGTCCACGAGGGTGTAGTTGCGCTCCTTGTATTTGGCGTCTATTGTCACCCCATCCGAGTCCTTGATGATGTGCGGGATGCAATACCACCCCCTGTTGGCCATGATGGCGCTGAGGTTGGCAATCTGCAGGGGAGTGGCTCCTATCTCCCCCTGCCCGATGGACAGGGAGATGACAGTGGTGAACTTCCAGCCGTTCTTGCCGTATATCTTGTTGTAGTATTTGCTGGTGGGGATATTGCCGCCCAACTCGGAGGGGAAGTCGCTGCCGAGCTTGTGACCCAGCCCGAAACTGCACACATATTCTCTCCAAGCGTCGAACGCTTCTGCCGTGGAAGAGTATTTCTTGCGGTTGTCGAGAATATACCGGAACACATAGCAGAAATAGCCGTTGCACGACATCATAATGGCCTCGTTGAGGTCGAGCGGCGAGCGGTGGGCATGACATCCGAGCTTGTGCCCGTTGCCGTAGGGGTAGCCCCGGCTGCACGGGAAAGAACTGGCCGGCGTGATGACCCCCTCCTCCAGCCCTACAAGCCCGTTGACCAGCTTGAACACGGACCCCGGCGGGTACGAGGCCTGGACGGTACGGTTGAACATCGGCTTGTACTTGTCCCCCGCAATCTCGTTGTAGTGCTTGGAAATGTCCGCGAGCTTGTCAACGTCGATGCCGGGGCTGGACACCATAGCGAGTATCTCCCCCGTCTGCGGCTCTATAGCGACCAGGCTGCCCACCTTGCCCTGCATGAGCTGCTGCCCGTATTGCTGCAGTGTCGCGTCTATAGTGGTGACGATGTCCTTGCCCGGCACAGCCTCCCTGTCCAGCTCTCCGTCGTTGTAGGATTTCTGTATCTGGTTGCGGGAGTCGCGCAGGTACACCTTGTAGCCTTTCTCCCCACGCAGCTCACTCTCCCTTGCGGCCTCAATGCCGGTCTTGCCGATATAGTCCCCTGGGCGGTATTCTCCGGGATGCGCCTTGATGTCATCCCCGCTGGCCTCCGAGACGTAGCCGAGCAAATTGCCTCCGGCGTTGAAAGGGTAGTCCCGGATGCTCCTCATCTGGCCGGAAAACCCCGGGAACTTGTACTGGAGCTCCGTAAACCTGACATAGACCTCGGAAGGCACTTTTTTGAGCATGACCACGGACTGGTACCCTATCCTGCTTCGGGAGCGGCGGTATTCCTCCATCTTGTCGCGGATAAACTCCGGGCTGACCTCAAGGACGCTGGCAAGCGTCAGTGTGTCGAAGCTATGCACCATTCTGGGGGTCACCATGATGTCGTAGGCCACCGTGTTGCCGACGAGTATCCGGCCGTTGCGGTCATAGATGACGCCTCTTGTCGGGTAGATGGTCTCGTAGACCATGGAGTTGTTGGCTGCGTCCTCTTTGTAGCTCTTGTTGACAATCTGTATGTAGAAGAGCTTGGCGACAAGTATGGCAGCGACGACGCAGACCCCCGCTATGAGGGCTATGGACCTGTCAGCTTTCATTCCCGCCTGTCATTGGACATCAGGCCCGCAATCCAGGGCGCGATGAGGGTGCACAGCGCCGTGGACAGGGAGAACCTCAATGCATTGTGCCACAGCGGGCGCGAACCCGCCCCGTCAGCCCAGACGTACAGCAGCATGAACAGGCCCTCCATGATGAGGGCGGCCAGCAGCACCTTGCCTGTCCCGTGCTTGGCTGTTGAGAGGTCTTCCTTGCGGGCGAATATCTCGTTGCCGAACACCGCACGTATCACCCCTCTCCGGCACAGCGCGACCGGCACAAGGGCAAACGCGTTCAGCCCGGTCACCCCGTCGCCGAGCAAGTCTGCGGCAAGCCCCGTAAGGAATGCCGTGAGCATGGCAGCGACAGAGCTGCATGAGACGGGCAGCATGAGTATCATGACAGGCAGCACGTTGATGGTGACGAACTGGGAGAGGTTGAGGTAGTTGCAGACAATGATCTGCGCCGCCAGCAGGATCATGTATGTCAGGAGGGTGGAGCTTCTGAAGTTCATGGTCATTCCCCTCCCTCCAGCTGTTCGAGGAACATGATTTCGTCCCTCGCCGTGTTGTCCGTTACGGTGACGTACCTGACCGAGGAGAAATCCTGGGACAGCTCGACCCTGACCTCATATACCGCCCCTCCCACTATCTTTGTGCTCTGTACTGTCCCTACCGGGATGTCCGGGGGGAATATGGAGGAATATCCGCTGGTCCACACCGTATCCCCGGGTGAGAACTTGTTTTGCAGGGGAATGTCCTTGAGCACGGCCTTGCGGGCGGACGCGCCGCTCCATGACAGCCTGCCCACAGGGCCGTCACGCCCTATGCGCGAGCTCACGCTGACGTCACTGTTGAGGAATGACAGACCGTAGGAATAATGCCTGTCCACGGCATCTATGATCCCCACGACGCCATCGGAGGTGACTACTCCGGACTGCGGGCGTATCCCGTCTTCGGCGCCCTTGTCAATGATGAAGTAGTTGTGCGCCTTGTTGCGGCTGATCTTGACTATGGTGGCAGGGGTGCAGGAAAAGTCATTTCCCGCGACGCCAACAGACGCGGTGAGGCTGTCCGATGTCCGCTCCCTGTCTGCTGACTCGTATGCGCTGAGTCTCTCCCTCAAACGGAAATTGTCCAGGGCCAGCTCCTCATTGGTCTTTTTGAGCGAGAAATAGTAGCGTATGCTCTCGCTGCCTCCCCAAGCCCACGCCATAAACCTGTGGGACGCGTTGGACACCCAACTGTGCTGCAAGGCGTTGCAATTGCTCAACATACTCAAAGCAGCCGCTTCCAACAATATGAAAACAGCTGCGTTGATAATGCCCCGGTATGCCCCGCCGTGAGCCATTACCTCATGAGGAACGAGTAGTGGCTGGTGTTTTTGAGGGCGATGCAAGTGCCCCGCGCGACTGCTCTTAAGGGGTCATCCGCCACGTGGAACGGGATGTTGACTTTCTCTGTGAAGCGCTGCGCGATGCCCCTGAGCAGCGCCCCTCCGCCGGAGAGGAATATGCCGTCCTCCACAATGTCCGAATACAGCTCCGGAGGCGTCACCTCCAGCACATGGAGGATGGAGGCCTCAATCTTGGCGATGGACTTGTCCAGGCAGTGGGCTATCTCCTGATAGGTGATGGTGGCATCAACAGGGTGTGCTGTCATCAGGTTGGGGCCTCTGACAATCATCGGCTCCGGCTCGTCCTCAAGGGACGGAATGACCGCGCCGACCTTGATCTTGACCTGTTCCGCAGTGATTTCTCCGACCTTGATGTTGTGCTGCTGGCGCAGGTAGTACTGGATGTCGCTGGTAAACACGTCCCCTGCCACCCGGATGCTGTCCTGCTCGACGATGCCCCCGAGAGAGATGACGGCTATTTCGGTGGTGCCGCCTCCGATGTCCACGACCATGTGCCCGCGCGGGGCCTCCACGTCAAGTCCTATGCCCAGCGCCGCCGCCATAGGCTCATAGATCAGATACACATCCCTCGCGCCGGCGTGCTCGCTGGAGTCGCGCACGGCCCTGATCTCCACCTCCGTGCTGCCGGAGGGTATGCCTATGACTATCTTGAGGTTGGGCGTGAATATGGAGGGCTTCTTGTCCACTTGGCGGATAAACCCTCTTATCATCATCTCGGCGGCTTGGAAGTCCGCTATCACGCCGTCCTTGAGCGGACGCACAGTCTTGACACCGGGGTTGGTCCTCTCATGCATGAGCTTGGCCTTCATGCCGAGCGCGATGCATTTCTCTGTCCTGTTGTCGATGGCTACGATGCTTGGCTCGTCCAGCACAATCTGGTCGTGCTGGAAAATCACCGTGTTGGCGGTGCCCAAGTCAATGGCGAGCTCTTTGTTGAGGAATGAAAATGCCATATGTCGGATATGCTCTTTAAGAAGAGAAGTAAGCTAAATCGTGTAAAAATACTAAAAAAACTTAAATTTGCCCCAAACAAAATGAGTGTCCGATGGCGAAATCTTTATATGCGGTGATAATGGCCGCAGGCAGCGGCTCCAGAATGGGGGGAGAACTGCCCAAGCAGTTCCTTGACCTCGGCGGCAAGCCTGTCTTGCGCCTGACCATAGAGCGCTTTGTCGCGGCTGTCCCTGATGTCCGGATAGTCACGGTGCTGCCGCGTGATTTTGTCCAGTACTGGCGGGAGTATTGCGCAGCGGACAACTTCACTTGCAGGCAGACCCTTGTGGAGGGCGGCATCACCAGGTTCCACAGCGTGCGCAACGCCCTTGCCCATGTGCCTGACGGCCATGTGGTGGCGATACACGACGGAGTGAGGCCGTTTGTGACCGTGGAGATGATCCGGGGGATGCTTGAGCGCATGGAAGACTGCCGCGCCGCAGTGCCGGTGGTGCCGTGCGTAGATACCATTGTGTTGATGGACAATGGGTTCGGTTCTGCGGCCACTCCCTTGGACAGGACAAAAGTCTATGCTGTGCAGACGCCTCAGATGTTCCTTTCCGAGGACATCAAACGCGCCTACGGCATGGCTTATGACACGTCGTTTACGGATGACTCAGGAGTTGCCGCGCGTTTTGGCATCCCCGTCTCGTATGTTGAGGGCGACAGGGGCAATGTCAAGCTCACCGCTCCGAGAGACTTGGAGATAGCGAGGGCGCTTATTTCTGTTCAGCGCCGCTGACTTCGTAGGGGGCGCTGTCCCCGCGCACCCACACCTGACGCTCAAACACCTGGTTGAGCGAGATCATGGTGTCCGTGGACTGGATGTAGGGAATCTTCTGGAGAGAGGTGGTGATTATCTGCATCAGGTGGTCGTTGTTGTAGCAGTACACCTTGATGAGCAAGGACGCCTTGCCGGTAACGAAATGGCATTCCACCACTTCAGGGACGTGCTTGATGGCGTCCAGCACCTCCCACAGCTTGTCTTTCTCAGACACTACGATGCTGATGAACGCGCAGACGTTGAGCCCGAGGGTCTGAGGTTTGACAAGAAGCCGCGATCCGGTGATGATGCCCGAGGCTTCCAGTTTCTTGACTCTCTGGTGAATGGCCGCGCCTGACAGGCCGCATTCCCTTGCTATTTCCAGATAGGGCATACGGGCGTCATTGACCAGCAAGGAGAGTATCTTCCGGTCTGTCTTGTCGATTTGATGAGAGTTTGACATAGGGTCAGTGATTAATTATTTGGTTGTTTTCTTGCTGTTTGCCGTGCGTCTGCGCCCCCTGCCAGTAGGCTGGGAGCTGTCTATGAGGGCCTTGCATGCCGATTCGTCAAGAGCGGAGGCATCCTGCCCCTTGGGAATCTTGTAGTTGGCCCCGGCGTGCTTGATGTAGGGGCCGTACAGCCCGTTGACTATGGTGATGTCACTGTCGGGCCATTGGGCTATGACAGAGACACGTGCTCCCTTGTCCTTGTTTTCGCGGATGATTGAGGCGCAGTCGTCGAGACTCACGCGGCCGGGATCCGTCCCTCTCGGGAGGGAAATGTTCTCATCCCCGTATTTGATGTAAGGGCCGAAACGCCCCTTGAGGACAGTGATGTCCTTGCCGTCGATGGAGCCAAGCTTGCGTGGGAACTCAAACAGTTTGAGGGCCTCCTCAAGTGTGATGTTCTCTATGAGCTGCCCCTTGTCGAGGCTCGCGAACTGGCGTTTCTCCGCAGGCCCTTTCTGCACATACGGGCCGTAATGCCCGAACTTGCCAGTCACCGTTTCCCCGTCGGGAGCTACGCCTATCACCCGCTCCACCCTTGCGTATTCTTTGGACTGGATGGCGTCTTCCACCTTCCGGTGGAACGGGGTGTAGAAATCCCGGATGACCTCATTCCAGCGCATGTCCCCTGCCGCTATGCTGTCAAACTCCTGCTCGACATTTGCGGTGAAGTCATAGTTCATAATGTCGGGGAAGTTGGCGGTCAGGTAGTCCGACACCAGCATGCCTATCTCTTGGGGCAGCAGCCTGCCTTTCTCTGCTCCCACGGTCTCCTCCTTGCGGGAGGAGCTGATTGTCCCGCCTCGGAGGGTGAGATTCTCCACAGGAATCTTGCGCCCCTGCTTGTCGCCCTTGACCACATAGCCCCTGCCTGTAGTGAGAGTGGAGATGGTGGGGGCGTAGGTGGACGGACGGCCGATGCCGAGCTTTTCCAAGGTCTTGACGAGCGTCGCCTCGGTATAGCGTGGCGGGGCGGCGGAAAATTTGCATTCGGCCGTGACGGATGTCGCGGTCAGGGCATCTCCTATGGAAAGCTCCGGCAATACGGCCTCCTGACGCTCGTCCTCATCGTCATCCCTGCTCTCCATGTACAGTTTGAGGAAGCCGTCAAACAGCACCTTTGCCGCCTGCGCCACGAACTTCTCGCTCCTGCAGTCCGAGGCGACGCTCACCGTGGATGTGAGCAGTGACGCGTCCGCCATCTGGGAGGCCAATGTGCGTCTCCAGATGAGCCTGTAGAGCTTTTGCTCCTGGGCGGTGCCCTCTATCTCAACGTGGTCTATAAAAGTGGGGCGTATGGCCTCGTGCGCCTCTTGCGCCCCCTTGGAGGTGGTCTTGTACTGGCGCGGCCTGGAGTACTGCGCACCGAAGTGACTGGTGATGTATTGCTTGGCTGAGTTGACAGCCAGGGAGGACAGGTTGGTGGAGTCTGTCCTCATGTAGGTGATAAGTCCTCTCTCGTAGAGGCTCTGAGCCACCCGCATGGTCACTCCCACGGGCATGCGCAACACGCGCGAAGCCTCCTGCTGCAGTGTGGAAGTCGTGAAGGGCGCAGCCGGAGTCCTCTTGCCCTCCTTGTCCTCCATGCCGCTGACCTTGTACGTGGCCCCTATGCTGTCCTCCAGGAATCGCCTCGCGTCCCCGATGCTGTCAAATCTGGTGTCGAGCACGGCCTTGAGCTTGACGGACGCGGCCTTGCCCTCCGGGTGGAATGTCCCCTCCACCCTGTAGAACGGCTTGCCCTCAAATGCCATGATCTCTTTCTCACGGTCACAGATCAGCCTGAGGGCCACGGACTGCACACGCCCTGCCGAGAGCTTGGGGCCGACCTTGCGCCAGAGCACCGGCGACAGCTCAAATCCTACCAGCCGGTCCAGCACCCTGCGCGCCTGCTGGGCGTTGACGAGATTCATGTCGATGTCCCTGGGGTGCGCCACCGCATTCTCGATGGCCGGCTTGGTGATCTCGTGGAACGCTATACGCCTCGTCCTCGCGGGGTCCAGCCCGAGCGTCTCCTTGAGATGCCATGAGATGGCCTCCCCCTCCCGGTCCTCATCAGACGCGAGCCACACCGTCTGCGCCTGCCCCGCCAGCTTTTTCAGCTCCGACACCACTTTCTTCTTGTCTGCGGGAATGACGTACTGCGGCGCGAAATCGTGTGCGATGTCGATGCCGAGATCCTTGTCGCTCAAGTCCCGGATGTGCCCGAAACTTGGCCTCACTATGTATGACTCCCCAAGAAATCTCTGTATTGTCTTGGCCTTGGCCGGTGATTCGACTATGACTAGATTCCCCTCCATGATATTCCGTTAGATTCTGCAAAGAAAACCACAATCTCGGGAATTTTCAAATTAATCGTTACTTTTGTGGCTTGTGGGCAGACCTGACAGGATCCGTTTTGGCGCACGGGACGCGCCCCGGATTTTTGAGGGGAGCCGGGTTTTAGGAGCTGTTTGATTACCATATGACAGATCGCACACGTAAGAAGATAGTGAAATGGTTCTGGATCATCATCCTCGCGCCGGTCGCGCTGCTGGCTCTGATGATACTGGCGGTGTGGGCGTTCGCGCGCATACCGTCGTTCGAGGAGCTTGAGAATCCTGACAGCAAGCTCGCCACGCAGGTCATAGCCGAGGACGGCGAGATCCTGACCACATTCCATATTGAGAACAGGACTTTTGTCAGCTATGAGGAGCTGTCGCCTTGGCTGGTCAAGGCGGCCGTCGCCACGGAGGACAAGCGCTTCTACAAGCATTCGGGCATAGACCTGGTGGGACTCGGCCGTGTCGGGTTCAAGACACTGCTGCTCCGGCGTTCGAGCCAGGGCGGAGGCAGCACCATCACCCAGCAGCTCGCAAAGACCCTCTATCCGCGTCAGGAGGGGGCCGGCAAGATAAGGCTCGTATGGACGAAGTTCAAGGAATGGATAACGGCGGTCAAGATAGAGCGCAACTACACCAAGGACGAGATTATGGACATGTATTTCAACTCCATATTCTTCGGCAGCGGCGCTTACGGCATCAAGTCGGCCTCGGAGACGTTCTTTGCCAAGGAGCCGTCCGACTTGGAGGTGCAGGAGGCGGCTGTGCTCGTGGGCATGATCAACAAGCCTACCGGATACAATCCCGTCCTGCATCCTGAAGCCTCCCTGAACCGCCGCAACCTCGTGCTGGACCGCATGCGCAAGTCGGACTTCCTCACCCGGCACGAGTGCGACTCCCTCAAGCAGCTGCCCCTTGATGTCTCGCAGTACCGTGTGCAGGATCACAATTCGGGGCTTGCGCCCTATTTCCGCGATATGCTGCGCAGGGTGATGAATGCCGGCAAGCCGCGCCGCCAGGATTACACTTATGTGGAGGATTATTCTGCTGACTCCCTGCTGTGGGCGACTGATGACCTGTATGGCTGGCTCAACAAGAACCGCAAGCCGGACGGCAGCTCCTACAATCTGGACAAGGACGGCCTCAAGATATATACGACCATCAATTACAAGATGCAGAAATATGCCGAGGAGGCTGTCGCGCAGCATCTCGGCAAGACGCTCCAACGTTCGTTCGAGCAGGAGCAGCGTTACAACAGCAAGAGGCCGTTCGCTTCGGGCACGGACTCCGAGCTGGTGGGCAAGCTCATGCAGCAGGCCAGGCGGTGGAGCGACCGGTACCGCATGGGCAAGAAGGAGGGAATCCCTGAGTCCGAGATCATGGCGAGCTTCTCCGTCCCGAGGGAGATGAGGGTGTTCGCGTGGAATGCCAAGGGCAGCATAGACACCGTGATGACTCCCGATGACTCCATCCGGTACTACAAGGGCATTCTGCGGGCGGCGTTCTTTGCCATTGAGCCGGGCACCGGCCATGTCAAGGCGTATGTCGGCGGCCCCAATTACCGTTATTTCAAATATGACAATGTCCGGCAGGGCAAGCGGCAGGTGGGATCCACCATCAAGCCGTTCCTCTACACCCTCGCCATGAACGGCGGCATGACCCCATGCGACAAGGTGGTCAATGTCCCGCAGTCATTCATTGTCAATGATGACGTCTGGACCCCGCGCAGCACTGACAGGCAGGAATGGATAGGCAAGACAGTGACCCTCAAATGGGGGCTCACCCACAGTTCCAACAACATCTCGGCGTATCTGATGAAGCAGTTCGGCCCGGAGGCCATGGTGGACATGATGCATCAGATGGGCATACACAGCCACGTGGACGCAGTGCCGTCCTTGTGTGTGGGGCCGGCTGACATCTCGCTGTACGAGATGGTGTCAGCATACAACACATTCCCCTCCAAGGGGGTGTATGTGGAGCCGATATTTGTCACGCGCATAGAGGACAGCGAGGGCAACCTGCTCGGCGAGTTCTCCAACCGCAACCGGGAGGCTATCAGCGACCATACCGCCTATCTGATGGAAAACCTTATGCAGGGGGTCATCAATCAGGGCACGGGCAGCCGTCTGCGTTCGGTCTATGGCCTCAAAGGCGAGATTGCCGGCAAGACCGGCACGACCAATGACAACTCTGACGGCTGGTTTATCGGATACACGCCCACCATTACGGCCGGAGTCTGGGTTGGAGGGGAGGACAGGCAGGTGCATTTCAATAGCCTTGCCCTCGGCAGCGGCTCCAATATGGCTCTCCCAATTTGGGGAATATTCATGAAGAAAGTGCTTGCTGACGGGACTCTCGGGGTCAGCGAGCTGGACAGGTTTGTCGCCCCGGCCGGCATGTCTCTGGACCTGAGCTGCAGCGGGGGTGACATGGATACGGAGAACACCAACGCCCAGGATACCGAGGCGTATTATTTTGACTGACACTGATATATGAGCTGCTGGACGCGGCTTGGATTTTTAATGGACACGGATATGGGAAAGTACAGGGCTGTCGCAGTTATCTACGGGAGTGACTCTTCGGAGTCGGAGGTCTCGTGCCGGAGCGGGGAGTACACCGCCTCGCGCATTGACGGGAGCAGCTATGACGTCTATGAGATATACGCCCGCCATGGCAGGTGGAGCCTGGTGGCCATGCGCCGCCGCAACGCCATGAGGGTGACATTCAGCGAGGGGGCGAGGCCCGAGGTGGACAAGACGGACTTCTCGGTCAGCGTGTACGGGGAGAGGGTCAAGTTTGATTATGCCTATGTGATGCAGCATGGCGCGCCCGGGGAGACCGGGCAGCTGCAAGGGTATCTTGAAATGCTGGGAATCCCTTGCAGCGCATGCAGCAGCTTCGTCTCGGCGGTGGCATTTGACAAGTACAGCTGCAAGGCGTATCTGAGGAGCGCCGATGACATCCGGATGGCTCCAGACGTGTTTGTCCGCAAGGGGGCGGACATTCAGCAACTGGCGCGGAAGGTCTCATCCGCACTCAGATTCCCCGTGTTTGTCAAGCCGACCACGGGAGGGTCAAGTTTCGGCATTTCCAAGGTGGAAAGTCCTGACGCGCTCGGACAGGCCGTTGGGTACGCGTTCTCGGAGAGCCGGACTGTGCTCATCGAGCAGGCCGTCTCAGGCCGGGAGCTGACCTGTGCGGTATGGCGCGGCGCCTTGGGGGTACGCGCCCTGCCTGTGATAGAGATTGTGACGGACAACGGGTGGTTTGACTACGACGCCAAATACAACGGGCACAGTGACGAGGTGTGCCCGGCTCACATCACCAGTGAGGAGCGCGCGCTTGTGCAGGACACCACCGTGCGCATTTATGAGCATCTGGGATGCAGGGGTGTGGTGCGGGCTGACTATATCCTCTCGGAGGACGGCCTGTATTTCCTGGAGTTGAACACCATTCCCGGCATGACCAGCGCGTCTCTCGTGCCCAAGATGGTGCGTGCTGCGGGCATAGAGATGACGGATTTCCTGACGGATATAATAGAGCATTCGGAGGAATAGATGCTCCTGCGCGATTTTATCCGCGACGGGGTGTCTTCGTTGGAGAGCCTGTACCCTCGCCCGGAGGCTAGGAATATCATGCTCATGCTCTGCGAGGGCATGCTCGGGGTGAAGCCCTACGTGCATATCACTGATCCGGGGCTTGAGGTTGACCCGTCCGAGGAAGATGCGCTCGTCTCCGCCCTTGAGCGGCTGCAGGCTGCGGAGCCTGTCCAATATGTGCTGGGCTATGCCGAATTCTGCGGCCACCGGTTCCGGGTGACTCCAGACGTGCTTATCCCGCGTCCCGAGACCGAATTGCTTGTGCAGCAAGCCATTGCTCTCGCAGGGAAAGGACGGGTGAGGATTCTTGACCTTTGTACCGGATCCGGATGCATAGCGTGGAGTCTCTCGGCGGCCCTGCCGGAGGCCGAGGTTGTCGGCGTGGACATCTCCGAGGCGGCTCTTGCCGTCGCCAGGGGGCAGGGGATTGCTGACAATGCTCCAGCATTCATCCGGGCGGACGCGCTTGAGCGGCCGGATCTGCGGATGCCCGCCTTTGGCAGAGGGTTTGACCTGATAGTCAGCAATCCTCCGTACCTGATGGAGAAGCAGAAGCCGCAGATGCGGCGCAATGTCCTCGACTATGAACCGGCAATCGCTCTATTCGTGCCGGACGATGACCCTCTAAAATTTTACCGCGCCATAGACGCTTGGGCCAAATGCTTACTTGCAGGTGGCGGGCATGTCATTGTGGAGATAAATGACTTGCTTGCGGGGGATGTCATGGGTCTGGCATGCGCGGACGGGTTTGCCGATGTGACTCCGGTATATGACTTGGGCGGGGCTGTGAGGCACGTTCGTTTCACTAAACGTTTATAGGCTTGTCCATTTTGCGCAAACGGGTGGTTTTTTGTCCCTTTGTGACGAAAAACTTACTTGATATGCGCAGGATTGTTACTTCATTTGCGGCCGTTGCGCTGATTGTCGCCGGCTGCGACCCCGCTGGCGAAAGGGAGATTACGCTTGACTATGAATTTGCTTCTCTTGATGACGTTGCGCGTATGCTCTCGTCTCTCCCGGTAGGGACAGACCAGATGCAGGAGGTGCATGACGCCGTTGTATGCTCTTCTGACAACGGCTATGACGAGGAGTATATGATGAGAGACCTGCTCACGACTCCAGGGGCAGGAGTGAGGGCTTCCGGCTCCCAGACCAAATCCGCAGACCGGTATCCGAGACCGATGCGTGACTTGATACGCGAGTATATGGCTGAAAACGCCTCTGCAACCAAAACAGGGAATGCGGAGGCGGTCGAATCCGAGGTGGAGAGGCGTTTGGGCACGCTTGCAGCTTCTGACATCCAGATATATTGGCCTTATTCTGATTCGTGGGACGGGGAGACCTTGCCGGTCGTCACGTTCAATCCGGGAGGGGAGAGCTCGGTCAACGTCGGATATGAGATTGTCGAGCAGCCGGATGGCAGCAGGGGTGTACGCACCGTCACTGTGAACGAGCAGATGGCGATGGAGCGTCCGGTGTGGGTAGTCAACACCAACAATGACTCCGCTTATGAGTCGTTGGAGATACTTCGCAGGGATTATCCGCATTGGGGGAATGACGATGACATCATCGTCTCCACCAAGGCCGAGACCGACGGAGAGGAGTTTCACAGCTTGATTCTCAAGGATTTCACTATGCTGCGCCATTTTGACCCGTGGTTTTGCGGCGCGAGCGAGTTCTTTGTCAAGTGCGGTGCGGTCGAGGGATTTACTGCGAGCACCGAGGCGGAGATGCTGCTCTATACGCCGTCGGTGACGGACTTTATGATAGTGGTCAAGCGCAAGCAGCTCGGCCAGAGGGTGCCGTTCAACGCCGTCCTCATCTCGGAGTGGTCGTCGCAGCTGGAGAGTTTCGGATTTATGATTATAGAGAGTGACGGGGGGACGCGCACCTCTTGGAAGCTGGATGCCGTGGTCAAGGTCAAGTCCAAGAGTTATGGCATCACGGTGGAGCTGCCTCTCAACACCCGGGATGACATCGTGTGGAGGGGGTCTCTTTCCAGCCGTTATTTTGAGCGTTACAGCGGCTCTGTGGAGAGATTCGGGGACGTGGAGCTCACCTTTGAGATCCGTTGACGGTCATCTCGCAGGTGGAGCAGTCAAAGCCGAGCTTGAAGCGTCTGCCGTTGTTGACAAGGTACAGCGGCCCGGCCGGGCGGGTGCGCTGTGCCTGACGCCTCGGGCACAGGCCCAGCTCGTAGCGGATGCAGTAGCGGCTACGCATCAGCTCCACAGTCTCTCCCGTAGCGTCACGGTTGATTGTTGGCGTGTCAGCAGCAGCGTCTCTATGCCCTTGCCGCAGCTCATACGCCTCGTCGGCTGCGGCCGCTCCACGCCGCAGGACAATGGCTCGTGCGGCGGAGTTGGCGATATTGGACTTGTATGTGAGGTGCCCGTCGAGGCGCACGGATTCATCCGCCCGCCCAATGTGCATGTGCATCTGGCGGACAGGCTGGGAGTCAATTGCTTCGACCAGCTCGCGACGCATGGCGTTGAGACGGGCTGTCGGGATGAAAGGCACGTCGCCTCCTGTCCGCACGTCCACCCTGCTCACCTCCACGTTGTAATGCAGATGCCGTTTGCCGAATTGCGCGATTATGGCCGACACCATTTTGCCGGGATCCCGTGCCGCTTCGGCATTTGTCTCCCACCGCTTGGAGTCCGTCCTGCCGTCCTCACTGCTGGCCTTCGCCGTGAGCGCATAGCCGCCAGCCGGTGAATGCTCCACCAGCAGCGTGGCGGAGACTGCAATCTCCCGTCTGCACGGATTGGAAGCCATCTGCCGTTCGAACTCCATGCTCATATTGCGCAGCAGCACATCTCCTCGCCGCAGCCCTTCCACCGGTTTTGCCCAGATGACGGCCCCCTCGCAAACATCCCCGCGAAACCCGACAGTCCCGCGTCCGCTGACGAACGCGAACCCGTCCCCGTTGGAAAGACGGATGCCGTCGGGCATCCCTGTCAGACGTATTTCCATGCTGCCGCTCCTTGTCCGTGCGACAGACTCTACAGTCCCGGCCATCTCGCCTGTCGGCCCGGAAGTGTCCATCGACGCCCAAGGCCCCCGCTTGCCGTCTATGTACAGCGAGGTGTATCCCCGGTTGAATGTCTTGTCCTCCGCAGGAGTGAACCCTCCAGTCACTTTCCCCCACGAGGCCCGCCGGTATCTCCCCGCACTGGCGGTGACAAGAGCGTCCAGAGCTGTCGAGTACGCCCTGACTATGTTTTTGACGTAGGAGATGTCTTTGAGGCGGCCCTCTATCTTGAACGAGTCCACGCCTGCGTCGGCCAGGTCAGCCAGACGCTCTATCAGCCGGAGATCCTTGAGCGAGAGCAGGGCCTTGTCCCGGATGAGGGTCTTGCCGTGGCTGTCCTCAAGGTCATAGCGGGAGCGGCATGCCTGCATGCATTCGCCCCTGTTGGCGCTGCGAGAGCCGATATATTCGGACATGTAGCACTGTCCGCTGTAGCATACGCACAGTGCCCCATGCACAAAACATTCTATTTCGCATCCCACACTGCCCGCTATCTGGCGTATGACTGACAAGGGCAACTGCCGCTCCAGCACAAGCCGGCCGCAGCCAAGGGACTCGTACCACCGTGCCGTGGTGATATCCCTTATGGCGCATTGCGTTGAGGCGTGTATCGGCACGTGGATGCCCTCCACCTCCATCAGGGCCAGGTCCTGCACTATGAACGCGTCCACTCCAGCTGCCTGCGCGTCCAGCATGAGCCTGCGGGCAGACGCTATCTCGTCGTCATAGACGACAGTGTTGACCGTGAGCATGATTCTCGCCCCGAACTGGTGCGCATACCTGCACAGCCCTGCAATATCATCCAGGCTGTTGCCGGCGTCACGCCTGGCTCCGAATGACGGGCCCGCGATATAAACGGCATCGGCACCGCAGTCAATCGCCGCGATGCCGATGTCCTTGTTTCTCGCAGGGGCGAGCAGCTCCAGAGTCCTCATTTCTTGCTCAGCGCCTCAACAGCCGCCTTAATCTGCGCGGCATCCTTGGCGTTAGGAGAGAGCTCCAGATATTTGGACAGGTTAGTGACCGCCTCTTCCTTGTTGCCGAGGCTGTTGTAAGCCGTCCCGGCAATCTTGTAGGCGTTGGCGGACTCCAAGTAGCTGTTGGCTTTGCCAGCCTCCTCTATAGCTGACTGGTACTCCTTTGCCTTGAGGGAGGCTGATGCCCTCTTGAGCCAAATGGTGGACATCTGCTTGCCAGCTGCCGTGGCCTGCCCGTTGGCTGCGGCGGTCTCATAAGCCTCCAATGCTCCGTCGGTATCTCCGGACGCGTTTAGAGCCTGTCCAAGACGGAGCGCGGCGTTGCCGTTGGCCGGGTCAGCCTCCAGAGCCGATTTGTAGGCCTGGGCGGCGCCGGCGGCATCCTTTGTCTTCATCAGGTCGTTGCCGTGCTGGATATACACCGATGGGATGAGCTCCCGCGCGTCTTTCGCGGTCTCTTCCGCCCCGTAGGCATCGGCTGTCTCGGCTGTCTCCTTGAGGGAGGTGACCGCAGCGTCGAAATTCTTGGCCTTGATCTCGTCCTTTGCCATGGAAAGCATCAGAGTGGGGATGACCTCCTTGCAGTTGGAGACAATCTCCTCCCCGTCAGCCCCGAGGGCCTGCGCCATCGTGAGCGCGCTCTTGAAGTTTTGCAGGGCGCCGGCTTTGTCCCCGAGATTGAGATTTGTCGCACCGTTGTTGTATGTCTCTGTGGCTTGTGCCAGGTCTTGCGCGAATGCCAGCCCTGTCGAAAGGGCGATGGCCGCCAGTGTTGCAATCATTCTCTTCATAATATCGCTTATTTAGTTGTGCAAGTGCCTAACCGAAATAACTGAATCTCAAAACGCAAATGTAATAATTTTTGTCTTACTTTTGCAAATGGAGTTAGTTTAGAGTGCAAAGCATGTCCTTGAGGCGTTTTACCATATTGATTAGCAAGGCCGTCGCGACGGCCTCCGTCATGGCCTTGGCCGTCTCTGTTGCGGCGCAGGAGCTGCCCCAGCTGGGGCGGGCATCCGAGGTCGTGACCGGCTCTTTGCCTGACGGCATCAAATATTATATAGTGACTAACCCGGGCAGCGGGGGCTATGCTGACTATGCGCTTGTGCAGAGGGAGTCTATAGGGGAGCGCGAGTCCAGGGAGGCCTTGCTTGACCTGCCGCATTTCCACGATCCGTCCCCGTACCGTTTTCTCGCGTCCAAAGGGGTCAGCTACAAGGAGATGGGTTTCATAAGGACGGATGACGGCGCCAATATATTCCGTTTTGAGGATGTGCCGACATCGGATGCGGCCGCAGCTGATTCCACGCTGATGATGATATTCGACTTGTGCTCCTTGAGCAACAAGGAGCAGGCCATAGTCATCAGCGGCGACGTGTCTGTGGACAACATCAAGGGCAAGATGAGCATCTTCTCCCTGATGATTCCCCAACTGGAGCCGCCGGTTCCTGCCAGGCCGTATCATTTTGAGGGCAGCGAGGATCTCAACCTCATCAGCCTGATGACTTCCACATCCGGGTCGGCCGCGATAACGGTTGAGTATGCCATCCCGCGCACGCCCCCTGCGTACCTCAACACCATGCAGGTGTATGTCAACGAGATGCTCTGCGGGGAGCTCGGGATAGTGATAGAGCGCAGGATTGCCGAGTCGTTCAGACGCGCCGCACTGCCGGTGGCGGACATCAGCACGTCATACATGGATTCGTCCCGAGGGGGCGGGGACGAGATGTTCTCCATCACCCTGCATGTCGCGGAGGAAGACCTTGTACGGGCGACCCAGACGCTCTCCGATGTCTTGGCGGACATCGACCTCCGGGGAGTGAGCGTTGAGGAGCTGGATTCCGCCAGCAAGACCTACATCCACAAGTTTGCCCGCAGGGTCGCGTCAGGAGGCGTGTCAAATGCCGAGTGGCTCGACCGCTGCATCTCCTCGTATCTTTACGGGACGAGGCTGTCCTCCTTGTCAGACCAGCTCAAGTTCCTGCGGTCCAAGGACCTTGGAGGGGAGAGCACCATCGGCATTTTCACCGGATTTGCCTCCGCCCTGCTTGACCCCCAGAGAAACCTGACCCTCACTTATGAGACTCCGGGAGGAGTGGTGGCGGAGGAAGATCTGTCAGCGGCGTTCCGCGAGGCGTGGACGGTACGGAGCGAGACCAATCTCTATGAGCAGCCGTCCTGCATCAAGTCTGACACCCTCTGGAGCAGCATGCCCAAGAGTCCCAGAGTCAAGCTCCGGTCTGAAGACTCCGAGCCGGTAAGCGGCGGGAACATCTGGACGTTCTCAAACGGGATCAGGGTCGTGTACCGGCAGGTCAAGGGCGCGTCTGACTTCCATTACGCCCTGTTCTCGAGGGGCGGTTATTCGTATATCAAGGGGCTTGGCAAGGGTGAGGGAGCTTTTGTTTCCGATGTGTTCTCCGCGCAGCGGATAGCCGGTATCCCCCAGTACGACATGGCCGCGATATTGGATGAGAGAGGGGTGGAGCTGCGTCGCGAGGTGGGGATTGCCGACACGCGGGTGTATGGCAGCGCTCCTGTAGGGGAGCTGGACTTTGTGCTCAAGACTCTGGTGACAATGGCCACAGAGAGCGAGCCTGTCCCGTGCGACATGGATTATTTCAGGTCGTGCGAGAAGATTCATCTGGAGTTCCAGCGTCTGGGCGAGGGTGGTGTCCGAGCTACTGCTGACAGTATAATGCGGCCTGACTACATGTACAGCCAGTACAAGCGTTTTGACAATCTGGGCACAGACCTGGCGGCCAAGACGGCGGCCTATACCGCGTCCCGCCTGTCTAAACTCGGGGACGGCATGCTTGTCATCGTAGGCGGGGTGGATCGTGAGACCCTGCTTTCCACGCTCCAGCGCAGGCTCGGCGCACTGTCCGCAGAGCGCACCAATCCTCCGCGTCCGCAGGGGCAGTACAGGCTGCGCAGCGGCTGGTCCACATATCAGGTGCGTTCAGACGTCAAGTCCGAGGGGGAGGTGTTCGTGAGCATGTCATCCATGACCCCTGTCACTATGGAGAGGCTTGCCGCGTGCAGGGTCGCGGAGATGATTATGGCGAGGGCTCTGACGGACGCATTGAGCGAGTACGGCATGTATGCCGAGGTGTCCAATGATATAGAGGTCTTCCCGCAAGAACGTATGACCATGTCCATTACCTGCCGCGCCTCCAGGTCTTCCGGCCTGCCCGCCGGCATCAGCCCGGTGGCTGCTGACCAGGCGGTGCATGTCATCCGCAGGGCTGTGGACGACATCACCCTCACAGAGGTCAAGACTGCTGGCCTCAATATTTGCAAGGCGGTGATAACCAAGGAGCTGGCCATTGCCCAATCTTCACAGTCTTATATCCTTGAGTCCGTCATAATGCGGTATTCGGAGGGCAAGGATTTTTCCACCCGCTACAAGGACACCCTCAAGTCCCTCAGCGCCTCCGATGTGCAGGACATGCTCTCCATTTTTGCCAAGGGCAGCAAGGTCGAATACATAGTGTATTGATGGACAGCGGCTACAGTGCTATTTTGCAAATCGGGGACATCCTCGTGTCCGGTGAGATTGTCACCGAGTGGTTTGCCTGCGACTATGACAGCTGCGGCGGCGTGTGCTGTGTGGAGGGAGACAGCGGGGCTCCTTTGGAGGAGAGTGAGATAGAGCTGCTTGAGCGCCACTACAGGGAATATTCTCCCTTGATGACTCCCGCAGGCAGGGCGGCGGTGGAGAGGAAAGGATTCTTCGAGATAGATGTGCAGCAGGACATAGTCACCCCGCTCGTGGACGGCTCGGAGGCATGCGCATACGAGGCGGCTGGAGAAGATGGACGGCATCTCTGCGCGATAGAGAAATGTTTCCTTGCCGGGAAATGCTCCTGGCGCAAGCCTGTCTCCTGCTCGCTGTACCCGATACGTGTGACCCGCCTGACTGGCGGCGGCACGGCTCTCAACCTCCACCGGTGGAGCATCTGCTCCGCAGCGTTCGACAAAGGCAGGAGGGAGGACGTGAGGGTGTACCAATTCCTGCGCAGGCCGCTCACGGAGTGTTTTGGGGCAGATTTCTACGAAGCCCTCTGCGCCGGGGCCCGGCTGGCGCTCAAATGACCGCCTTGGCCTACAGGCGGTCTCCCTTGGCCTTGAATTCGTTTTCCAATCCGTACGCTATCCGCACAACGTCCTTGGTCAGGCCCTCGACGCTGTAACCGGGCAGCTCCCTTGTGAGAGTGATGCGGTCTTCGGTCATGCGGGTCAGCCGTCCAAGGGGAGACCTCAGGCGGAAAGTCAGGTCCTCGCCGCGCTCGCTCTCCAGCCTGTATCCCTTGCTGTTCATGTAGTTCATGATGCCGTCCCTTATCTCGGCATAGGAGCCGGGAATGACCGCGCCTCTCCTCGAGAACCCGAACTTCGGATAGATTGCCGCAACGGCAAGGAACATCAGGGCTATGTATCCGATGGATCTGTACCCGTCACGGAACATGGAGGCCACATTGCCCTCGACCACGTGCAGCAGGGACAGCACCCACAGTATGAGCGCCATGATGACGCAGATGTAGATGTAGTATTTGATGACTCTGACGATGTACTTCATGGTACGGACGGTTGAATGGTTATTGCTCTTGGCGCAGGCCTGTGAGGTAAGCGTCTATGGATGCGGCCGCCTTGCGGCCGGCTCCCATTGCAAGGATGACTGTGGCCGCGCCGCTGACCGCGTCCCCGCCGGCAAATATGCCTTTGCGCGTGGTGCGCCCCTCCTGATCGGCGGACAGGCATCCGCGCCGGTTGGTCTCCAGCCCGGAGGTGCTGCGGGCAATCATGGGATTGGGCGAAGTGCCAAGCGCCATGATGACCGTGTCTGTGGCTATTTCAAACTCTGACCCCGGGATTGGGACAGGGGAGCGTCTGCCGCTCTCGTCGGGCTCTCCGAGCTCCATGCGGATGCATCGGACGGCATTCACCTTGCCCGCCTCGTCTCCGAGAATCTCCACGGGATTGGTGAGCATCTGGAAATGAATGCCCTCCTGCATGGCATGGCGGACTTCCTCTTTGCGTGCCGGGAGCTCCACTTCCGTGCGGCGGTACACGATGGTCACGTCCGCTCCGAGCCTGAGCGCGGTGCGGGCAGCGTCCATGGCCACATTGCCTCCACCCACGACTACGGCCTTGCGGCCGGCCTTGATGGGAGTGAGAGCTTCAGGCAGGAATGCTTTCATCAGGTTGTTGCGGGTGAGGAACTCGTTGGCAGAATATACTCCGTTGAGGTTCTCTCCCGGGATGCCCATAAATCTCGGCAGCCCGGCGCCGCTGGCTATATACACTGCGTCGTAGCCCATATCACCGAGCATGGAGTCTATCGTGATGGTCTTGCCGATGACCACATCCGTCTGGATGTCCACGCCCAGATTCCTTATGGCATCCACTTCGTGCCTCACCACCGTGTCCTTGGGCAAACGGAACTCCGGGATGCCATAGACCAGCACGCCGCCAGCCTTGTGCAAGGCCTCGTAGATGGTGACCTTGTAACCTTTCTTGGCAAGGTCTCCTGCGCAAGCCAGACCGGAGGGGCCGGACCCTATGACGGCGACTTTCTGCTTGGAGGCCCCGCTGTCACTCTGCCCGCCGGCTCCAGCCTCCGCAGTCTTGCATGTCTCATGCCCTGCGGCGGTGGATGCACTCTCGGTGTCCTGCTCCTCGGCGGCCCGTTCCTGTCCCGGGGCATTGTTGTCATCGGGGTGTTCCCTGGCCCAGTCTGCGACGAAGCGCTCCAGATGCCCAATGGCCACGCTCTTGCCTCTGACTCCCAGTATGCAGCTGCCCTCGCACTGTGTCTCCTGCGGGCATACACGCCCGCAGATGGCCGGCAGGGTGGAGTCTCTGGAGATTACGTCCATTGCGCCCCCGAAATCGCCGTCCTTGACTCGGGCGATAAATCCGGGAATGTCTATGCCCACCGGGCACGAGGGAACACAGCGCGGATTCTTGCAATGCAGGCAGCGTGTGGCTTCCAGCTTGGCCTCCTCGGGCGTGAACCCGTAGCAGACCTCCTCAAAATTATGCGCCCTGACAGCGGGATCCTGCTCGCGGGGCTGCAGTCTGTCTATCCTATTTGCCATATTTCTCCAGATCCGCTTTTTCTTCTTCGGTATATTGGTGCTGACGGCGCATGGCCTCGTCAAAGTCCACTTGATAGCCGTCAAATTCCGGCCCGTCCACACAGGCGAACTTCGTCTTGCCTCCGACGCTCACCCGGCACGCCCCGCACATTCCGGTCCCGTCCACCATCAGCATGTTGAGGCTGACGGTGATAGGCAGCCCGAGCTTGCGGGCTGTAAGGGTGGCGAATTTCATCATTATCATTGGGCCTATCGCTACGGCCCTGGTGTACCCGCGCTCGGCGGCCACGGCCTCAAGCTGCCCTGTCACCACCCCGTGGAATCCAGCCGAACCGTCGTCCGTGCACAGATAGAGCCGGTCGCATACCGAACCGATTTCCTCCGTGTATATCAGCAGGCCGGCGTTGCGTGCCCCGATGATGACATCCACCTGCGCCCCGTGCTCGTGCAGCCACTTGGCTTGGGGATATACGGGAGCAGTGCCTACGCCTCCCGCGAGGAACACGAAGCGTTCGCTCCTGAGCTGCTCCGCGCTCATCTTGGTAAACTCGGACGGCGTCCCGAGCGGGCCGACGACATCGTCCAGCGCCTGTCCCTCTTCCAGGGAGTTTATCATTTTCGTTGAGGCCCCTATGGACTGCGTCACTATGGTGACAGTCCCCTGACTGATATCGTAGTCGCTGATAGTAAGCGGTATGCGCTCTCCAAGCTCCCCTGTCCTCACGATGAGGAACTGCCCCGGCTGAGCCGCCGAGGCGACAAGCGGGGCCTTGATCCGCATCTTGCAGATATTAGGGGTGAGCATTTGCTTGCTGGTGATTGTAAACATTGTCGTTCTCCTTGGCATTCAAAACAGAGAGGCCGTCCGACTCTCCAGCGCGGAGAGCGCGGAACGGTCTTTCAAAGATAGTGAATTCGTAATTAAATGCCTATCTTTACGGGGCAAAACAAAAAGTTATGATGCGTTTTACCCGTCTGTTGTCCGTTGGCGCCGCGTTGCTGGCCGCTTCGGCATTTGCTTTCGCCGGCAATCAAGCCCCGGATACCCTGCGTCTGCTGTCCATAGGCAACAGCTTCAGTGAGGATGCCGTGGAGCAGAATCTCCACGAGATAGCCGCTGCTGACGGCAAGGTGCTGATAATAGGCAATATGTACATTGGAGGCTGTTCGCTCGAGAAGCATTGGGCAAATGCCCGGAAGAACGCCCCCGCGTACCGCTACCGCAAAATCGCAGCCGACGGGACCATGACCCAGACTGACGGCAAGCGACTGTCCTCCGCCCTTGCAGATGAGCCTTGGGATGTCGTGACATTCCAGCAGAAGAGCGCATTCAGCGGTCTGCCCGAGACATACGAGCCTTATATGGCCAATCTCGTCAAGTACACACGTAAGCGCACCCCCAAGGATGTCAGGCTGATGATGCACCAGACTTGGGCGTACCCTGACAATTCGACCAACAAGGGATTTGCCCGCTACAACAACGACCAGGCCCTCATGTACAGGAGCGTGACTAGCGCGTACAAGGAGGTCGCTGACCGCTACGGGATGGGATTTGTCCCTGTCGGCACGGCCATACAGAACTCACGCGGCACATTTACCCGTGACAATTACACGCGAGACGGATTTCATCTGTCTCTGTGGTACGGGAGGTACATCGCCGCATGCACATTCTATGAGGCTCTGTTCGGGGTCAATGTGGAGGGCAACAGCTATATGCCGCCTCATCTGGAGCAGGAGCGCGTCGTCAACGCCCAGCGCTGCGCCCATGCCGCCAATGTGCAGCCATACAGCGTGAGCAAGATAGAGCAGGAGACGCTCTATTACAACAACAACCCCAAGGCCATTCCCCCTTACACTCTACCTGACCCCCTCACTATGCAGGACGGGACTCGTGTGGGGAATGCGGAACAATGGTACAGCTCCCGCCGTCCCGAGCTGCTTGGGCTTTTTGAGACGGAGATGTTCGGCAAGGATCCCGGACGTGTGCCTGTGCTCTACACGCGTGTCGAGTCGGATGCTGAGCCGGCGTTTGACGGCAAGGCAGTCCGGCATGAGGTCAGCCTGATATTTATCGATGACGGCAAGGGCTACCGCAAGATGCAGCTGCTGATATATACCCCGGCAGACGCGGACGGGCCTATGCCGATGTTCCTCGGAGTCAACTTCAAGGGCAACACCACCATAGCGGATGACCCCGGCATCCATGACGCGTTCAATGACAACTACGGGGCGCGCCAGCTCTCCAAGTACGGCATCTGGCAGCCGGCAGTGCGCGGGTCCATGTCACATCGCTGGCCGGTGGAGGAGATAGTCTCCCGGGGCTACGGGCTGGCGACATTCTATCTCGGGGATGTGGAGCCTGACTTCGATGACGGCGGCAGCAACGGCATGGCGCGGCTCATTTACAAGGAGGGGCAGAGGACTCCGGAAGAGGACCAGTGGGGAGCCATAGCCGAATGGTCGTGGGGGCTGAGCCGCGCTCTGGACTATCTGGAGTCCTATGACAGGGCTGACGCGAGCAGGGTGGCCGTATTCGGGCACAGCCGTCTGGGCAAGGCCGCTTTGTGGGCAGGGGCGCACGACGATCGTTTCGCGCTGGTCATTTCCAATGACAGCGGCTGCTGCGGCGCGGCGCTTTCCCGCCGCCGCATAGGCGAGACCGTGCATGCCATCAACAGGACATTTCCGCACTGGTTCTGTGCCAATTTCAAGAAATACAATGACCGCGAGGACGACCTGCCCTTCGACCAGCACGAACTGATAGCATGTGTGGCTCCGCGCCCCGTGTATGTGGCGAGCGCCGAGCAGGACGGCTGGGCCGACCCGGTGGGGGAGAGGCTCGCCTTGCAGGAGGCCGGCAAGGTCTACAGTTTCCTTGGACTCGACAGCGGGCTGCTCGGATACCATATCCGGGAGGGCGCTCACAACATCACTCTGGAAGACTGGAACCATTACATGGACTTCGCTGACAAATGGCTGAAAGGCAAATCAGAATGAATAAGACTTCCGAATATCGTTTCACGGTCATCTGTCCGGTCTATCAGGAGCGGGACAATATGGAACGGCTGGAGCGGCGTCTTGCGGCCTGGCTTCCCACCTGCCCCATGAAAGCCTGCGTCCTGTTTGTCAATGACGGCTCGACCGATGGGAGCGCGGAGCTCATAAGAGAGGCCTGCGAGCGCAACGTGGACTTCTATTACATCGAGTTTGAGCGCAATTGCGGCCTTTCTGCGGCTCTCAAGGCCGGCATAGACTGCACATTCTCAGAGTATCTCGGATATATAGACGCGGACTTGCAGACCGCGCCGGAGGATTTCAACCTGCTGCTTGCCGACATCGCGGACTATTCCATGGTCATCGGCATCAGGGCGAAGCGCAAGGACAGCCCGTTCAAGCGAATGCAGTCCCGCATTGCCAACGGCTGGCGCAGGATGATGACCCATGACGGCGCCGTGGATACGGGATGCCCGCTCAAGGTGCTGCATACCGATGTGGCCAAGCGGATCCCTTTGTTCAAGGGCATGCACCGTTTCCTCCCCGCGCTGGTGCTGCTGCAGGATGGGGCGAGCTACAAGCAGGTGCCTGTGAGGCATTTCCCGAGGGAGGCCGGCAAATCCAAGTTCCACCTGTGGAACCGTCTGGCAGGGCCGTTCATGGACTGTCTTGCCTACCGGTGGATGCGTCCGAGGTATATCAACTATTCGGTGCGCAGCTCCGACCTGTAACAATCTGTTGAGATGGACAGTCCCTGGTGGGTATATGCGATAGGCTTTTCGGCACAGATCCTCTTCTTTTTCAGGGTCGTTATCCAGTGGTGGCAGTCGGAGAGGGCTCATAAGGTCGTCTCCCCGCCGTCATTCTGGATACTCAGCATCATGGCCTCGATGATCCTGTTCCTGTATGGCTGGCTCAGGCATGACATATCCATATTTGCGGGGGAGCTGCTTATCTACTACATATACATGTGGAACATCTGGGCGCAGGGCGTGTACAAGCGCCTGCCCCATATAGTGCCCATATTGCAGGCGGCATTTCCGGTGGTGGTCATGTGCGCGTTGCTGCAGGATGTGCCGAGGTTTGTGGCGACATTCCGGCCAAATGACGAGCTTCCTCTGAATCTGATGATATTCGGTCTCGCGGGGCAGGTGGTGTACAAGTCCAGGTTTATCTATCAGGTCATATACGGCATCCGCCGCAAGGAGTCATCCCTGCCGCTGATGTTCTGGATATTGGCCGTGACAGGGGCGTTGATGATAATCGTCTATGGGCTCATACGTCACGACTGGGTGCTGGTGATAGGGCAGTTCGGCATATTCGCGTCCATCCGCAACATCTGGATAGCCCTTTCGGGGCGCGGGACGCGGGCGGATGATGCCCAGAATGCCGCCGTGGCGGGGAATGACCGAGATTCCGGGGCGGCCCGGGACGCCGGCAATCCGGACAGGGAGATTTCTGCGGATCCGGGCGATTTGCTGACGGATTGAGCAAAGGGAATTCTATTTGCAGAGCGGCATGTCAGGCAATCATTTAAATACAGTTTCTGAACGGATATGAGACGAATATTCAGGCAATATCCTGTCTGGTGCGTGCTGGTGATGATGCTGGCCTGCCTTGGACCTCTGATGGCGACACGTGACTTCTCTCCGTCCAATGAGCTGAGGTATCTCAGCATAGCGGATGAGGCACTGCGGGACGGTCATGTGTTCGCGTTCACCAACCAAGGCATCCCTTATGCGGACAAGCCGCCGCTCTACCTGTGGATTGTGATGCTGTGCAGGCTGCTGTTCGGGCGCCACAGCATGTTTGTGCTGTCTCTCTTCTCGTTTGTGCCCGCAGCTGTCATTATCCTTGTGATGGACAAATGGGTGATGCGCGGCAGGGAAGCCGTAGACCGCGCCGCCATGGCCTTTATGATGGGCTCTGCAGCCATGTTTCTTGGCTTGAGCGTGTTCCTGCGGATGGACATGCTGATGGTGATGTTTGACGTGCTGGCGCTGTATGCGTTCCGCAGGGGCAAGAGGGGGCAGTTTGCGCTGTACACGTTCCTCGCCTTGTTTACCAAGGGGCCTGTGGGGCTGCTTGTGCCTCCGGTGACGGCGCTTGTCTATATTCTGGCGGCCCGGTGGGCGGCCCGCAGACGTTCCGTGCCTTCTGGCGCGTCCTTGGAGTCTGCGTCCGCGCAAGCCGAGCCGTCAGGGCCTGAGTCTTCTTCGGAGGGAGGCGGCATCATCACCAGCCTGGGCTGGTGGTTCGGCTGGCGGTTCTGGGCGATTGTGCTGGGCGGCTGCATCGTGTGGTTCAGCGGAGTGTATTTTGACGGAGGCGTGGAATATCTTAACAATCTGCTTGTGCACCAGACCGTGGGCAGGGCTGTCAACTCGTTCCATCACAGCCGCCCTGTGTGGTATTATCTGGAGCTGATATGGCCGGTGCTGCTGCCGTGGAGCTTTCTCTGCGTGTATGCGCTGGGCCTTTCGCTTGCCACTGTCAGGCATGGAGGGGAGGACGAGAAGCTGTTTGTGTGCATGATACTTTCGACATTTGTCATGTTGAGTTGCTTCAGCGCCAAGCTCGCGATATATCTTGCTCCGATATTCCCGTTTGCCGTATATCTCGTGCCGATGACGGTGAGGCGTTTCGGCTGGCGCAAGTGCATGGATTGGCTGGCGGCTGTGCCAGTCGGGCTGTTCGCGCTTGCGGGGGTTGCTCTGGCGGGTGTTGTGCTGTACCTGTGGCTCGCTCCTGAGCAGGACATGCTTGCCGCCCTCAGGATGGCGGATGTCCCTTGGGCGGCAGCGGTCCCGTTCTTGGCGGAGGGCGGATGGCTGGTCGCGGCAGGGATTGCACTCGCTGCGGGAGGCATAGGGGCGGTTGTCGCCTTGTTCAAGGGGCAGGGGCTGCGTTCCGCCGGGGTGTTCGCGACGGGGTTGCTGGTCTGCGCGTTGCTCTCTTCACCCCTGATGCCGCTGGCCAATGACTATATCGGCTACGGCAACCTGTGCAAGGAAATACCTGCGGGGGAGACGGTGTATGTGCGCAAGGTGCACAGGCCGGAGGGCATGGATGTGTATCTTGGGAGGGATGTCGTCAAGCTGGAGGCGGACGACCCGCTGCCCTCGGACGGCGTCCTTGTCACCAGAGCGAGCTTTGACGACCCGGCTCTGGAGGGGCGGAGGCGCATCGTGCACGGAGAATATGCCGTGTTCCTGCCCGTGAGGCAGCCGTCCCTGTAGCTTGCTAAAGTCCGTTAACTTGGCTATATTTGTGGTCTCCGATTCTGGTTCCGTAGCTCAGCTGGATAGAGCAACAGCCTTCTAAGCTGTGGGTCTTGGGTTCGAATCCCAACGGAATCACACGTGTTTTCAGAGCCCGGCTGCAAGCCGGGTTTTTTCGTGCCTTCGCCGGGGAAAGCTTGCTTTCCCTGCGGCGGGGAGGCACGAAAAGCGCATGCCCGCAGGGCAGCGCCTGAAAACACGTGATGACGCGCCCCCGCAGGGTCAGGGATAGCGCGGAGCGCTAGCGACGCGGAATCCCACGCCTT
>CAZKVW010000013.1:0-6409 GCA_964556285.1 uncultured Muribaculaceae bacterium
CCCCGTTTCATTGCCAGCAGTCTTCCACAAGATAACGAAAAAAAGAAGCCCTCCCCTTAGATAAGAAATAACAACCGGGGAAGGCTTCTAACGAAAGTAAGTTTATGAAGCAAGTCTTCATAAATGCGCAAGCGATTCACATCGCAAGCGTCGATTTTCGGCCGTTTGGTGCTCCGTTTGGTACTCCACCGCTTTTTAGCGACTTCAACCTCAAGCAGTTAAGCCAAATATTTGTGCGCGGGATGAGAGTCGAACTCACACAGGTTTTACCCCACTAGCTCCTGAAACTAGCGCGTCTACCATTTCGCCACCCGCGCATAAGGGAGTGCAAATATACAGAATTATTTCTGAATTGCAAATCGTCAAAACACGACATCCATGCCGGGAATCTCGTCATAGAGATCCGCCGAGAACGCCAGCTGCGCACTCGACAGATTGACAATGATGGAGATGTCCTCAAGGTCATCCGCCGTCCAGTCATACCCCCGGGCAAGGATGGACTCCCCTATGGCGAATGTCCTGCTCACCGCCCGGCCCTGCTCCAGAGACAGGCGCAAGGAGCCGTCACGCTGGCGCGGGACCCTGACGGCGCAGACCCCGCCCGCATCGGGCATGGCTCTCGCCGCAAAACGCCCCTCCACAAGCTCCCCAAGGGCATCGTAGCCAGATATAGTCCCGCTGACCTCCACTGCGGCATGAGGAGCGGAAGCCGCCATCAGACGTATCTCCAGTGTGCACCATGACTTGTGCAGCCGTACCGTATCCGTCAGCGACCGCTTTATGGCCCCAGCCATATAATAAGCGTACACCTCCGGGAACTGGCTGCCCTCATGGGCAACGACAGCGCCATCCGCGCTGACGCAGCTGTCGGGGGCTGCGAGAGCGAACAAATGGAGGGCTCCCCTCGGCATGTCATATACGACCTCCTCGGGCATGCCCTCCAGCTGCACCGGTGAATCGGGAAAGCTGCCGGCGCCAATATGAAGTTTATCATAGCCGCGTTCCATGAGCCGTCCGCTGTCCACTCGGCTCAAATTGACCCTCAATGTGCAGGGGCACTCCGTCCTGTCCTCCTTGACTGAACAGGAGGAGAGCAGACTGGCTGGCAGCAGCATGGCCAAAGCCGCCCCCAGGATCACAGTCCTCTCAAAAGACATACGCCAAGGACAGGAGCACCTCATTGAGCATAACGAAATACTTGTCGCCCTCCCCAATCACGCGTCCGCAGGTCGGGCATGAATACCGGACAAACTTGTCATATCCGCCCCAGACTCCGGCGCCTATCTCAATATTGAGGTGCGGGGTGAGCATATAGGCATATCCTGCAGATATGCCCGACCCATAGCGGTCGCCCTCGGCGGTCTCGGGGGAGGAAAAGCCTCCCCTGTTGTACTCCTGCCACTGCGCCTTTGCAGACATCCACCATCCCGAGAAAATGTGCCAAGGCCAGTACCTCACGCCCACAGCGCATGTCCGCTGCCTGGCCTGTTTGCCGAGCCCCTCGCTGCCTCCGGACCACGAGAAAGGGTTGTAGCGCACTGCCGCGCCCACCGACCAGTGCCGCGCCACCCCAAGGGAGGCTTCCGCATTGAGAGTGCACAGATTGGCATACTCCGCCACATTAGTCCCTAAGGACATGTTCTGCGCCCACGCGGCGGCTGACAGCAGCAGGCCTGCAGCCGCAGAGGCCATAATTCTCGCCGCTTTCATTTGCCGTAACGTTCAAATGCCTGCACTATCATGCTCTTCTGCTCGGGGTAGAGCGAAAGGAGCTTGTCCTTGAGAGCGTCAACGTCGGCGACATCGGAGGTCAGGGCCTTGCATATCTTGTTGTATCCGACGCCCCTCTCGCTCATGTACATCAGTATCTGCGGACAGAACCAGTACTTGAGCCCGTTGGAGGTGGAAGTGAGATGATACCGGGACATCATCAGCTCATTCTCAAGATAATAGCCCCACATCTCGCCCACTTCGCAGTAACCGTGCCCGTCCTCTGTGCCCGCGCCGTAGGTGACTCCGCCGGAAGTCACGAATGAGGTGAGCACATTGACGATGTAGCTGCTCCACCATGACTTGCCGACCTGCATGAAATGAGACGCGTGAGCAAGCTCGTGCACCGTGCGCGAATATATCTCCTGATAACTCTCCGCACCTTTGAGCCCAAGCGTGATATCAGGGAGGAACATACGGACTATGCTGCCGTAATCACCGAGATATTTCTTGACAAGGCTGAGCTCCGAGAGAGACCCCTGCCTGAGCATAGGGGCGCTGCTGGAACTGATTTTCTGGAAGAGCCAGAGCCGCAGGTTGGTTGGAGGAGCTGTCAGGCTGCATTCCTCCTGACGGCACATGTCAAAGAAGTCATACACGGCGTTGTTGACGACACTGCGGCAAAAAAGCTTGCGGTCTGACGAGCTGTCTATGCAGACATCCACTCCGGATGACGGGTTCTTGCCGAGCGTTGACACCGACCCCTGCACGAGCAGCATGTTGAATCCTATCCCGAATCCGGTCTTGTTCTGGAATATGATGCGGTATCTCGGCGCGGACGAGAATGACTTGTTCATCTTGTAGTAGCCCTCGCTGTCGGTGTACGCGCTGGCAAACTTGACAAAGCGGTTGGCCGACACCTTGACGCCCGCGACACCCAGCGGAGTGCCATCCCCGTAGTCAGGGTCAATGACGGTGATGCAGCCTGTAGGAGGCTCCTTGCTGCCGGCACGTGTCTGCATGTCCAGCATGTCCAGCATGTCCTCGTTGCCGGTGATTCTGTAAGCTTCCCTCTCGATGGCATCCCAGTCCAAATCGATGTCTCCCGCTCGCGTCACAGTCCCTGTCTCGGGGATATAGCACTCGTCCAGAACTTCATAGCGAATACCGGAAGGGAACTCGAAGTCCGGCTTGACTACGGCATACTGCCAAGTGATCTCGTCCTCGGGAATGTCCGGATCCCGGTAATAGTCCCCGTCAACCACAATCTTGTAGTCAAACGGATGATCCAAGAGGTCCACCCCCATCCGCCGCAGCGTGTCAAATTCGTCTTCGTTTGCCGGCAGGAACCTCACGTACCAGTCAGAAGCCGTCACTTCGTACCGGCCAGCCCTGGTGCCGTACAGGCTCGCTATCGCCTTGGTGATGTTGTCTACGGAATAGGGGTCTTCAAGCTGCTCGCCCAGCACTATCTCCTCATGCCCCACTACTGCGGCCTCGGATACCTCCTGCGTGACGCTAGTGCCCTCTCCCTTTTCACATGCCAGCAGTATCGGGAGCAGCGCTGCGGCACAGATGATGAGATGTCGTGTCTTCATAGTAAAAGTTGTTGTATTTGTTTCGTGGACAAATGTATGACAACGTATCCATTTGTCCGGCACAACAAATATTTATTTCGTTATATTTGTAGGTGTCAGCGCACTGCGCCGTCCGCAGGACTGCGGCCCGGCGCCGGCAGACATCCCGTCAGCGGAGGAGTTTTCACGCAGGGAGCGGCCCGCAGGGACGGATATCCGTTCCAGAGCCATTTAGCCATAGAGCCGGGGATGCCCGCATCCGGATCAGGAGCCGCAGCAGCTGCAGGGCCGGCCAGCGAGTGCGCAAGGTAGTGTATTACATTGATATTCAAGATGAATAAGATATTCGCAATATTGACGGTTGCGGCGTTGGGGATATGTGATGCGGCCGCAACGGGGACAGCTTCGCTCCCGGCAAGCCCGAAGGCAAGCGCAACAGCGGACGGGCTACAGCAGGATCTGCTGCCCATCGCCCGCAAGGCTCTCTATGACAAGGAGTCCGTATGGTATGCCGATTTGAGCCGTTATCCAGTTGACCTCGGCAACCTGCCCATCGGCGTGTTTGACAGCGGGACTGGAGGCTTCACCGTCCTCGAGAAGATGCTGTCGATGGACCGCTTTGACAACAAGACAGGAGCGGAAGTCCCCGACGGCATTCCGGACTTTGCCGGGGAGGATTTCCAATATCTCGGCGACCAGGCCAACATGCCATACGGCAGATACGCCGCAGAGGGCAAGGAGGACTATCTGCGTGAGCTTGCCGTCAAGGATGCCTTGTTCCTGACGGGCAGACGTTACAGCCTCTCCCGGGAGGATGTCCCGCCATCGGGCGTAAAGAGCCCCGTCAAAATGGTTGTAATAGCCTGCAACACGGCTACCGCCTACGGCCTTGGCCCGATACAGGACATGATTGACGCCGCCGACTGCCCTGTCAAGGTAATCGGCGTGGTCAATGCGGGCAGCGCAAGTGCGCTCGCCGCAGTCTCCTCGCGGGACACTGCGACGCTCGCTGTGCTCGCCACGCCGGGGACTGTCGCCTCCGGCGTGTACGAGCGCACTCTGCGCAGCCTCGCGCCGTCGGGGCAGACATTGGAGATACTCAGCCAGCCCGGAGTGGCATTCGCGGAGGCTGTTGACGAGGAACGGGACTTTGTGGACCGCTCGCTCACCACATTCAGCGACAACTACCGTGGCCCCGTATTCGGTGATGGTGAAGAGGACATTCATCCGGAGATTCTGGACGCGTACAACTTTGACTTCTCCGGCGGAGCGGCATTCATCAGCCGCGATGCCCAAGGCCGCCCGCTGCGCATACAGCTCAACAGCGCGGACAACTACGCCCGGTACAACCTGATGAACCTCTTCGACAGGGCGCGCAGAGACCAAGGGCTCTCCAGGCCGCTGGACTGCATCATACTCGGCTGCACCCACTACCCGTTCTGTCTGGAGGCCATGCAGCAGCTCACAGATGAGCTGCGCGGCTACACTGACAGCCATGGCGACAAGCCATACGCAGCCGTCATCTCGGACAGCCTCAAGTTTATAGACCCCGCCGACAACACCGCTTACGAGTGCTGGCGGCTGCTCCATGACAACGGCATGCTCAACAGCACGGGGGCGGCCGGACGGCTCTGGCCGTACATCTCCGTGGCCTCCGCCTCACTCCCTCTGGAATGTCTCGACAGCGACGGCGGCCTCAGCTACGAGTTCAAGTACGGAAGGCTGGCCGGCACAGAGGAGATGACCACGCTTGACGTCCCTGTCAGCCATGAGACCATGTCAGAAGAGGCGTTCAGCCGTATAGAGCGGCTGCTGCCCCTGTCGTACAAGAGAATAACGGACTCAATCAGCAGGGAGCAGGCCATCTCGCTGCAGCAGTCCCGGGCGGCATCCCCGTTCACCCCATGGACGATTATCACCGATTTCGGCATAATAGCCCTGCTGTTGCTCATCTCCAAAGTCATTCGTGTCAAATGGAGGCTCATGCAGCGGCTGTTTATCCCCACGCCGCTGATTGCCGGGCTGCTCGGGCTGGCACTTGGCCCCAACGGGGCGGGATGGCTGCCCCTGTCCTCCCACACCGGCACTTATGCAAGCATCCTGATAGCCTGCGTGTTCGCCTGTCTGCCATTCACCTCCGCCTCACGCAAGGCGTTCAACAAGGATGTGGGCAGGATGTGGGTATATGCCCAGAGCGGGCTCATCCTGCAATGGGCGCTCGGCGCGGTGCTGGGGCTGACCCTGGTCCGCGCCCTGTGGCCGGGCCTCAACCCGGCGTTCGGGCTGGCGCTCCCGGCCGGGTTCTGCGGCGGGCACGGGACTGCCGCCGCCATCGGCACGGCATTCGCCGGGTACAACTATGAGGACATGCTCTCGATAGCCATGACCTCCGCCACTGTGGGCATCATCTGCGCCGTGCTGCTCGGGCTGCTGTTTATCAAGATAGGCACAGTCAAGGGGTGCACCTCATTCCTGACGGACTTCAAGGACTTGCCCAGCGAGCTGCGCACAGGCCTAGTGCCCGCCGAGAGACAAGAGTCCCTCGGAGAGGTGACAACATCCTCAATGTCAATAGATTCCCTGACACTCAACCTCTGTGCCGTGCTGGGGTCTGTGCTCGGCGGCTGGGGACTCAGCAAGGCAGTCAAGCATTTCGTCCCGTCGCTCGACCTGCCGGTGTTCTGCTGCGCATTCATTGCCGGAATAGTGATTGTCGCGCTGCTCAAGGGGACGGGAACCTTCAAGCATTTCAGTCCCCGCGCCGTGGGGCACTTGAGCGGCACATTCACAGACCTGCTGATTGTCTGCGGCATATCGTCCATCAAACTCTCCGCCGTGGCACAGTACCTGCTGCCTCTGGCGGTCGTCCTGGCCATCGGGCTGGTACTGACATTCTTGTACGTGTTCCTCGCGGCAAAGAAGATAATGCCGAGCTTCTGGTTTGAGAAAGCCATCTTTGAATGGGGATGGTACACGGGCACAGTGGCCATGGGACTCGCGCTGCTGCGGGTGGTGGACTCCGACCAGCGTTCGCACTGCCTCGAAGACTACGGCATCGCGTACATGTTTATCGCTCCGGTGGAAATTGCCCTGGTGACATTCTCCCCGCTCGCCTTTATGAC
>CAZKVW010000013.1:6509-38156 GCA_964556285.1 uncultured Muribaculaceae bacterium
TTATCGCTCCGGTGGAAATTGCCCTGGTGACATTCTCCCCGCTCGCCTTTATGACGGGGCACGGGTGGCTGTTCGCGGCTATATGCCTCGCCGCCCTGACCCTCACCCTGCTCCTCGGCGGGAGCAAAGGCTGGACCCGCCACTGACCCAGACTCCGCGTCCTCTAGAACCAGTTGACGGTCGCCCCCTCCGCCGCGCTCATCAGGGAGTTGCCCAGACGGCTCACCCCGAAACGGAACAGGGCAGGATCAATCCATTCCTCCCCGAGGATTGTGCGCACGATGCTGTAGTAACACACGGCATCATCCGCGCTGGACACCCCGCCGGCGGCCTTGAAGCCGACCTTGCGGCCCGTCACCTCATAGAAGCGCTTGATGCACTCGCACATCACATAGGCTGCGGCGGGCGTGGCGTTGACCTCCACCTTGCCGGTCGAAGTCTTGATGAAATCAGCCCCGTTCTCCATGGCAAGGAACGATGCTGCGGCAATGCGCTCGGGTGTCACGAGCAGGCCTGTCTCCAATATGACCTTGTACACCACCTTGCGGCCCTGCGCCTCGGCGGCGGCATCCACGGCTGACTTCATCGTGCGGAGCTCCGAGGCCGCCGTCTCGTAGTCACCCGTCAGGAACGCGTTGAGAGCCAGCACCACATCTATCTCGTCCGCGCCATGCTCCACTGCCATCTCGCACTCCTTGGCCTTGACCTCGATAAAGCTCTGTGAGGCAGGGAAGCATCCTGCCACACAGGTGACATGCAGTTTCGGGCTCTTGCGCCGCCCGGCCACCACGGACGCGAAATTGGGGTACACGCAAATGGATGCCGGGGACGGGTAAGCAGGCCATTTCTCCGGCAGGTCATTGACCTTGTCCACGAGAGCGGCCACGGACAGGGGCGTATCCTGCCCACGCAATGTGGTCAAGTCCATGAGAGAGAAACATTTGCGGTAGACATCCGGGGACTTGACGCCCTCGAGGTTGGCGGCAATCAGCTCGATGCCGCGGCCAATTTTTTCTGGTGACGGAACGTATCCGTATTTTTCGAGAATGCTATCCATATATCTTGATGTTGTATCCTTCGTCTGACAGGGGGCGCAGCATCCGCTCCATCTCCGGGGCAGTGTATTTTTCCAGCCCGGCCGCAGGGACAGGACGGTCTATGGTGTACGCCATCACCTCTCTCGGGTGCAACTCACGCACAATGCCGAACCATTCCTCCAGCACGTCAGCCCAGTCAAACCCCGCCCCTTTGAGAAACATGGTCTGCAGCACGAACTCGCCCTCAAACCTCTTCATCGCCTCTATCTGCTCACGGACGTGATAAGCCCCCACGGGGGCGTTTATCTTGCGGGCCATATCGTCTGTCACAGCGTCCAGCTTGAGAATGGGGTTGTCCACCCTGCGAAGTGCGGCAAACACCTCCGGCACAGCGATGCGCGTCGCGTTCGTCAGCACGGACACCGCCGCCGCAGGATAATACCTGTCCCGAAGAGCCAGGCTGATGTCCACAATCCCGGCAAACTCCGGATTAAGGGTCGGCTCACCGTCGCCGGAGAACGTAATCGAGTCTATCCCAGTCCCGTCCGCCGAACATTCGCGCAGCTTGGATTCCAGGGCCTCTCCCACCTCGGCAGCCGTCGGCAGCCGTCGGTCCGAGCGGCCATCGGCATTCCACCCGCACTCGCAGTAAATGCAGTCAAAATTGCACAGCTTGCCATGCACGGGCAAAAGGTTGATGCCGAGCGAACGCCCCAGCCTGCGGCTGTGAATCGGGCCGAATACCGTCTCTTCGCGCATCATCGTTTAATCTCCTTGACAGCCGTGCCCGGCAACGGGCGCCTCCCTTTCGGCAGCCTCAACTCCTTTGGGAGCGTGTCCGTTTTCATCAGGACAGGCTCAACAGGAGCCGCCGCCACGCTGCCCGGAGCCTCAACCGCCTCCCCGGCAGGAGCGTCCTCCGCAATGCCAGCCGCCGCCCCGGCGAGAACGGCCTCTCCACCGTCAAGCCCTGTCCTCGAATCCGCCTGTAGCCCCTCCGGCTCGTCCGCCGGGAACAGCGGCTCATACCGCACAGGCTCCGTCACAGTCCGCAGCATGGAGTCCAACGTCTCTGACACCCCCAGACGCGCCGTGTCGGCCAGCAGGGACGGATAATACAGGTCCAGCCTCTCGTATATGCTCTTCCAATGCGCATACTCCGCCCGGGCCTTGCCCTCCCCCTCTATCTGCGCCTCCAGAGCCTTGGCTCCCGCATCCAGCTTGGCCTCCACCTTTTTGAGCATCTTGGAATACCTCGCCGGGTCATCCAGATACCGGTTGACACTGCGCCGGAAGTCCTCGGTAGTGTATCCGTATTTGTTGAATATCGGCTCGTAGTACATCGTCGTGTCGGACATCCGCGTCATCGCCCCTCTCTGGTCGGAGAGCCACTGGTCCGCCATCAGCAGGTCGGCATAGATGTCCACCATGTCGCTGCGCGGGATGACCCTGCCCCCACGGGAACACCCCGCAGAGGCCGCCATCAGAGCGGCGCACAACGCCGCGCAGACCAACGGGCGCGACGCACGCATATCACCTCAGGCTCGCGCCGAACGCGTTTTGGAAAGTCGCGAGTATCCTCCCCATCACTTTCTCCACATCCTGGTCTGTGAGAGTCTTGTCCATATCCTGCAACACAAAGCTCATGGCATACTGCTTCTTGCCGGCGGGTATCTTGTCGCCCCGGTAGACATCAAACAGGCTCACCTGCTTGAGCAGCTTTCGGGCTGACTTGTAAGCCGCAGCCTGCAAGTCGGCGTATGCCACCTGCTCGTCAAGCAGGAGAGCAAGGTCACGCCGCACCTCCGGGAACCTGGGCATCTCGCTGTATTTGACCTTGTCGCGCCTCACAAGCTCAAACAAGACGGGCCAGCTGATCTCCGCCGCGAACACCGGCTGCTTGACCCCGAACCTGCGGGCGAATGCCGGAGCGACCGTGCCAATGGCTGCCAGCTGCTTGTCTTGCCCCGGGAGCATGTAGGTCATGCCCTCTGAGAACAAATCCGAGGGGGCAGCCTGTGCCCTCATCTGGTACAGGTCAGCTCCGAAACGCTTGAGCAGCAACTCCAAGTAGCCCTTGAGCGTAAAGAAACTGCTCCCTCCGGGCTGCACACGCCATGACTTGTCAGGAGTACCGGTCAGGAACAGAGCGAAACACGAGCTCTCGGCATAGCCGTCAAGCGTAGTCCCGTCCCGCTCCAGCCGCCTCTGGTAGACCGTCCCGTACTCGAACATCTTGAGCGACTGGATCTGCCTGCGCACATTGTAGGCCACTACTTCCAGCCCTCCGGGCAGCAGCGACTGCCTCATCACATTGAGATCCGAAGACAGGGGGTTGACTATCCTCACGCATTTCTCGGCGGGGAATGTCCGCAGCCCGGCGTAATAATCCGCCTTTGTGAGAGAGTTGTTCATAATCTCGGCAAACCCGTTGGCCGCCAAGAAATTGGAAATGCCGTTACGGACGGCCTCCGGATCAGGTGAGGGGGCTGGGACGACGGACATGCTCATGTGCCGGGGGAATTCAACGCCGTCATAGCCATATATGCGGAGGATCTCCTCCACCACGTCACACTCCCTGTACACATCCACCATATAAGTCGGGGCCGCGACCACAGCGCCGCCCGGACGCTTCTCGACAAACTCGTAGTTGAGGGCTGTGAGTATCCGCTCCATCACATCCGCTCCGATACGCTGCCCGACAAAGGCCTCTATCCTGCCGTAGTCTATCTCAATACGCTTGCGTTCAATCGGATGCGGGCATGACTCCTGTATCTTGCCATCCACATGACCGCCGGCGACCTCCATGATGAGCAGTGCGGCCCGCTTGAGGGCATAGATGCAGATGGAAGGGTCTGCCCCGCGCTCATAGCGGAAAGACGCGTCTGTCTGCAGTCCCTGCGTCTTGGATGTGCGGCGTATGCTGGCCGGATCGAAATACGCGCTCTCAATGAACACGTCCTCCGTGCTGTCGCTCACTCCGCTGTCCTCTCCGCCGAACACCCCCGCTATGCACATGGGGCCGTCAGCGTTGGCTATGACCATATCGGAGGCATGCAGGGCATGGTCAACGCCATCCAAGGTGCGCACATGCTCTCCCTCCGAGGCCCTGCGGACTATGACCCTGTCCCCCACTTTTGCCGCATCGAATGTATGCAGCGGCTGCCCCATCTCGAAAAGCACAAAATTGGACACGTCCACGATATTGTTGACAGGGCGCGATCCGATGGACAGCAGACGCTTCTGGAGCCATTCCGGGCTCGGCCCGACCTTGACTCCCCTGATGGTAACGCCCGTGTAACGGGGGGCGCCGTCCGGGGCAAGCACCTCCACAGGAATGCCGTCCCCCGGCCCTTCCGCGAATGCGGACACGTCCGGATAACGGAGACTGCCGCGCAACTCATGCCTCACAAGCCAGGCGTACAAGTCCCTGGCCACCCCTATATGGGACGCGGCATCCACCCTGTTGGCCGTAATCTCATATTCTATGACAGCCTCCGTCTTGAGGTGAAGATACTCCTTGGCTGGAGTGCCCACCGCCGCGTCCTGCGGCAGCACCATGATGCCGTCATGCGAGGATCCCAGTCCAAGCTCGTCCTCCGCGCATATCATGCCGTATGACTCCACACCTCTGATCTTGGACTTCTTGATTTTGAAATCCCCGGGGAGCACAGCCCCTATGCGGGCAAACAGCACTTTCTGTCCGGCTGCCACATTGGGCGCGCCGCAGACCACAGTAAGCGGCTCTCCGGAGCCGTCATCCACATGGGTGACATGCAGATGGTCTGAATCAGGATGATCGGCGCACTCCGTCACCTGCGCCACTACCACGCCGGCGAGTCCTCCCGGTATCTCCTCCTGCTCCTCAACCGAATCCACCTCTATGCCAATGGAGGTCATGGCCTCGGCCACCTGCGCGGGTGTCAGGTCACAATCCAAATACTCTTTGAGCCAAGTGTAACTGAGCTTCATGTCTTGTTGTTGCTATTGTCATTTCAAGTCGTCGGGGTCGAACAGATCCCGCACGAATGTCTCCTTGTCGAATGCCTTTAGGTCATCAACGCCCTCACCGGTGCCTATAAACTTGACAGGGATGCCGAACTGGTCAGACACCCCTACGACGACTCCGCCCTTGGCGGTGCCGTCCAGCTTGGTGATGGCAAGAGAGGTGATCTCGGTGGCTCGGGCGAACTCACGAGCCTGCTGGAACGCGTTCTGCCCCGTCGCCGCATCCAGCACGAGCATCACGTCATGCGGCGCGTCGGGTATCACCTTGCGGACAGAGTTGCGTATCTTGGTCAGCTCATTCATCAGGTCGGTGCGGTTGTGCAGCCTCCCCGCCGTGTCTATAAGAGCCACGTCAGCCCCTCGCGCCACAGCCGCGCTAACCGTATCGAAAGCGACTGCCGCCGGGTCTGAGCCCATGCCCTGCTTGACGATGTCCGCGCCCGAACGGTCTGCCCACACCTGCAGCTGGTCAACGGCTGCGGCGCGGAACGTGTCCGCAGCGCCGATAATGACCTTGCGCCCCTCCTTGCGGAGCCTGTAGGCGAGCTTGCCTATCGTGGTGGTCTTGCCGACGCCGTTGACCCCCACCACCAGCACCACATACGGCTTGCGGCTGAAGTCAAACGGCTCCCCGCTCTCCGGAATCAGAGCCGCAATCTCCTCCCGCAGCATGCCGATCAGCTCGTCTTGGGAGAGATATTTGTCGCGGCCCACCCTGTCCTCAAGCGCATCCAGCACCTTGAGCATGGTGTCAACGCCCATGTCAGACTCTACCAGAGCCTCCTCTATCGCGTCAAGGGTGTCGTCATCCACCCGCGACCTGCCGACGATGGCACGATGTATCTTCTGGAAAAAACTGGCCGCCATATATACCGACTCGCTGTCCTCAAGTAAAGCGTTTTTGAAGTTTGCTAAACGCAAATATACGCAAAAACAGATTCTTCGCTATCGCTCAGAATGACACCCTCCCTGTCAAGCCAAGCAAGACCGCAAGCGGCCCGCGAAGAATCCGTCGAAATCAGAAAAAATCTTGCGAAACTATTTCTTGTCCGCGAAATAATCCTTGACCTTTGACTCCTCTACAAGATGCTCCGAGAACACGTATGCCCCGGTCTTGGGAGACTTCTCCATGCGGATGCACTTGACCATGCTCTTGGCGCCGGCCTTTGCCGCGAATGTAGCGACCGCTTTCTTTGCCATAAATTAGTCCTCCTGTGGTTGTTATTTGATTTCGCGATGGACAGTCACCCTCTTGAGGTAAGGATTGTATTTCTTGCGCTCAAGCCTCTCGGGGTCGTTCTTCTTGTTCTTGGTAGTGATGTATCTGGACATGCCCGGCACACCGCTCGTCTTCTGCTCCGTGCACTCGAGGATGACCTGTACCCTGTTGCCTTTTGCTTTCTTTGCCATGATGTGTACGATTTATACGATGCCGACATAGCCCTTGGCCTGCGCCTCCCTGAGGGACTCGGCGAGACCGTTCTTCTCTATTGTGCGCATGCCCTTGGCGGACACTTTCAACGTGATGAAGCGCTGCTCCTCTTCGAGCCAGTACCTCTTCCTCTTGAGATTGATGGAGAAGTCGCGCTTGGTGCGCACCTTGGAATGGGAGACGTTGTTGCCTCTCATCCTCTTCCTTCCCGTTATCTGACAAACCTTTGCCATAATATTTCGTCTTTTATCCTTTGTACAAAATGCAGGGGTGCAAATATCGCTCAAAAAATCATTTAATGCAAATCACAGCTTACACAATTTTGAGAAATCTGCGCCACCTGACGTTACCTGGGAAACTCTTGTTCCGGTCTGTAGAGAGCCAGATTATGGCAGGACGCCCGACTATATGGTCTTCCGGGACGAATCCCCAGTACCGCGAGTCGAGGGAGTTGTGCCTGTTGTCCCCCATCATAAAATAATAGTCCTGCGCGAATGTATAGCTGTCCGCCGGACTGCCGTCTATCATTATCCGCCCGTCTTCGCCCCTTGACAGGGAATGCCCCTCGTAGGCTGTGATGATGCGTTCGTAGAGAGCGATGTTGCCCTCGTCCAGCCGCACGGTCGCTCCCTTGGCAGGTATCCACAGCGGGCCGAAGCTGTCCCTTGTCCACCCGTATGACGGGTCGAACGGGAATATGTCCGGATCCCCCTCCCCGTCAGGGGCCGGCAGCTCAAGGCAGGACTCCACGCTGACGACGCTGGAATTGGCCTGCACCTTTGCAAGCATGGCTGACGTCAGGGGCATCACGGGATATCCGGGCAGCCGGCTGTCATAGATGAGCTCGCCGGTATTGACCCCGAGCCTGTCAATGAACTTGGGGTTGAGCCTCTGTCCCGAGGTGGTCACCCTATAGGTCATCTGCATGCCCGGCGGCACGTCCAGAGGAACCCCGCCAATCATCACCACACCCTCCACTATGGACAGGGTGTCTCCCGGGGTGGCCACGCACCTCTTGACGTAGTGGTCTTTCTTGTCGGAGGGACGCACCTTGACGGGGCCGTAGAGCCTCACCGCATTCTCGCGGCCTATCGCCCTGCACACGGCATACCAGTCGTCCGCAGGAGCACGAGTCAGCACCGTGTCCCCGTTCGGGAAATTGAACACCACGCAGTCACTCCTGCGGACGCGGCGGAATCCCTTGAGCCTGCGGTAATCATTGTGGATCAGAGTCGAGTAGGACTCATGCCCGGCGATGACGTTGTGCGTAAAGGGCACAGTCAGGGGCGTCTGCAGGATCTTGGGGCCGTACGAGAGCTTCTCCACAAAGAGATGGTCGCCCGTGTAGAGGCTGCTCTCCATCGAGGAGGACGGTATCTTGAAAGCCTGGAAGAAGAAGATGTTGATGAAAGTCACCACCACCACCGCAAATATGATGGCGTCGAGCCAGTCCAGAGCGGCATTGCGCTTCTCCCCGGGCTTGTAGCGTTTCTGCCAGAAGAGCCAATGGACTTTCTTGGTCACAATCATGTCGAATATGACCGCCAGCCCGAGCAGCCACCACCAGTTGCCGAGCCAGATGACCCACAACACATATAGTACGGCCCAGAAAGCGAGCCGTACCCATTTGTTGTGTCTGAAGTCCTTGAATCTCACCCCGCAGCGTCTACTTTACGGAGTTGACTACAGCCTCAAACGCCTGCGGATTGTTCATGGCGAGGTCAGCGAGGACCTTGCGGTTGAGGGCGATGTTCTTCTTGGCGAGCTGCCCCATAAACTGCGAATACGTCATGCCGTACTGGCGCGCGGCGGCGTTGATGCGCTGGATCCAGAGGGCGCGGAAGTTGCGTTTCTTGTTGCGGCGGTCACGGTAGGCGTAGGTGAGACCTTTCTCGTAGGTGTTCTTGGCTACTGTCCACACGTTCCTGCGAGCGAGGAAATTGCCGCGTGTCCTCTTGAGGATCTTCTTGCGGCGCGCCCTTGAGGCGACAGAATTGACTGATCTTGGCATAATTGTTTGATTTTATGGAGGCAGTGGCCGTCAGGCGGCTCTTGTGACTGCGCATCCAAGTTAAACTTTGTGTGTACTGCTTGAGGAGAGCCTAACGTGCCAGCATCTCTTTCACCCTGCCGACATCCGACTTGTGGACCAGCGCGAAGTGGTCAAGATTCCTCTTCTGCTTCTTGGTCTTCTTGGTGAGAATGTGGCTGTGGTAAGCATGCTTCCTCTTGATCTTTCCCGATCCGGTAAGCGTGAAACGCTTTTTGGCACCGGAGTTCGTTTTGAGCTTTGCCATTTTCTTTGATTGTTTTTATAAAAGTAACTGTTGTGTCATTTCTTCTTGAGAGGGGCTATCATCATGGACATGCGCTTGCCCTCGAGGACAGGCATGTTCTCCGCCCTGCCGTACTCCTCCAGCTCCACGGCGAACCGCAGCAGCTGTTTCTCCCCCTGCTCCGCAAACTGGATTGAACGCCCCCTGAAGAATATCGAGGCCTTGACCTTGGACCCCTCCGAGAGAAATCCCTGCGCATGCTTGAGCTTGAACTGGAAATCGTGCTCGTCCGTGTTGGGGCCGAAACGGATCTCCTTGATCACGACCTTGGCGGAGTTGGACTTCATCTCCTTGGCCTTTTTGCGCTGCTGGTAGAGGTACTTCTGGTAGTCCAGGATCTTGCACACCGGAGGATCGGCCTTTGCGCTGATTTCAACCAAGTCAAGACCGAGACCATCTGCCAAGGCTAGCGCTTTGGCGATGGGGTACACTCCCTGCTCCGGGATATTGTCTCCTACGAGACGCACCTGGGGAGCGGTAATACGCTCATTGATGTTGAGCTCGTTGCCGTCAGACTTCTGCTGACGGGGATCCGGCCTCCGCCCTTTGGGGCGTGACGGCTTCGGTCTGTAAGGCGCTGCGATAACTAAAACTCCTTAATGGTTAAACAAACATAGCGTCATCCGTCTAGGAGAGCTCCTCGGCTACTTGCGCCTTGAACCACTCCGCGAATGCCTCCGTGCTCATGGATCCCACGTCCTTGCCCTCCTTGCGGACTGACACCGTGCCCTCGGCGACCTCTTTCTCGCCGACAATCAGCAGCACAGGCACCCGCAACAAGGCTATCTCACGGATGCGTTTGCCGAGGGTCTCGTTCCTGGAATCCAATGAGCTGCGAATTTCGCAATTATTTAGCAAATCACAAACTTTTTGTCCGTAATCCGCGTATTTTTCGCTGACAGGCAACACTTTGACCTGATCCGGCGCGAGCCACAGAGGGAGATGTCCCGCAGTGTGCTCCAGCACCACCGCCGTGAAACGCTCTATCGAGCCGAACGGGGCGCGGTGTATCATCACGGGGCGCTTCTTGCTGCCGTCCGCGTCGGTATATTCAAGCTCAAAGCGCTCCGGCAGGTTGTAGTCCACCTGAATGGTGCCGAGCTGCCACTTGCGCCCGATGGCGTCCTTGACCATGAAGTCGAGCTTGGGGCCGTAGAACGCCGCCTCGTCGTATTCCACGACCGTGGGGAGATTCTTCTCCTCGGCGGATTCGATGATGGCGGCCTCGGCCTTTTCCCAATTCTCGTCCGAGCCGATGTACTTGCTGTGGTCAGTGAGGCTGCGCAGCGAGATCTGTGCGCTGTACTCCGTCATATGCAGGGTCTTGAACACATAGAGTATCAAGTCGATGACCTTGCAGAACTCCTCCTTGAGCTGGTCAGGCCGGCAGAAGAGGTGCGCGTCATCCTGGGTGAACCCGCGCACCCTCGTCAGCCCGTGCAGCTCGCCGCTCTGCTCATAGCGGTACACGGTGCCGAACTCGGCATAGCGCAGGGGCAGGTCCCTGTAGGAATGGGGGCTGCTCCGGTATATCTCGCAGTGGTGCGGGCAGTTCATGGGCTTGAGCATGTACTCCTCGCCCGGCTGCGGGGTGTGAATGGGCTGGAAAGAGTCCTTGCCGTACTTGGCATAGTGCCCGGATGTCACATACAGCTCCTTGGAGCCGATGTGCGGAGTGACTACCTGGAGATAGCCCATCTCTTTCTGCTTCTTGCGCAGGAACTGCTCCAGGGTGTAGCGCATCTGCGCCCCCCGCGGCAGCCACAGGGGCAGACCCATGCCCACCCTCGGAGAGAATGTGAAAAGCTCCATCTCCTTGCCGAGCTTGCGGTGGTCGCGCTTCTTGGCCTCCTCCAGCATGGCGAGATACTCGTCCAGCATGGACTTCTTGGGGAATGTCACGCCGTAGATGCGGGTCAGCTGCTGGCGGCTCTGGTCGCCTTTCCAGTAGGCCCCCGCGATGGAGGTCAGCTTGATGGCCTTGATGTCGTCCACGTGCTTGAGGTGAGGCCCCCGGCAGAGGTCGGTGAAGTTGCCGTTGCGGTAGAATGTGATGTGCCCGTCCTCAAGCCCCTCGATGAGTTCGCACTTGTACGGGTCGCCCTTTTCCTTGAAATACTTCATGGCGTCGGCCTTGGACACCTCGATGCGCTCGAAAGTCTCTTTGCTCTTGGCCAGTTCACGCATCTTGTCCTCAATCTTGGCGAGGTCGGCTTCGGAAATCTGCCTGTCGCCGAAATCCACGTCATAGTAGAACCCCACCTCCACGGCAGGGCCCACGCCGAACTTCACCCCCGGGTACAGGGCCTCAAGGGCCTCCGCCATCAGGTGCGCCGAAGAATGCCAGAATATCTTCTTTGCCTCGTCATCCTCCCAAGGGAGGACTCGGCCGTCTGTAAATGCCAGTGTCATACCTATAGTCTTGTTCAAGCGGCAAATTTAGAAATATTTTCCCACAAATGAGTATCTTTGCCGCTGTTATGACCGACATCTCCGTTATCATTCCCGCATACAACGAGGCCGAGTCCCTGCCCGAGCTCCACGCTTGGCTGCGCAGGGTCATGGAGGAGCATGGATACTCCTACGAGATTCTTATTGTGGATGACGGCAGCGACGATGGCAGCTGGGAAGTCATCCGCCGTCTGTCGGAGGGCGACCCCGCCGTGCACGGGCTGCGGTTCCGCCGCAACTACGGCAAGTCCGCCGCGCTGTACTGCGGGTTCCGCAGAGCGGCGGGGGCGGTGGTGTTTACCATGGACGCCGACTTGCAGGACTCGCCGGACGAGATCCCGGGGATGTACAAGATGGTGACGGAGGAGGGATGGGACATAGTCTCCGGCTGGAAAAAGCACCGGGTGGACAACGCCCTCACCAAGAACATCCCCTCCAAGATATACAACGCCACGGCGCGGCTCATCACCGGCATTCGCCTGCACGACATGAACTGCGGACTCAAGGCCTACCGCAGCGAGGTCGTCAAGAACATCGAGGTCTACGGGGAGATGCACCGCTACATCCCCTACCTCGCCAAGAACGCCGGATTCACCCGCATCACGGAGACGCCCGTCCGCCACAGCAAGCGCAAATACGGCAAGAGCAAGTTCGGGGCCAGCAGGTTCGTCAACGGGTTCCTGGACCTGCTGAGCCTGTGGTTCTTGAGCCGCTTCGGAGGCAAGCCGATGCATTTCTTCGGCTACAGCGGGCTGGCGATGTTCTTCGTCGGGCTGGTGATGACTGTCTGGATCATCATAGCCAAGCTGGTCCGCCAGGCGCACGGGACTCCGTTCCGCGCGGTGACAGACCAGCCTCTGTTCTATTTGGCTCTGGTCGCCGTAATTCTCGGCGTGATGCTGTTTCTGGCCGGATTCGTGGGCGAACTCATCGCCCGCAGCTCCCCCGAGCGCAACAACTACCAGATCCGCGACGAATTCTGAACCGCCCCCCTGTCATCCTGAGCCCCCCCTGTCATCCTGAGCCCCCCTGTCATTCTGAGGAGGGCAAAGCCCGACGAAGAATCTTCCGGAGAATCCGTCAGCGTTTGACGATTTTCGCAGCCCAGCCGCCGCCCGGGGCCAGATGCAGCTTGAGCGTGTCGTCAGCCGTCACCCTGCGGGTATCACGGACATAGTCGCACGCCGCCCTGCCGGCATTCACCCCGTCACGGAAAATCGTCAGCTCATACTCCCCCGCTCCGAGGAATGACAGGCTCACGCTCATGTCCCGCTCGTCCCAGTCGGTCATTCCTCCGACATACCAGTCATTCCCGCTGCGGCGGGCAATGGTGACATAGTCGCCTATCTTGCCGTTCAGCACACGCGTCTCGTCCCACACCGTCGGGACTGCCGAGAGGAACTCCGTGCACTCCGCCTCTTTCATGTAGGCCGAGGGGCTGTCGCACATCATCATCAGAGGGGCATCATACACCACATACATGGCGAGCTGGCGGCAGCGCGTCCCAAGGCTCATCGGCTCGGTATAGACTGCGCGGTAGTTGTCCTTTGTCGCGTTGCGCATAGCCCCGGGCGTGTAGTCCATGGAACCCGCGAGCTGGCGGATGAACGGTATCGTCACTTCGTACTCCACCTGGGTGTCAGCCGTCTTGCGCCATTTCATCTGCTCCAGCCCGTACACTCCCTCATAATTGAGGACATTGGGATAAGTCCTGCCCAGCCCGGTAGGCTTGAACGCCCCGTGGAAGTCTATGAGCATCTTATACTTGGCCCCCATCTGGGCGCAGCGCGTGAAGAAGTCGACCATCGGCTGGTCGCAGCGGTTCATAAAGTCTATCTTGAACCCCTTGACCCCCATCATCGAATAGTGCAGGAAGACATTCTCCATGTCCCTGTTGACGGCCCAGTATCCCGCCCAGAGGATGATGCCGACACCGCGCTCCTTGCCGTACGCGACCAGCTCGGGGATGTCAATCTCCGGCACGACCTGCATCAGGTCAGCCTGCTTGTTGACAGCCCAGCCCTCGTCAAGTATGACATACTCGATGCCGTGCCTGGAGGCGAAGTCTATGTAGTACTTATATGTGTCGTTGTTGATGCCCGCCTCGAAATCAACCCCATAGATATTCCACGCGTTCCACCATTCCCAGGCGACCTTGCCGGGTTTGACCCAGCTCCAGTCCCTGTCCTCGGAGGGAGTCGCCAGCTTCCACACCATATCGCTCGCAGCCAGCTCCCCGTCCTCACGGGACACCTGCACTATCCTCCAAGGGAATGCCGTTCCGGGAGCGCAGTCCTCGGCTATGACGTCCTTCCATGTCTGCGCCAGGCCCTCAAGGTTGTTGTGGCCGCCCTGGAACACCTTGTCCGGCACCTTGGAGAAGAATCCCTCCACCGCCGTGTCGCTGTCCACATTGGTCACCTCCATGCAGGGATAGTCCAGCAGGTCGGCCTCTGTGATGGCGACCTTGTATCCGGACGGGGCCTCCACCACTATGGGCAGGAACGCCAGCTTGGCCGGATCCCAGCCGCTCAGAGGGGTGTGCGCGTACAGGTTCTCAAACGAATCATACGTCTGGGCCTGCAATCCCAGCGAGACATCCGTCCCGTGGCAATAGGGGACATAAGACTGCCAGTCAGCAGGGAATGCGAATGTCGCCTGTTCCTCTCGGACGCTGAAGCGCTTCTTGGACTTGGAGACAAACCTGTAGGCGACCCCCTCATCATAGGCCCTCAACACGAGGTCGAAGTCCTTGTACGAGAGGACGGCCTGGTTGTAGCGGTCACGCACCTGCGAACGCTTGTAGAACGGCGAGGCCACGGTATTGTCCACGGAGCTGCGCTTGACGCGGGAGAGCTTGGCGGAGCCGCCGTAGAGGGTCCCGTCCGAGAGAGTCATAGATATGGCTGACGGGGCGATGATCTGCTTGCCGTCCACTGTGACGCTGTACTTGAACCCCTCAAACGACAGCACCGTCCTGCTGTCCGGAGACTTTACCGTGACAGGCTTGGCGTATGCCGCACAAGCCACGAGCGCCATTACAAATGCGATGGTGGTGGTCTTTCTCAACATGTCGGAAAATGATTGTTATTGTTTTTAGTTATTGCAATTTTTGGTGCGGCAAGTTACTAAAAACATCACAGCAACAAAAGAGAACACGGAAAACTCGTTAAAAAAATGTATTTTTGTCCCACGGTAAAGAATATTATTTCAGCGGGATGTTTTCTTTCCTGAACAAATCTTCCTCGAACCAATTGATATAGACGCCGCGAACGATATGGCTAAAGAGATGCTTCATCAGTGATTGTTTTATCTGCAAACCTCATAGAATCAGGCCATCGGACAAGATGAAGAATTTAGCGACCATGCTCGGTGTTTTCCTGGTGTCATTCAATTTGACCGGAATGCCGGTTCATCCGCTGAACAGGAACCAGTCATATCAGTCATTCAAAAATATCTCCCTGCCGATTGATGCGAACCTTGTGAACACCATTTTCCAGGACAACTCAGGAATGATCTGGTTCGGTACCAAACGAGGTTTGTTCAGTTACAACGGGTATGACTTGCACGAATACGTCGACCCGGCTTTCCCTAACGGGAATCCGGTGTTTTCGATAGTGCAATTTTCCGAAGATTGCCTCTGCCTCGGAACGGACAATGGTGTCAGATGGTTCAATCTTGATGACAAGACGGTGGGATGTCCGTATCAGGAAAAGAATCTGTCCCTTGCCGTCAGGTCCCTTGCTATGTACGATGGTTGTTTGTGGATTGGCACTCGTGACTGTGGACTCCAAAGATTGTCTGTCAGCACGGGATGTCTGGAAAATGTCGGTCTGCGGGATGGCCCCGAAACTACCATATATTCAATAGAACAAATCGAAGACAGACTGTTTGTTGCGTCGTATGAACACCTGAGTTGTTATGACGGCGAAACGGATGAAAGGTATCTCATTGATCTGGGCATTCCGCAGAGGCTGATGGTGAACTCCCTCCTTTGGGACAGGAACAGGGATTGTCTGTGGGTGGGGACGGAAGGGCATCTGTTTGAATATGACATCCGGGAGAACACTGCCAGAAAGAAGGCCTTATTGAAAGGAAACTCCTTCAAGTCTTTGGCATTGGATTCCGACGGCAACCTCCTTATCGGAACCGATGCGGGGCTGTTCGTATATGATTTCGTCGGAAATTCCCTTACACAGATTGTACACGACTCCAGAAATCCCCAGTCCCTGTGCAACAATATAATATGGGACATCATTCGCGACAGGAACGACAACATCTGGTTTGCAACGGACAGGGGTGTTTCGATTTCTCAAACGAATGTCGGACAGGAATACATACATCTCTCCGAAATTGTCCAATCTGGTGACGGAAATCTTTTTACCAGTATGCTGATGGACTCCTCCGGAGACTTTTGGTTTGGTGGAGACAACGGACTTATCCATATAGGCGCTGATGCACCTTATGACGTGGAGTGGTTCAGACAGGATTCTGAAGAACATCCATTGAGGCACAACCGCATCCGCTGCATCTATGAGGACAGCTCAAACGACATCTGGATTGCCTCGGATGGAGGAGTTGCAAGATATGACGGGGCGACAAACCGCTTCGATTTCTATCAGATTCAGATTGCAGGTTCCGGGAAAAATGCCAACTGGGCCTATTCCATTCTGGAAGACAGGCTTGGAAGGATGTGGATAGCATCGTATATGGGCGGCATATTCGTATGCAGCAAGGACAATCTTGAAATATTGTATAATTTCAACGAGGAGTCTGGCATAGGGACCAATGCCTATATTATGCAGGACGGCGGCGATTGCATCTGGGCCAACACCTCCAACGGTCTCGTGTCAATCGACGTCAATACGATGCAGGTCAAGCGGCACGGCATATACGCCGACAATATGTTGTACTATGAAGGCAGTCTTTGGTACACCCTTCTTGGAGGACTGTACAGATATGATAGCCAGAACGAAATAAACGACAGGATCGCTTTTTCGGAGAATTGCAGGCAGATTCATTCCTTTGTCATTGAAAACGGCAGAATCTGGTTCTCCTCTTCCGAGGGAATATTCATCATCGATCCCCTTACATCGAACCTTGCCAGTATATCGTATACGTTAGACAATTATCTGTGCGGTCTGTATGACGAGAAGAACAATGTGATGATATGGGGCGGAGAGGATTGTTTCGCAAGGATTGACGCGGACAGGGAAAACTTCGCATCCGCGTCCACGGTCCATATCACATCTCTGGTGTCCGACGGGCGTCTAATGAGACTGAACGAGGATTACATGCTTTCTGCAGACCGATTGGACATAAAAGGGAAGTCCGACATTGTCATAGAACTCTCCACACTTTCTTATCAGGCGGACGAATCTTTGTACTACAGATTCGGTGATGAGGCTAGCTGGCAGTCCCTTGGGAAAGGCAACAACCACATATCCCTGGTCAATCTTTCGGGCGGCAAGTATTCCCTGCAGTTGAGCAATTCCAATCCTGACGCAATAATCAGCTCATATTCCATCGTCATTCCTTATCCGTGGTATCTGCGCTGGCAATCCTTCGTCCTGTATTTCGTCATTCTTGTCGGGATTGCAATGATTGGCGCACGGTTTGTCCACATGAGGAACATCAAGAAATTCGAGCTTCGGGAAAAAGAGAGAACACTGGAACTGTCAAATATGAAGATGGATTTCTTCGTAAACATATCCCACGAGCTGAAGACTCCGCTCAGCCTCATCATCGCCCCGGTGAGCAAGATGTTGTCCGAGACGACAAATGCAAGGCAGAGGGAAACCTTGTCTGTCATCCACAACAACGCGTTAAGGCTTAACACGCTGATTCACAAAGTCCTCGACTTTAAACTCCTCGAAGCCGAGAGTGAGGATATCCTCATCCGGTCCCACACGGAGCTTTGCTCGCTTTTGGACAACTGCATCAACACATTCAAGGCTGTCATCGAAGAAAAGAGGATTTCTGTCAATCTGCTTTGCCCGAAAGAGCCTGTTTGGGCCAATATAGACTCGCTCAAATTGGAATCGGCAGTGATAAACCTTTTATCCAATGCCATCAAATATGTCAGTGAGGACAGCGGCGCAGTTGATATCAAACTCGACAGAACAAATGATTCAGCCGTTATAAACATATCCGACAACGGGTGCGGAATCAATAAGGAAGAACTCTCGCTGGTATTCATACGCTACTATCAGGGGAAGCAGGGAAAAAGAAGTGAGGGAAGCGGCATCGGCCTGTATATGGTCAAGAAATATATTGAACTTCACGGAGGACATATTTCCATAGAGAGCGGCAACGGGACTTTGGTGAGATTCTGCATCCCGCTGACCGGAGAGAATTCCTGTTTGACAAATGATACCGTAAAAGAGGAAAGACCCTCTGACAATTATTCGGCAAGGATACTCATAATCGATGACAACAAGGAGATGGTCGCATTCCTGGCAGAAACCTTGTCACGCGATTATGAATGCCTTAAGGCATATAATGGCAAGGAAGGACTCGAGGTCATCAACAAGACATTCCCTGACCTGATTATCGTTGACCAGATGATGCCGCAGATAGACGGTTTCACTTTCTCGCGTGCAGTTCGCAAAAACTATCATACGGCAATGGTGCCGATAATAATGCTTACGGCAAAGGAAGATATGGCAACGGAACTGGAGAGCATCAAGATAGGCATTGACATCTTTATGCCGAAACCGTTTGACATCAAGAAGCTCCAGCTCAGAATCGCGCAACTCCTCCGGAAGAAAGGCTCAATGGAAGAAGCCGTAAGGATGGAAGCCTCCTCCAATCCGGATTTCAACGAATGTCGCGACAAGAGGTCCCCTGACGAATTGTTTATGGAAAAGGTGACCAAAGCCATAGAGGAGAATATGGGCAGGGAGAACTTCAATGTGTCGTCGCTGGCGGAAATCGTTTCGGTGGACGATAAGCAGCTTTACAGGAAACTCAAACAGCTTACCGGCACCTCTCCTGTCAATTATATCCGCAAGCTACGTATGAGAAAAGCATCCATCCTTCTCGATGAGGACAAGTTCACTATATCCGAAGTGATGTTTCTTGTTGGCTATTCGAATTCGTCATACTTCTCGAAGTGCTTTGCCCAGGAATACGGAATGACCCCTAAAGAATACACAAGACGTAGAGATTCAAGGGATGTCTGAATAGCGTTGTTTTTTGTCCGATTTGGTTTTTTAAGTCATGATTGCAATCGCTAAAATTACAGCATAACACTAAAATACCAAATCAATGAAAACACCAGCCAATAAAAATCTAATTGCATTGATGGGGCTCTTGCTATGCCTATTTGCCGTGATTTCGTCTTGTAATAAATTGACTGTCTCCAAGAATGATATGCTTCTAACGAAGAACACTATGAGCAGTCTTGACACCAAGTCGTCCACAGCACTTCCATTTCTTAAAGGCGCAGATCTTTCCTATGTTAATAAACTTGAAGATTGTGGAGTCTTATATACAGAAGGCGGAGTCAATAAAGATCCGTATGCGTTGATGAAAGATTATGGGGCCAATGTTATAAGGCTTCGCTTGTGGCACAATCCAACATGGACCAATTATTCTAATCTGGCAGATGTAAAGAGAAGTATAAATAGAGCTAAAAATCTTGGTCTCTACGTCTTGTTGGATTTTCATTATTCTGATACATGGACAGATCCTGAACAAAGTTTGGTTCCAGCCGCATGGGCATCTGTCGTGAATGACACAACCGCACTAGCTGATTCAATTTATAATTATACCACAAAGGTTCTGACAGACTTAAAGGACTCAAACCTTCTCCCTGATTTGGTTCAAATTGGTAATGAGACAAATAACAACTTTTTGGTCAGTGATAACTCGTTATTGCTTCCTGTAAACATTCAAAGGAATGTGACTCTGTTTAATGCCGGATTAGAAGCAGTAGCGGATTTCAATTCCTCATATTCAAAGGATATCAAGACTGTATTACATATAGCAATGACTCTCAGCGATGCATCGAATTGGGTGTATAATCTCGAACAAAACGGTATTTTGGATTATGACATGCTTGGGATTTCATATTATCCTCAATGGCAGTCATATACTCCAGAAGAACTTGGAGAGTTTACGGCTGATCTGCTTGAGGACTATGGCATAAAACTTCTTGTAGCAGAAACAGGTCACATATGGACAAGGGAATGGAATGACGATTGTCATAACCTAATGAGCAATATGGCTCCTGGCTACCCTGAAACTCCTTGTCCTCAATTACAGAAAGATTTTTTGATAGAGGTTAAGAATGCCGTGAGAAATAATGGCGGTGCTGGAGTTATCGCGTGGGAGCCAGCATGGGTATCCTCTGACAATGAAACGTTATGGGGAACTGGTTCAAATTGGGAAAATGTTGCCTTTTTTGATTTCAATAATGAACTGCTTGATCATGGCGGAATAGAATTTCTTTCTGAAAACAACATCACTGTCACTTTCCGAGTAGATATGTCAAATGCAGGCAGCGGTTGTAAGGGGTATATTACGGGAGCCTTTACTAGTGACAATTATGGCAGCTGGCAGATTATGCCTATGATACAAGAAGGAACAAGTAACATTTACAAGTTTACAACTCATCTTACGCAGGGGCAGACTGGTGCATATTATTATCTGAGCGATAGTACTTGGACTGCTCGTGAAACAGTACCACCTTCTTGTCAAGTATATTGGAATAGTGATAGAGGATATTCTGCTTCTACAACTTCAACTACCCAAGTGATTTCTAATGTATGGTCATCTTGTGCGACGATTCAGTAAATATAGTTTTTATGAAACACTTGTTTTTTATTAAAATGAGCTTGCTGGTGGCGCTTGCCGCCAACTTGGTCTGTGCACAAGATGCGTGCGCGCAAACGAGAACAGTTGTCGGAACCGTAACTGACGAGTCCGGCTCCCCAATGGTCGGGCTTACAGTCATTGTCACGGGAACCACAACGGGGGCGACAACTGACATAGACGGCAATTATCAGCTGAATGCACCAAGTGACGGGTCTCTTACCTTTTCGTATCTGGGTTACCAGACGAAAGTGGTGGAAATCAACGGGCGCACCCGCATCGATGTTCAGCTGGCACCGGATACGGAGTTCCTGAACGACGCGATTGTCATAGGGTACGGTACGGCTGCCAAGAAAGACCTCACCGGCTCGGTCTCTTCCGTCGGCACGAAGGATTTCAACAACGGTCTGATTTCATCGCCAGAGCAACTCATCAACGGAAAAATTGCAGGCGTGCAGATAATGTCAAACAGCGGTTCTCCTACTGCCGGCAGTACAATCCGAATCCGTGGCGGTGCATCCTTGAATGCTTCCAACGACCCTCTCATAGTCCTTGACGGCATTCCTTTGGAAATAGGCGGCATCAGTGGCAACGACGGGAATTTCCTTTCAATGATCAATCCTTCCGACATCGAGTCGATGACAGTATTGAAGGATGCCTCTTCGACGGCCATATATGGCTCAAGAGCCTCGAATGGAGTAATCATAATCACCACCAAGAAAGGCTCAGGGGACAAAATCACTGTCAATGTCACTTCGACGCAATCCGTCCAGTGGAAGACGAAACTTGCGGATATGCTCTCCACCGATGAATTCATCAATGTGGTGAATGGTCTCGATGAGAGCTACACATCGCTCCTGGGTGACGCGAGGACGGACTGGAACAGCCAGATCTATACTCCGGCCTTCGGAACCGATAATCTTGTCAGCGTTTCTGGACGCCTTGCCAAGAACTTTCCTTTCAGGGCCTCTGCGGGCTATTATAATCAGAATGGTATCCTGAAGACGGACAATGCGGAAAGGGTCACCGCCAACATTTCCCTCAATCCGTCCTTTTTCGATGACTGTCTCAAATTGGGGATAAATGTAAAAGGTGCATACAATCACAATCATTTCGCACCAACCGGAGCAATCTGGAATGCCGCAACCTTCAATCCGACCCTTCCGGTCTATTCAGGAGAAGAAGTCCTTGGCGGATATACCGAGATTACGAGCAACGGTTCGCCAAATCCTGAAGCCGTCAAGAACCCTCTTGGCCTTCTGAAGCAGACCGACGCTCAGAGCGAAGTCTATAGGGTCGTCGGAAATTCTGAACTTGACTACAGGATGCATTTTCTGCCTGACCTCAAGCTGCATCTGGCTTATGGATATGACTATGCTTCAGGTGAAGGATACACATTCGTGCCGGAGACGGCAGCCTCCAACTATGACCAGAAAGGCTATTATGCCCCATACGGCCCTGCGGAGAAGCACAACAGCCTCGTTACAGCATATCTGAACTATAACACCGAAGTCAAGAAGTTCAAGATTGATGTGACAGCCGGATACGACTGGCAATACTGGAAAGCCACATCCCCAGCCGGAGATGTATATAACGCAGCAAGGGAGAGCTTGAACGGAGCATACAAGGCATCAGACCAAAGGCACGTCCTTATGTCCTGCTATGGGCGTGTAAACCTTTCGTACGACTCCAGATATATGATTACAGCTACGGTCAGACGCGACGGCACCTCACGATTCTCACCGGATACCCGTTGGGGAACATTCCCGTCGGTGGCAGTGGCCTGGAACATCGCCGAGGAGCCATTCCTGAGGGGCAATGGCGCAGTCACAAATCTCAAAATCAGGACAAGCTACGGCGTTACGGGCCAGCAGGACGGCATAGGCAACTACAACTATCTCCCTGTATACTGGGCTGGAACGGAAAACAGCCAATATGTCGGTACGGACGGACAGATGGTGAACACCTGGCTGCCGTCAGCATATGTCTCAAACCTCAAATGGGAGACAACCAAGTCCTGGAATGCAGGATTTGATTTCGGATTCCTGGATGACAGGATAACGGGTAGCGTGGACTACTACACCAGAAAAACAGAGGACCTTCTTGCAACGGTGCCTGCCGCCGCAGGAACGAACTTCAGCAAGACGATTACAACCAATGTCGGCAACATGGAAAGCTATGGTATTGAGGCATCTTTGAATGTGGTGCCTGTGCAGACCAAGGACTGGACTTGGGAAATCGGAGCCAATGTGACCTGGCAGAATGTCAATATCACAAACCTCACCCTTGTGGATAACGGGGAAGTGACCCAGACGCTTGTGGGACCGATGATTGACGGAAAATATGTGCAGGTGATGACCGAAGGGCAGGCTCCGTACAGCTTCTTCGTCTATAAGCAGCTATATGATATGGACGGCAGGCCGATTGAAGGCGCATATGCCGACCTGAACAATGACGGAAGCATCACGATTGACGACAGGTACTGCTACCATTCTCCTGCCGCCGATGTTCTCCTTGGCTTCAATACCGGTATCAGATGGCGTAACCTTTCGGTCTCGGCCGTGTTCAGGGCCAGCATAGGCAACTATGTCTATAATGCGATGGCTGTCAATACGGGAGCGCTTGAAACGATGAAGTACAGTGCTCCTCAGTTGAGTAACCTTCATTCGAGCTATCTTGAGACAGGGTTCAAGGCGCGCCAATTCTATTCCGACCACTATGTCGAGAATGCATCTTTCCTAAAGATGGACAATCTCACGGTCAGCTATGATTTCGGACGTGTGTTCAGGAACACGATGGGTCTGAAACTCTCGGCTCTCGTACAGAATGTGTTCACCGTGACCAAATACTCCGGAGTGGATCCTGAGGTCCCGAGCGGATTCGACAGCTCGTTCTATCCGCGTCCGCGCATTGTTTCACTCGGTCTCGGCCTTGACTTCTAAAAAACGAATAAAGATGAAAAAGATAATAGCATTTTTCTTCATGGCAGTCCTGCTGGCGAGCTGTGAACTGGACCAGTTTCCACATGCGGAGACAACATCCAAAGATGTGTATGGAAATGCGGCAAACTACGAATCGGTCTTGTCGGGTATCTACACATCCATGATTGTGAACCAGTCCGGCATATCTTCGGACGACCGTTTCCAGAATTACACGAGGGCATTGATAATGTTTCAGGAAGCGACCACGGACAATCTTGACAATGTCTGGGCTTCGGGGGAAAGCACGACCGACCTCAACAATCAGTCCTGGACTGCCGGAGACCCTTGGATTTCCGCTATGTATTATCACATATACAATATCATCTCGCTTTCAAACGAGCTTATCCGCAATTCCTTGAATGACAAGATTGATGGCTTCAAGGAAGATGAACAGAAGAAAATCGTCGGATGGAGGAACGAAGCCCGTTGCCTGAGAGCCCTGGCGTATTATCACGCGATGGATTTGTTCCCCGCAGTGCCATTCGTTGATGAGGACGATCCTGTAGGTTCATATATCCCCGAAACATTCTCACGGGCACAACTCTTCGATTACCTTGAGGCGGAGCTGACCGACTTGAGCCGGGACGGCGTCCTCCCGTCCGAATCCTATGGCCACGTCACGAAAGGAACAGCCTTGGCCATACTTGCAAGGATGTACCTCAATGCAGAGGTATATACCGGCAAGGCATGTTATGATGAGTGCATTGAGGCTTGCAAGGATGTGATTGCCTGCGGATATAATCTTGAAAATACATACTCGCGCCTTTTCAATGCCGACAACCACAAGCGCACCAACGAAATAATCTTTGCGCTTGCCTGCAACGCCGTCAACACCGTAGCCTGGGGCGCAGGAACATATATGGTTTGCGCAACAAGATTTGACTTCGATGCCGGCATGACCGAAGATTTCGGAGTGGCGACATATTGGAACTGCCTGCGAACACGTCCGCAGCTTGTGGATAAGTTTGGGGACGGCGACAGCCGTGGCAATTTCGGAAGCCGCAACAGGGCTGCATATACCGAGACTCCGGATGAAGGCTGGTACAAGGTCGATGGGGACACAAAGTATGTATATCAAGACCGTCCGAAAGAGATTACAGCGCACGATGAGACCACTTCAGGATGGCTTATCAACAAATGGAACAATCTTACGGATTCCGGAGAAATTGCTTCCGACACGAGGGTGAACGGTGCTGAAACCGATTATCCTATGTTCCGTCTGGCAGATGTATATCTTATGCTGGCCGAATCCGTATTGAGGGGAGGCAAGGGTGCAACTCGCGCCGAGGCGTTGGACTATGTGAACAGGATCCGTCATCGCGCCTATGGGAATGATTCGGGCAACATAACCGATTCCGAACTCACTCTTAAATTCATCCTCGATGAAAGGGCAAGGGAGCTGTACACCGAGGCCGTACGCCGCACCGACCTCATTCGCTTCGGCCTCTATACTTCCGGTTATGTATGGAATTGGAAAGGAGGCGTGAAGGATGGCAGGGATGTGGATGCCAAATATGCGGTCGTTCCTATACCTGAAGCAGAAATCTCTGCAAATCCACAACTGAAGGAAATCAATACCCAGTACGGGTTCTAATGTTAATGATTTATGAAAAGATTGATTTATTCAATTGTTTTGACTGCGTTCGTTGCTGCTTCCTGCAACAAGGATGGAGAAATGTTGAAGGTGACTGAGCCGGGTGTCCCGTCTGACTTCGGCGCCAGCCCGACGGAAATAGTGCTGAGCAGCGACGGCACCGATGCCCTTGCCTTGACAATCGTATGGACTGCAGGGACTCTGCCTCAGGTGAGCGATTCATCGGTGGCCCTGCCTGACAATATTACCGAAGAGAGCATACAGTTCTCCGCATCGGAAGAATTTGCCTCATTTACCGAAATGTACCTGGAAAAAGGCCAGACCTCCATTCAGTTCACTGGTGGAGAACTGAACAAGCTCTTGATGAAGCACGGAATGATCGAGGTGCAGCAGTACAACCTTTATGCGCGGCTTGCCGTGAAGATGGGCTCACAGACCATCTACAGTGAGACATTGGTCATCAAAGTCACACCGTATGCTGTGGAGACCGGCTGGATGCAGATTGTAGATAAGAATGATGCATCTTCCGTACTTGCGACACTTCACTGCAAGACGGCCACCCCATCTGTTTATGAAGGTTTTGCCGTAACCCCTTTGGGCTGGTACAACTGCTTCTTCGTTGCAGCGGACGGAACCGTATGGGGCTGCAATGCAGACTGGACGGCATTCTCTCTCGTGGGAGACTCCTCAAACAACTGCTGGTTTGCTGAACCTTCCGGATGCCAGTATGTATACGCGGACACGGGGAATGAACTCTGGTGGCACGTGGATGTCCCTTCCGTGAATGTGGATGTGGCAGGTGTTCAGACCCAGCTGAAATACTTGAAGTCGGCAGGCGGCTACAGCGGAACCATCACGACCGTTGCGGACAACGCCTCAGTCGTAGTGACAGGTACAGGTTCGAGATTCGACATAACCACGGGAACAGATGCAGGGATAGCAGGTATCGCCTATCCGTTCTCACTGGTACCGGTTGGCGAGGATTCATTTGAGTTTGTGAATGAGGAAAGCCCGTCGGCTGCCTTCAGCATAGCCAAGGCCGGCACATATACGATTACATTCAATGTCTATGATTACAAGTGGACTGCGAGCGAAGGCGCGGCTGAAGAACCTGTGGTTGACTATCCTGCAACCGTATCGATGTATTACTATGTGAAGGAAGGCTCAGATATACTTTCACTTGCCAGCACGATGTCAGAGACGGAAGATGAAGGTATATTCGAGGGATTCCTATACACTGATCCCGACTGGGGGACAAATTACAGCAACTGGAGGTTCCACGCCGACGACAAGTTTTACAGCAGCAACTCCGAAGGTCAGTATGTTCTTGGAGAAGGAGGATGGAATTGCTGGAGTTCAAATACTGGGATGAATTACGTTATTGCCGATTTCACCACGATGACCTGGTCCGAGACGAAAGTGACTACTGTTGCCGTGACCGGAGACTTCAACGGATGGAGCCTTGATTCAGACCGCCTGACATTCAATCTTGAAAGCGGCAAATGGGAAGCCGTATGCGACATCACCACTGTCGGTTGGGGATTCAAGTTCGTACTCGATGATGAAAGCGGCACTTGGAGATGGAAATATGCCGATACCGACCTTGACGGCAAACTGAGTCTCGTCGGTGACAGTGATAATACAGTTCCGGCGCAGGGCGGCAAATTCAAGATTGAACTTGATTTGAGCAGTTTCTCCGAACCTTCATATACAATGACACCTGTAGAGTAGGTTATGATGAAGATGTTTGGAAACATTTTGAATTTTGGAGTATGCACGGCGGCAATAATAATTGCCGCCTGCTGCTCTTGCTCGGAATCCTCCCTTCCCCATGTCCCGGCGGAAATTCTTGAGCCGGAGCCAATCAACAGGGAGGTTTATGCCAAGGGTGCCGACATAAGCTGGGTTACGGAGATGGAGAGCAAAGGGATGAAATTCCGCAATGCCGACGGACAGGAAAGGGAATGTACGGCATTGATGAAGGAGATAGGGATGAACTCTATCAGGCTCCGCGTCTGGGTGAATCCGATGGAGGGCTGGAACTCAGCTACGGATGTGCTTGTCAAGGCTATACGCGCTCGGGACCTGGGAATGAGACTGATGATAGATTTTCATTACAGTGACACTTGGGCGGATCCGGGACATCAAACACTGCCTGCCGGATGGAAGGACTACGATATCGATGGATTGGTTAGGGCTGTCTATGACCACACTGTGGAAGTACTGTCGCTTTTGATGAGATATGGTGTGGAGGTCGAATGGGTTCAGGTTGGCAACGAAACCCGTACCGGAATGTTGTGGCCCCTGGGAAGCTATGACGAGAACGGAGGGAAGAATTATACGGCCCTCACAAATTCAGGTTATGATGCCGTAAAGTCCGTGTATCCGGATGCCAAGGTGATAGTTCATCTGGACGGAGGACACGACAACGGCTTATATACCAGATTGTTCTCGGTGCTGAAGGCTAACGGTGGCAAATATGATATGATAGGGATGTCCCTGTATCCTTGCTGGTGGAATGACGCAAAGGGAGATTTCGACACCGATTGGAAACCCAATACCGATGCCTGCATCGCCAATATCCAGAAAGTTAACAAGGCTTATGGCAAGGATGTGATGATATGCGAGACAGGGATGCCGGTGAAGTATCCTGAAATTGCAAAGGAGATGCTTTCATATCTTCTTGAAAAGACACGGGAGCTGTCCTGTTGCAAGGGCGTTTTCTATTGGGAGCCTGAAGCGCCGGATGGATTCAACGATGGATATGCTCTCGGTGCTTTTCAGGACGGAAAACCGACAGTGGCAATGGACCCTTTTATGGAGTAATAATGAGAAGACTCTATAGCATTTTGCTGGCATTCTGCCTTGCTTGTACAGCCATGGGGCAGAATGCCCGAAATGAGATTATCCTCAGGGAATGGGATTTTCGGAAAGGGCATGAGAGTGATGGAATTGATGGATGGGAAAAGGTCTCCGTGCCTCACGATTGGGCTATATATGGTCCGTTTGAACGAACCAACGACCTTCAGAACGTTGCGGTTGTACAGAATGGAGAAACCATTGCAACTGAGAAGACCGGACGAACAGGAGGGCTGCCGTACATTGGTAACGGTACGTATCATTGTACATTGAAAATAGATAAAGCGACCATTGACGGAAGAAAGCACATTCTGCTTTTTGATGGGGCTATGAGTGAAGCTCAAGTCTTTGTCAATGGGATTGAAGTGTGCTTCTGGCCCTATGGATATAATTCATTTTGGTGCGATGTATCTGCGTCCATAAGCGAAGGGGAAAACGATATCAACGTGTTATTGGAAAACAGGCCGAAATCGTCAAGATGGTATCCAGGAGCGGGACTATATCGGAAAGTAAGATACATAACTCTTCCAAAGATTTGCGTGCCGATATGGGGCACTTATGTAACGACTCCATATATATGTAATGAATATGCAAATGTTAGCTTACGGACAAAAGTCGAAGGCATTGACCGGAATGATGCGGTCACGCTATATACTCGTATTTACGACGCAGATGGCATAGTAGTATCTGAGCAGATTGATACAAGGATAGTGCTTGGCGGAGAGATTGAACAACAAATGATTGTGCCATCACCTAAATTATGGTCTCCCGAGAACCCTTTTTTATATTATGCAGACACTGAATTATATACGGGAGGAAAAATAATCACCGACAGGAGCGCAGGACATTACAAGAACTACAATACAATAAGGGAGGACGGACAGGTACTCCAAGACAGAGTACGGACACGCTTCGGAATCAGATCTATAGAAATAAGTCCTGGAAAGGGCTTTCTTTTGAATGGAGAACCGAGAAAATTCAAGGGAGTATGTCTACACCATGATCTGGGGCCACTTGGCGCGGCCGTGAACAAGGCAGCAATCCGTCGTCAATTGACAATTCTGAAAGAGATGGGATGCGATGCAATCCGCACCTCTCATAATATGCCAGCCGAAGAACTTGTTGAGTTATGCGACGAGATGGGATTTATGGTGATGGCCGAGAATTTTGATGAATGGGATATAGACAAGTGCGAGAACGGATACCATCGCTGGTTCAACAAGGACAGCGGGGATGGAAGGATATGGGCAGAAAGAGACATGATGAACTTTATTCATCATTATAGAAATAACCCTTCAATAGTTATGTGGAGCATAGGTAATGAAGTGCCTTCACAGCATAGTCAAGAAGGGGTTCAGGTGGCTGCCTGGCTTCAAAACCTATATCACGCCGAGGATCCATCCAGACCAGTAACCTGCGGTATGGATCAATTTGATTCGGTCATCGAGAATGGCTTTGCTTCACAACTTGATGTCGTTGGATTTAATTATAAGGTCAATAGGTATGAGCAGGCATTCAATATTCTTCCTCAAAGGATAATACTTGGAAGTGAGACAGCTTCTACAGTAAGTTCACGCGGTGTATATCATTTCCCTGTTGAGATAGGGCCTGACCAGCTTGATTTCGACCATCAGTCCTCATCTTATGATACAGGTCATTGTGATTGGTCCAATATACCTGATGAGGATATGGCGGCCGATGAAGACTATGACTGGTGCATCGGACAGTTTGTATGGACTGGATTCGACTATCTTGGAGAGCCATCTCCATATGACACGGATGCTTGGCCGAACCATTCTTCAGTATTTGGTATAGTTGATCTTGCTTATATTCCAAAGGACCGCTACTATTTATACAGGAGCCGGTGGAATCAGAAAGATGAGACGTTGCACATCCTCCCTCATTGGAATTGGGAAGGGCGCGAGGGTCAGATAACTCCAGTATATGTTTATACCTCGTATCCGTCAGCAGAACTATTTGTCAATGGGATATCACAAGGCGTGAGGACATTTGCAGAACATGACGGTATCACTCCATGCCTTGGCAGGGAGGCAATGTCTCGTTTCCGACTTATGTGGAATGATGTCGTGTACGAGCCCGGATGCCTTCGTGTTGTCGCATTTGATTCCAACGGCAATGTTGCAGAGGAAAAAGAAGTGCGTACTTCTGGACCGGCATTTTCAATAGTTCTCACTCCAGACAGGACCCTACTTGATTCAGATGGAGAGGATTTGTGCTTCATTAATGTAAGCCTTGTTGACAAGGAAGGGAATCCTGTCCCTGTGGATAACCGGAAAGTAAAAGTAAAAGTTTCAGGAGCTGCATCGTTCAAGGCTATAGCAAATGGAGACCCTACTTGTCTGGAGCCATTTCAGCAGCCAGAGATGAGCCTTTTCAGCGGCCAGTTGACTGTTATTGTTCAAAGCAGCACTGAAGCCGGGAAGGTTGTCGTGGAAGTGACGGGTAAAGGCGTAAACAAAGGACGCTGCGTGCTTTATGTAAGACAACAGTAGTGTCTGGAGAAAAATTCTCCGGACACTACTGAAGCTATTTCAAGGAATTAGTAAAGAAGGCCGAACATCCATAGAGGCACCCGTGCCCCATATCCCGTTTCTATTCCGTCAATGGCCAGGTAGCTGTTGGGGATGCCGGCAATTTGCTCAAATGACTTGCTCTCTCCGCCCACTTCGAAAAGATACTTCTGATTAACCAAGAAATCACCTTTGGACGGCATCTGAACGGTTCCGACGGATGCGCACTGGTCTATGAAGAATGTTTCCCTCATGGTACCGGTATCAATCTTGGGAGACAGCGCGTACATCAGGTTGGTATTGCCCAGATAGATCTTCTGTGGATTAACCAGCTTCTTGTAGCTTTTGAGCTCTTCTGTCAGGAGTTCCAGAATCTCCGCCTTATCCAGCTTGTATATAAGCTTCAGAAGCGTGTCCCTGGTAGTTCCGAGTGAAGTGGCCAGCCTGTCCACATTAGGCTGTAGAGGGACATGTTCGGCAATAATCATCAGAAGCTTCTTGCATTTCTCCACGGTGTCATAGGTGATTTTCTCCACAGCAGGCAAATCACTTTCAATCACCGTATCCACCACTTCCTTTAGGCGTACAAGGAAATCTCTGCCGGCATCCCTGTAAAAAGGGTATACCCCTGTATACAAATAGGTATCGAAAGCGGCCAGAACCTTCGTCCGGGAGACTATGTCCATGGCGAGAGCCACATGGCCAGTCAGGAGCTCTTCCAGAGAAACCGCATTCATTTTCAAGATGCTTTCATACTCCAGATACTCCCGGAAAGACATCCCCCTCAAAACATAGGTTGTCTGCCGTCTGGACATGTCCACCTTGGCATTGTCAATCTCAAGCAGAGAAGAGCCTGTATAGACAATCCTGAGGTCATGGAGCTCATCTACAAGCGTCTTAAGGATGGCGCTCCATCCCTTGTACTTATGAACCTCGTCAATGTAGAACTCGGTAATTCCCCGCTTGTACATGAATCTAATCAGATCCTGGAGTTCATGTGTCCCGAACCAGTAATGGTCCAGAGAGATATAGAATGCATCATCAGGGTTGGCGTACTTCTCCTTGATTCGTTGCAGCAGCATCGTCGTTTTGCCGACGCCACGCTCGCCCATAATGCCAATGACGCTTGAGTCCCAGTTGATCTGGGGATAGAGGTAACGCTTGAAATCAAGTGTTACCTGGGAGAGTTTGCTATGATAAAACTCAACGATGGGGCGGATGTCCGAAAGTTCCATAATTCAATACGCTTTCGGCACAAATATACAAAGCACTTTTGGAAAAGTGAAATTATTCCAAGAAAGCACTTTTGGAAAAGCGCCTTGCCTTTATCCTTTGCTCCACCGACCGTCGCGCTACACAACGGCTTTCCGAGGCCTTTGCGGCAGCCACCCGGCAACCCCACAAATTACCGAATGAAATTTCCGCATTTCACCGAGCAGATTTCAAGAACATCTATGCCGAAAAAATTCCGCCAATTCTCATCAGGGCAACTGCACCAAAATTTGGCGTTCCGGAGCATGTCCGTCAGGTAGTCTTGTGAGAGCGCGACCCGGAAGAAACCCGTCACCGTTGTCCAAACCAAATACTTTTCTTATCTTGCG
>CAZKVW010000014.1:0-37593 GCA_964556285.1 uncultured Muribaculaceae bacterium
AGATGTTCGCAGTCCCGCGCGGCCTGCACACAGACGACACATTACCTATATAGTATATGGATCAAGACAAACACAAACTGTCCCTCCCGGAGAACGCGCACAGGCCGCTCAAGGAGGGGGAAACGTACCGGCCGCTCATCGGGCCGGAGAGCCGGGTGAGAGAAGTCACGCCCTATTCGGTGACCATGGGGCTGCTGATGGTCATCATCTTCTCGGCCGCAGCGGCCTATCTGGGACTCAAGGTTGGACAGGTGTTTGAGGCCGCCATCCCCATCGCCATCATAGCGGTCGGCGTGACAGGGGCTCTCGGCAAACGGGACGGTCTGGGGCAGAATGTCATCATCCAGAGCATAGGCGCCTGCTCCGGAGTCATAGTGGCTGGAGCGATATTTACCCTGCCGGCCATCTACATACTCGGACTGGACATCAATTTCACGCAGATGTTCCTGTCCTCGCTGCTCGGAGGCGTGCTCGGCATATTGTTCCTCATCCCGTTCAGGAGATATTTTGTCAAGGAGATGCACGGGCAATACCCGTTCCCCGAGGCTACCGCCACCACGCAGGTGCTGATAAGCGGCGAGAGCGGGGGCAAGAGCGCCCGCACACTGCTTGTAAGCGGCCTTATAGGCGGGCTGTACGACTTTGTAGTCTCTACATTCGGGGCATGGAGCGAGACCGTCACGACAACGGTGATGCACTGGGGGCAGGTGGTCTCGGACAAGGCCAAGCTGGTCGTCAAGCTCAATACAGGGGCGGCAGTGCTCGGCCTGGGCTACATCGTCGGCCTCAAATACGCCCTTATCATCTGCTGCGGCTCATTCCTCGTGTGGTTTGTCATCATTCCCCTGATGAATCTCATCTGGGGCGGGCAGGTAATTGACCTGATGGGGACAGGCTTGGCGCAGACCATAAGCGAGATGAGCCCCGACCAGATATTCAGGGAATATGCCCGTCACATCGGGATCGGTGGCATAGCCACAGCGGGAGTCATCGGCATCATCAAGTCCGCCGGGGTCATCAAGTCCGCCGTCGGGCTCGCGGCCGGAGAGTTCCGCAAGAAGGGCGGGGCCGTCGCGACGGACATCCCGCGCACCGACCGTGACATCCCAATGAAGACAGTCGTGTTCGGGATAGTCATCGCGCTGCTCGCCGTGTTTGCGTTCTTCGCGTTCGGAGGCGTGGTCAACAATGTCTGGCAGGCCCTGGTAGGCATGCTGATAGTGGCGGTGATCGCGTTCCTGTTTACCACTGTGGCGGCCAACGCGATAGCCATAGTCGGGTCCAACCCGGTCAGCGGCATGACCATAATGACCTTGATTATCACGGCTCTCGTGCTCGTGGCCGTAGGTCTCAAAGGCAATGCCGGCATGGCGGCCGCCCTGCTCATCGGAGGGGTGGTCTGCACCGCGCTGTCTATGGCAGGAGGCTTTGTCACCGACCTCAAGATTGGCTACTGGATCGGGTCTACCCCTGCCAAACAGGAGACTTGGAAGTTCCTCGGCACTCTCGTCGCCGCAGCTACCGTCGGCGGGGTGATGATTGTCCTCAACAAGACCTACGGCTTTGTCGGGGAGAATGCCCTCGTCGCGCCGCAGGCCAATGCCATGGCCGCTGTCATACAGCCCATGATGAACGGGGGCAACGCGCCGTGGCTGCTGTACGGCATCGGCGCGCTGATTGCCATCGTGCTCAACGCCTGCAAAGTGCCGGCCCTGGCATTCTGCCTCGGGATGTTCATCCCCATTGACCTCAACCTCCCCCTGCTCGTGGGCGGAGCGGTCTCGTGGTTTGTCAGCAGCAGGTCCAAGGACAAGGCCGTGAACGCGGCAAGGCAGGAAAAAGGCACTCTCATCGCAAGCGGCTTTATAGCGGGCGGCGCACTGATGGGCGTGGTGAGCGCGGTGCTGCGTTTTGCCAATGTGGATCTCTGGCTCGGCGGGTGGAATGCCCGTTACGGTGAGGCCATAGCCATCATCCCCTACATCGCCATCATAGCCTATATGATATTCGCCTCAATGAGAATTGACGGCCAGCGGACAGTGCGCGGACAGCGATAAAAGCCCTTATTTGCAATAAATTAAAAGAAATAATGATGGAAAATATACTCGACAGATTTCTCAGGTACGTGTCGGTGGACACGCAGTCCAATGAAGACTCACAGACTCAGCCCAGCACCGCCAAGCAGCTGGTGCTGCTCCAGATGCTGCGGGACGAGCTTGCCGCGCTTGGAGCGGAAGCCTCGCTGGATGAATACGGATATGTCATGGCCCGCATCCCGGCCAATGCAGGGGGCGACATCCCCAAGCTGGGCTTTATCGCCCATGTCGATACCGCTCCGGATGCGAGCGGAGCTGGCGTCAAGCCCCAAATTATCCGCGGCTACGACGGCGGGAATATCGCCCTCAAAGGAGTGAGCGGCCTGTATCTCAAGCCATCGGAATTCCCGGAGCTGCTCGCGCACAAGGGCGAGACTCTCATCACCACGGACGGCACGACCCTGCTCGGAGCGGACGACAAGGCCGGCGTGGCGGAGATAATGGACGCTGTGCAATACATCTGCGCTCACCCAGAGTACAAGCACGGGGAGATACGCATAGGATTTACTCCTGATGAGGAGATTGGGCGCGGGGTAGTCAAATTTGATGTCGGCAAGTTTGACGCGGACTACGCCTATACCATGGACGGAGGAGACGTGGGCGAGCTGGAGTTTGAGAATTTCAACGCGGCCGGGGCGACCATCCGCATACAAGGTCGCAATGTCCACCCGGGCTATGCCAAGGGCAAGATGAAGAACGCCATCCGCATCGCCATGGAGCTGGACAGCCTGCTGCCTGCGGATCAGAAGCCGGAGCTGACGGAGGGATACGAGGGATTCTTCCACATCACCTCACTCAGCGGCACGGTGGAGGAAGCCACCATGACATATATTATACGCGACCATGACCTCGCCCTGTATGAGCACAAGAAGCAAGTCATGCAGCAGTGCGTGGACGCCATCAACGCCAAGTACGGCGAGGGGACGGCTACGGCGGACATCCGCCACCAGTACTACAACATGCGCAGCCAGGTGGAGCCGCACTACGGCATCGTGGAGAAAGCTGTAAAGGCCATGGAAATGGCCGGGGTCAAGCCAAAGATACAGCCCATACGCGGCGGCACCGACGGGGCCAATCTCTCATACATGGGACTGCCTTGCCCCAACATCTTCGCAGGAGGCCTCAACTTCCACGGCAAGATGGAGTTTGTCCCGCTTGAGAGCATGGAGAAAGCCTCCCGGGTGATTCTGAACATCATCAGCCTGTTTGCCGCAGAGGCGGCCTGACCGGCGTCTGCGGACGAAATCACGTCCAAAGAGATGAGGGGCGGAGCGTCAGGCGATGCAGCGCTCTCTCTTGATGGTCTCGTACGCCTCCTGCACCTGACGGAACTTCTCCTCGGCGGCCTTTTGCACGTCCGGGCCGAGGGTCGCGACCTTGTCGGGATGATTCTTCATGGCCATGCGCCTGTATGCGCTCTTGACTTCCGCATCCGTGGCGGACGGGGTTATCTCCAGCACCTTGTAGGCCGAGTCACTGTCCTTGCGGAACATGGCCAGCACGGACTCCATGTCAGGCTGGCTGATCCCCATGACCCCTGCGATGGCCTCCAGGACACTCCGCTCCGCTTCGCTGAAATCCCCGTCCGCCGCAGCTATGCTGGCCAGATAATGCAGCAGCTGGACACGCTGGGAGTAGTTCATGTTGGCGGCAATCTGAGGCCCGACCGAATAGATGTTGACCTGCTGCCGGTTAAGCCCTTCCAGTATGCGCATGGCCTGCGCCACGGCATTCTCCCCGAAATTGCTGCGGATAAAAGAGCGGACACGCTCCATCTCGGCGGGATGGACTCTCCCGTCGGCCTTGATGACAGCTGACGAGAGCACCAGCAGGCTCACAAGGAAGCTGTTGCGCTGCTCTCCGGGGCTGTAGCCCTTTGCGCCCGGAGCGCGTTGGGGCGTCTGTGAGCCGCTATCCGCAATGCTCCCGATGATAAAGCCTACCAGACCGCCTATCGGGCCGAAAACGACCCATCCCAGCAGCCCTCCTATCCATTTTGCCGATCCCATGTCCCGTCAATAAAAATATATTCAAAAATAGCAAAAAGCCGTCAAAACTCCTGCCGCATCAGCTCGCCGAGCACACTGAGGGAACGGATGCGGATATCCGACTCGGTGTGGAATGAGATGTATTTGAGCAGCATTCCGGCCATCTCGCTGCGGATCTCCCCGCGCAGAGGCAGCATCAGGGCCTCGGCCCGGCCGGAGCGCATCAGGGCGGCAAATTCACCAGCCCTCTTGCCGGCAAAAGGGGCAATGTCCGCCGGGGCGGGGGCAAAGCCAAGAGCTCCGGAGAGCTCCAGCAGAAAAACCAGCGGCCAGTTGGCATAGCTGTCTTGCAGCGAATCCAGTGTCAGGATGCTGTCCTTGCACCAAGAGTACAGTCCGTCGGCGTATGAACCCTCATGCACTGTCCTGTACAGGACTTCGCTCATAAACATGGCGATGGCGTTCTTGCTCATGCTCCCCCTGAGGGACGTGAGCGGATACGCCGAGCTGAAACGTGACGCTCTCCAGAGGTCAGACTTGCTGCTGGGAATGACCTCCGCCTCCACGATATTCAGCGGCAGGAACATAGCCATCGGAGTCCTCCCTGACACCGTGGTGAGGAAGCTCCTGCGTCCGTACTCCTCGCTGATTGTATGCAGGACAGCTGACGTCTCCCCCACCTTGGTCAGGTTGAGGATGATCGCCTCTATCGGCTCGCGGCGGCTCATTCGGCAAGGCTGGTCATCTGACAGGGGGGCTCAGAAGAGAGCCATGCGGCCATGGCCCGCAATGCCTCGCCACGGTGGGATATGGCGTTCTTGTCCTCCTCGGAGACATCGGCAAGAGTCCTGTCCGGCCACGCGTCAGGGATAAACACAGGGTCGTAGCCGAACCCTCCCCGCCCGGACTTCGCCGTGGCGATGCGCCCCTCCAGCCTGCCCTCAAACTGATGCTGCTCGCCACCGGTTATAAGCGTGACGACGCAGCGGAACCGGGCCGTCCTCTCCGGCCCGGGGACTCCCTCCAGCTCATGCAGGAGCTTGTCCATGCAGGCGTTGAAATCGTGCCCCTCGCCCGCGTATCTGGCAGTATGCACCCCAGGTGCGCCGCCAAGCGCGTCCACCTCCAGTCCGGTGTCATCCGCAAAGCAGTCCATACCGCACCTTTTGTACATGTACAAGGCCTTTTGCACGGAATTTGCGGACAGGGTGTCCCCAGTCTCCGGCACGTCGTCAAACACCCCGAGCATGGCCGGAGATATGAGCGTGTAACCCTCCCCGAGTATCTCACCGGCCTCGCGGAGCTTGCCGTTGTTGGATGTGGCGAAAAGCAGTTTCATATTTGTCAAAGATAAAGATTTTATTATTTTTGTGACGCAATGTCGAGGTTTTGTCATCTGTTGTTGCTGGCAGCCGCAACCGTCTCCGCCAGCTTGTCTCTCTCCGCGCAGTCGCGGGGCTTTGACCTTGGCAAATGGTCTGAAGTCCAGGACGCCATTCTCAAGGAGCTGGGCCGCTCGTATGTGGACAGCCTGCCCGCCGGACGCATAATGCGCAAGGGCATAGACGCCATGCTCTCCGACCTTGACCCCTACACCGTCTATGTGCCTGAGGAGGAGGGCGAGGACTTCCAGATGCTCATCGGCAAGACCTACGGAGGCATAGGGGCCATCATCTACAAGCCTGACATAGACGGCAATGTCATCATCAACGAGCCTTACGCAGGCAGCCCTGCCGCAGAAGCGGGACTCAGGTGCGGGGATGAGATCCTGATGATAGACACGCTCTCCACCCATGGGCTGACCAGCTCGGAGTCCAGCGAGAGGATGAAGGGCAGGCCCGGCACCAAGGTCACGTTCCGTGTGCGCAAGGTGTATTCCGGGGACACGCTCGACGTGACGGTCACGCGCCGCCGCATACATCTCCCGGATGTGGAATACGCCGCCATGATAGACGACACCACCGGATACATAGTGCAGTCCGGATTCACCGACAATGTCTCCGCCGAAGTCAGGGAAGCGGTGACCAAGCTCAAGGGCGAGGGTATGAGACGGCTTGTGCTCGACCTCCGAGGCAACGGCGGAGGCCTGCTCAACGAGGCCGTGGGCATCGTCTCGCTGTTTGTCCCCAAAGGGACTGTGGTGGTGACATCCAAGATGCACGACGGCTCCGAGCAGGTGTACAAGACATCAAAAGAGCCTGTTGACACGGTCATGCCCCTGATTGTCCTGGTGGACGGCGGCACGGCCTCATCGTCAGAGATAGTGTCCGGGGCCTTGCAGGACTACGACAGGGCCACAATCATGGGGACACGCACATTCGGCAAGGGGCTGGTGCAGAGCATACGCCCGCTGCCATACAACGGGACGCTCAAGCTCACCACCGCCAAGTATTACATGCCCAGCGGCCGCTGCATACAGGCTGTGGACTACTCGCGCCGCTACGCTGACGGCAGCGCGGCGCACGTGCCGGACTCGCTCACCAGCGTGTTCCATACCGCTGGCGGCAGGGAGGTCAGGGACGGCGGCGGCATCACTCCTGATGTGGAGATAGAGTCCAAGGGCTACAGCCGGCTCGTCTATTCCCTCGTGGTCAGCGGAGTCATAGAGCAGTACGTCATGGACTATGTGCGCAGGCACGAGTCAATCCCTGCGCTTGAGGACTTCCGGTTCACGGACTATGATGACTTCGTGGCATTCGCCAAGGAAAAGACATTCGACTGCAGGTCTTCCGCAGCAGCCCTCTACGACCAGATGCGCTCGGAACTCGAAAAGGACGGCCTCGCCGAGGGGATGTCCGCCGAGCTGGACGCGCTGAAAAGCGCGATGGAAATGGACAAGGAGACATTCCTGCGCCTCAAGCGGGACGAGATTATCCCGCTCGTGGAGGAGGAGATTGCTGTCCGTTACTACTATCAGGAGGCGGGGGTGTATATCAGGCTGCGTTACGACGAGCAGCTCAAGCAGGCCCTTGCCGCAAAGACAATAAGCATACAATAACACACTACACGCATTGATATGGTAACACGCAGAAATTTCCTCAAAGTCGCCGGAGCGGGGGCTGCCGCCATGGCAATTGACGGAATGGGGTCGCTCGAAGCGGCCTCCAGAAAGAAGAAAACAGACTCGGCGCAGTCCAAGACCGCGCCGAACGACAAAGTCAAGGTAGCCCTCATCGGCATAGGCTTCAGGGGCAACGAGAACGCCCACGAGATCTACAAGACAGGGATGTGCGACGTGGTCGCCCTGTGCGATGTCAATATGGGGTCTCCTCAAACCCAAGAGGTTATCAACATGTTTCCGGACGCCAGGAGATACCAGGACTTCCGCAAGCTCTTCGACGACCTCGGAGGGCAGCTGGACGCCGTATTCGCCAGCGTGCCGGACTTCGCGCATTTCGCCATAGCGATGCGGGCCATCAAGGAGAGCGTGTCCGTATATTCGGAGAAACCGCTCGGACTGACGTTCCACCAGAACGAGCTGCTCGCCGAGGCCGCAAGGCGCAATCCCAAGGTAGTCACGCAGATGGGCAATCAGGGGCATTCCGGGCCGGGGTACTTCCAGTTCAAGTCCTGGGTCGAAGCCGGCATCATCCGCAATGTCACGCGCATCAACGCCCACTTCAACAACACCCGCCGCTGGTACGGCTACGACACCAATATCTACAAATACCCGGATGCGGAACCCGTGCCCGAGACCATGGACTGGGACACCTGGCTGATGCAGTCCAAATGGCACGACTACAGCTCCAAGTACGACCCGGGCAACTGGCGCGGATGGTATGACTTCGGGAACGGGGCGCTTGGCGACTGGGGAGCGCACATTTTTGACAACTGCCACGAGTTCCTCGAGCTAGGGCTGCCGACGGAGGTCAGCATCCTCAAAGAGGAGGGCCACAACGACTACTTCTTCCCGATGGCATCGACCATCAAGTTCCATTTCCCGCGCAGAGGCAGCAAGCCCGCTTGCGACATGTACTGGTACGAGGGGCTCAATAACATGCCGGAGCTGCCGGCAGGGTACGGGGTCAGCGAGGCGAGCGACGTGCCTCTCGTGAACGGGCAGGCCTACGTGCCCACCAAGCTCAACCCCGGCAAGGAAATCTACTCGGACGAGTACATATTCAAGGGAGGCAGCCATTCTTCCACCCTGTCCATCATCCCGCAGTCGCTCAATGACGAGCTGGACAAGGCGGGCAAGCTCCCCCATGTGCCGGAGGACTACCATTACAACCATTACATCAATTTCCTCAACGCCATCAAGGGGACGGAAAAGGCGCATTCTCCGTTTGAGATTGCGGGCGAGCTCTGTCAGGTCATCAATCTCGGGGTCATCGCCCAGAGGCTGAACACGACATTCCATTTCGACAGGGGGTCAAAGGAGATATTGGACAACCCGTTCGCCAACTCGCTGCTCGTCGGGGAGCCTCCGCGCAAGGGCTGGGAGGACTACTACAAACTATAGCAAAAATGAATATTCGCAATACCATCATTATGCTGGCGGCCGCCCTCGCCCTCGCGGGGTGCGGGCAACGCCCCAACACCCTGACATCCGCACAGAAAGCGGAAGGGTGGAAGCTCCTCTTTGACGGCAAGACCTCCAACGGCTGGCGCAGCGCGCGCGGCGAGACATTCCCCACGGAAGGGTGGACAATCGGGGACGGAATGCTGCAGGTATGGGAAAACGGCGGCGCGGAGTCCACGCACGGCGGGGACATCATCACCGTAGACCAGTACGAGAATTTCGAACTCTCGGTTGACTTCCGTCTCACACCCGGGGCCAACAGCGGCATCAAATATTTCGTCCGTCCCGACCTCTACAATGTGGTGGAGGCCTCCGCCATCGGCTGCGAGTACCAGATACTCGACGATGACCTGCACCCGGATGCCAAGCTCGGAGTCGCGGGCAACCGCACCCTCGGCTCGCTGTACGACCTCATCACCGCCGACAAGTCCGCCGCCCCGTTCGACAAGGAGGGCTGGAACACCGCCCTTGTCATCGTAAACGGCAATCACGCAGAGCACTGGCTCAACGGGGCCAAAATCCTCGAATACGAGCGCAACTGCCAAGAGTTCAATGCCCTGGTGGCATGCAGCAAGTACCGCAACTGGGAGAACTTCGGCAACCACCGCAAGGGGCATATCCTGCTGCAGGAGCATGGCAACAGGGTGTGCTATCGCAACGTGATGATACGCGAGCTGCCCCCGACCCCTGAGACTGCCGAGGCGGCCGTGGTCATGCGCGGCCCTGACAACAGCGTCCCCAACACCCTGACCGAGGCTGACCAGAAGGACGGATGGACGCTGCTGTGGGACGGCAAGACTTCTGACGGCTGGCGCGGCGTGTCCTCCGGGACATTCCCATCCGACGGATGGAAGCTCTCAGACGGGGTCATCACCGCCAACCCTCCGCATTCCAAGCGCGGCGGGGACATCATCACAGACAAGACATACAAGGATTTCTGGCTGTCTGTTGACTTCAAGCTCACGCCGGGAGCCAACGGCGGCATCAAATACTTCATCAACCCGGGGACCTACGACGACCCGTCCATCGGCTGCGAGTTCCAGGTGCTCGATGACACCCTGCACCCGGATGCCAAGCTCGGAGTCGCGGGCAACCGCACCGCCGCCTCTCTCTACGACCTGATACGCGCAGACAAGGACGAGGCCGGGTTCCGTCTCTATGACTGGAACACCGCGTGGGTCATCGTCAACGGGGCGCACGTCGAGCACTGGCTCAACGGAGTCAAGGTGGTGTCCTACGACAGGGACAGCCAGGAGTTCAACGCGCTTGTCAAATACAGCAAATTCGCCTCGCGTGAGGGCTTCGGCAATTTCAAGACCGGACACATCCTGCTGCAGGACCACAAGGACATGGTGAGTTACCGCAACCTCAAGATCAAGGAGCTGCAGTAGGAGGATATGGCAAAGGACGGCAAGCTGGACATCGCCCTTATCGGCATCGGCAACAGGGGCGCGGAGAACGAGATGGAGTTCGCGAAGCTGGAGATGACCAACATAGTGGCTCTCTGCGACGCGGATCTCGGCGCAAAGCACACGCAATATGCGCTCGACAAATATCCCCATGCGCGGAGGTACAAGGACTTCCGCAAACTGTTCGATGAGATGTCCGGACAGCTGGACGCTGTGATGGTGGCTGTCCCGGACCATGCGCATTTCCCGATATGCATGCGGGCCATCAGGGAGGGGGTCAATGTCTATTGCGAGAAGCCTGTCGGCAGGACGTTCTGGGAGAACGAGCTGCTCATCCAGGCGGCACGGAGCCACCCGGGCGTGGTGACGCAGATGGGCAACCAGGGGCATACCAGCTCCCAGTACACGCAATTCAAGGTCTGGCAGGAGGCCGGCATCATCAAGAACGTCACCCACATAGTGGCGCACATGAACGAGCCCCGGCGCTGGCACGACTACGACACGGGCATTACACGGTTCCCGTCAGGGGAGACCCCGCCGGACACCCTCGACTGGGACCAGTGGCTCTCCGCCGCGCAGTGGCATGACTACTCGGACAAGTTCCACCCCATGAACTGGCGCGGATGGTACGACTTCGGCACGGGCGCGCTCGGGGACTGGGGCGCGCACCTGCTGGACACCGCCCACCGCTTCCTCAAGCTGGGGCTTCCGACAGAGGTGCGCCTGCTCAAGGCGGAGGGTCACAACGACTTCTTCTTCCCTATGGCCTCCACTATACAGTTCCTGTTCCCAAGGCGCGGGGACATGCCGTCATGCGACATAGTGTGGTACGACGGCAAGGACAACTTCCCGCCCCTGCCGGAGGGGTACAAGTGGAACCCCAAGCGGCCGGGCTACCTCGCCCCTGGCAAGATACTCTACAGCGACAGCCTGATATTCCAGGGAGGGCATCACGAGCAGAGGCTCCGCATCATACCCGAAGAGGTCGCCGTCAAGGTCAGGCCAACGCTGCCGCAGCGTCCCAAGGACCAGAACAACCATTACGAGAATTTCTTCCGCGCCTGCCGGGGCGAGGTGGAGGCGAGGTCCCCGTTTGAGGTCGGCTGCGAGCTGTGCCAGGTGCTGAGCCTCGGAGTCATAGCGCAGAGGCTTGGGACGGGATTCCATTTTGACCGCCAGACCAAGCGCGTCACGGACAACCCGTTTGCGGACGCCCTGCTCACATGGGGAATCCCGCGCCGGGGGTGGGAAGAATATTACACTTCACTTGCATGAGCATAGACAATCTCAAGAGCCACTTGCGCACCGTCCCGGATTTCCCGGTGGAGGGCATACTGTTTTTTGACATCTCCACACTGCTCAAGGACGCGGCATGCCTCAAGGAGCTGTCCGACCGGCTATACGAGCTGTACAAGGACAAGGGAGTCACCAAGGTGGTCGGCCTGGAGTCTCGCGGATTCCTGATGGGCACCGACCTCGCGGTCAGGCTGGGGGCCGGGTTTGTGCTCGCCCGCAAAAAGGGCAAGCTGCCCGCCGACACCATCGAGGAAACGTACAGCAAGGAATACGGCACTGACACTATCGAGATCCACAAGGACGCCATCTCGCCAGACGATGTGGTGCTCATCCACGATGACCTGCTGGCCACCGGCGGCACGATAGCGGCGGCATGGAGGCTGGTGCAGAAGTTCTCCCCTGCCAAGGCCTACATCAACTTCCTCATCAACATCACCGACTGCCCGCGTCTGCCGGAATTCCCGTCGGACGCTGACATCACCTCCATCATCGACGTCAAGGAGCACATCTGAGGCGCTGGCGGAGAGCCTCATACAGCAGGATAGAGGCGCTGACCGAGGCGTTGAGGGAGTCGCATGCCCCCATCATGGGGATGCGGATGCGCCCATCGGAGGCGTCCCTCCAGGCCTGGGAGAGGCCCTGGGACTCGGAGCCGACCACGACAGCCACAGCCCCGCGCATGTCGCAGTCATAGTACAGGCTGGAATCCTGCAGCTGGGCCGTCAGTATCCTGATTCCCCTGTAGTGCAGATATGAGATTGCCTGTGCGCTGTCACAGCAGGCCGTCGGCATGGAGAATACCGCGCCGGTGCTTGCGCGAATGACATTTGGATTGTACAGGTCTGTGAGAGGGTCGCACACGATGAGAGCGTCCGCACCAGCCGCGTCCGCGCTGCGCAGCACAGCTCCCAGATTGCCCGGCTTCTCGACACTCTCCAGCACCATCACGAGAGGGTTCTCCCCCAGATGCAGCTCCTCCAGACCCAGCTCCCGGCTCCGCAGCTCGGCAATAATCCCCTGCGTTCCGCTACGGTACGCCATCTTGTCATACAGCCACGCGGGGACTTCTACGACAGCGCAATCATCCAGCCATGCGGTGGACTCCCTTGCCAGAGGGGCTCCGCCGCAAATCTCCGGACAGACGAACACGGTATCGGCCTTGAAACCAGCCGCGACCGCCCTCGCAACCTCACGCGTCCCCTCCGCGACAAACAGCCCGCTCTCGCGGCGAAGCCTGGACTTCTCCTGCAACGCGAGGAGGCGCTTGACCTTGGGGTTCTGCGCCGAGGTGATTATTTCCCTATGCATAGCGCCGCTATTCCTGCGGGGCGGAATCCTCCTTGCGCAGCTTCTTCTCCGGACGCATCTGGGGGAAGAACAACACATCCTGTATGGTCGTCTGCCCTGTCATAAACATGGTCAGGCGGTCAATGCCCATCCCCAGCCCCGAGGTCGGAGGCATGCCGTACTCCAGCGCCCGCACAAAGTCATAGTCGATAAACATCGCCTCATCATCCCCCTTGCTCTTGAGGGCAGCCTGCTCCTCAAAGCGTTCGAGCTGGTCGATAGGGTCGTTGAGCTCCGAATATGCGTTAGCCAGCTCCTTGCCGCAGACAAACAGCTCAAACCGCTCCGTGAGGGTCGGGTCATTGCGATGACGCTTGGTCAGCGGAGACATTTCCACAGGATAGTCCGTGACGAAAGTGGGCTGGATGAGATGCTTCTCGCAATACTCCCCGAATATGGCGTCTATCAGCTTGCCCTTGCCCATGGACGGGGTTGTCTCCACATGCAGGCGGTCACAGGCCTCGCGCAGCTGCGCCTCGTCCATGCCCTTGACATCCACGCCGGCGTATTCCTTGATGGCCTGGAGTATGGGCAGCCTCCTGTACTCCCCTCCGAAGTCCACCTCCTGCCCGCCAATGCTCACACGAGTCGTACCGTTGACCGCGATGGAGACCTCCGAGAGCATCTTCTCCACAAACTCCATCATCCACTTGTAGTCCTTGTACGCCACATATATCTCCACGCAGGTGAACTCGGGGTTGTGTGTCTTGTCCATGCCCTCGTTGCGGAAATCCTTGGCAAACTCATACACACCGCTGTAGCCCCCCACGATAAGGCGCTTGAGATACAGCTCATTGGCTATGCGGAGGTACAGGTCAATGTCCAGAGCATTGTGATGGGTGATGAAAGGCCGTGCGGCCGCTCCCCCGGGAATGCCTTGCAAAATGGGGGTCTCCACCTCCAGACAGCCTGCGGCATCGAAATACCGACGCATTGTGGAGATGATCCTGGCCCTCTTGACAAACACCTCCCTGACCTGCGGGTTGACTATCAGGTCCACATACCTCTGGCGGTAGCGCAGCTCCGGGTCGGAGAACGCGTCATAGACCTTGCCGTCCTGCTCCTTGACCACCGGCAGGACACGCAGTGACTTGCTCAGCACGGTCAGATCCCGGACATGCACGCTGAGCTGCCCCGTCTGGGTGTAGAACGCGAAGCCCTTTACCCCAACGATATCCCCGATGTCTAGGAGCTTCTTCCAGACCGTGTTGTACATGGTCTTGTCCTCCGACGGGCAGATATCGTCACGCTTGAGATATATCTGGATGCGCCCGCTCTCGTCCTGCAGCTCCGCGAATGAAGCCGCGCCCATGATACGGCGGGACATCAGCCGCCCGGCTATGCAGACATCCTGGAAATTGCCCTCCTCGGGGCGGAATCCCGCCGCAATCCCGGCGGCGGTGGCATTAACGGGATACAATGCCGCAGGGTAAGGATCCACTCCAAGCTCCCGGAGCTTGGAGAGGGACTCCCTGCGCAGCAGTTCCTGTTCGCTGTGTTCGATATTGCTCATCTTTGACGCTGTTTGATGACCGCTGCAAAAGTAGTGTTTTTTTGTCAACTTTTGGGTAACTTTGCGAACATGTCCAAACAGAGCAAATGGGTACTCAAAGAGCACGCAGACCAAGGCAAAGTGTCACGCCTGTCGGCGGAGCTGGGCATTGACCGTGTGCTCGCGGAGCTCCTGGTCATGAGGGGAGTGGAGACATTCGCCCAGGCGAGGTCTTTCTTCCGCCCGTCGCTCCAGGACCTGCACGACCCGTTCCTGATGCAGGACATGGACGCTGCGGTGGAGCGTCTGCGCAAGGCCATCACCGGAGGGGAGAAGATCCTTGTATACGGCGACTACGACGTGGACGGCACCACAGCAGTAGCTCTGGTATATTCGTTCATCAAGCGGTTCACGGACAAGGCGGATTTCTACATCCCCGACCGTTACGATGAGGGCTACGGGCTGTCATTCAAGGGGCTGGACTGGGCTGCGGAGGGAGGCTTCTCCCTGCTCATCACCCTGGACTGCGGCATCAAGGCTGTGGACAGGGTGGACTACGCGGCATCCAAGGGCATAGACGTCATCATCTGCGACCATCACCTGCCGGACACGGAGCTGCCCAGGGCCGTGGCGGTGCTCGACCCCAAGCGGGAGGACTGCCATTATCCTTTTGACGACCTGTCAGGATGCGGGGTCGGGTTCAAGCTTGTACAGGCGTATTCGCAGAGGTACGGCATCCCGTTTGAGAGCCTCATTCCCCTGCTGGACCTGCTCGTGATGAGCATCGCCTCCGACCTGGTCACAATGGTCGGGGAAAACAGGGTGCTGGCCCATTTCGGACTCAAACAGCTCAACGACGACCCGCGCAAGGGCATACGCGCCCTGATCGGGCTGGCCAAGCTGGAGCCGGGGCATCTGACAGTGGATGACATTGTGTTCAAGCTGGGGCCGCGCCTCAACGCCGCAGGGCGGATGGAGTCGGGCAGGCTGTCCGTGGAGCTCCTGACCGCGACCGACACCGGGGAGGCCCTGCGCATCGCGGAGAAGATCAACGCCTCCAACAACGAGCGCAAGAGCGTAGACCGTGAGATTACTCAGGAGGCTCTTGAAATGGTGCAAAGCGGCAAATGCCTCGCGAGCGAACATGCCGTGGTGGTATACAACCCCTCCTGGAACAAGGGGGTGGTGGGGATAGTGGCCTCAAGACTCGTGGAGGCGTTCTACAAACCCACGGTCGTGCTCACCAAGTCCAACGGATTCGTGACCGGGTCGGCGCGGAGCGTGGCGGGCTTTGACCTCTACGCGGCCATAGAGCAGTGCGCTGACATCCTGGAGAATTTCGGCGGGCACGTCTATGCCGCCGGCATGACCATGCGGGAGGACAATGTGGAGGAATTTGCCCGCAGGGTGGACTCGTTTGTGGGCAGCACAATCACCAAGGACATGCTGACCCCAGTCATCGAGATAGACGCCATGCTCGACTTCTCCCAGATCACACCCAAGTTCTTCCGTCTGCTCAAGCAGTTCCAGCCGTTCGGGCCGGGCAACGGCAACCCCGTGTTCCTGACGGAGAATGTCTATGACGCCGGGGCGGGACGCAAGGTCGGCGCGGGCGGGCTGCATCTCAAGCTCGACCTCATACAGGAAAGCCAGCCCTACAGGCAGATAGCCACCATAGCGTTCAACATGGCGGAATATTTTGACTACATCAAGGAGGGCAATCCCTTTGACGTGTGTTATTCGATAGTGGAGAACTATTACCGAGGCAGCTCCACCATACAGCTCAGGCTCAAGGACTTGCACGAGCGGGAGGAACTCATCTGACAGAGGCATGCCCAGATTCGGACTCATAGGATACCCCATTGCGGGTTCGCTCAGCCCAGTGCTGTTCCGCCAGGCCTACGGGGGCAAATGGCCGTATGACCTCATAGAGGAGCCGGACTTTGAGGAGGCGTGGCGGCGCTTCTCCGAGGGCTATGACGCGGTCAATGTGACCGCCCCTTACAAGGCTGACGCGCTGCGGATGGCTGACCTCCCTTCGGAGGAATGCCGGGGGATCGGGGCTTGCAACATCCTTGTCAAGACAGGCGGCGGAGTGGCGGCGCACAACTCGGACTGTCTCGCCGTGAAGTCCATCCTCTCGGAGCAGGGGCTAAAGGACGGCACCGCACTGGTGATAGGCTGCGGCGGCGCGGGCAAGGCTGCGGCCTTTGCGGCCCGCAGCCTCGGCCTGGAGGCCGTCGTCTGCAACAGGACGACGGCCCGCGCCGCCGGGGTGCGGCCTCTTGACGAGATTCCCCTGCTTGCGCAGGTGAGCGATGTGGTCATCTATACCCTCCCCTGCCCCATCCCGCAGATGGAGGGGGTCAGATGCCGCCTCCTGCTGGAAGCCAACTACAAGACTCCCGCCCTGGCCGGCGCGGGGGCTGCTGACATCTATATCTCCGGCAAGGAGTGGCTGCGCAGGCAGGCCATTCTCGGATACGCCCTGATGACCGGCGAGACTCCGGACGCGGAGACGATGAGAATATGACAAATCATTAACATCTATACAATCATGGCACTCAACAAAGTAATGCTTATAGGCAACGTCGGGGCCGACCCCGAGGTCCGTTATTGGGAGGGCGGCACGGGATCCTCCAAGGTCGCCTCCATCAGGCTGGCCACGACAGAGAGGTACACCTCCCGCTCGGGCGAGCAGAGGGAGACCACGGAATGGCACAACATCACCGCCTGGAGAAACCTCGCCGACCTCGCCGAGAAATACATCAAGAAAGGCTCGCAGATCTACGTGGAGGGCAGGCTCCGCACCCGCGAATACACTGACCAGAACGGTGCCAAGAGATACCGCACCGAGATACAGGCGGACAACATCCAGCTGCTCGGCCGCAGGAACGACAGCCAGGACGGCTACCAGCAGGCGGCGCCCGCGCAGCAGGGATGGAGCCAGCAGCCCAGCCAGCCCTCGCAGCAGAGCTGGCAGCAGCCCGCGTCCCGACCCGCCGCGCCCGCGCAGCAGCCGGCCGCAGCTCCCGCACCCGACATGCCGGCAGGCCCTGATGACGACCTCCCGTTCTAAAGACACGCTCACGCTATGGCAGAACAACTGAGAAAGCTGCTCAATGACTCCCCGGCGGCGAGGTGGACGGTGCTGGTCCTGATAGCCCTCGCCATGTTCTTCGGGTACATGTTCGTGGATGTCATGTCCCCGCTCCAGTCCCTCGTGGAGGCCGAGAAAGGCTGGACTCCGGCCGTGTTCGGGACGTACGCCAGCTCCGAGTACATCCTCAACGTCTGCGGGTTCCTCATCCTTGCCGGCATCATCCTCGACAAGATGGGAGTCCGTTTCACCGGAATCCTGTCCACAGGCATGATGCTGGTCGGGGCGTGCATCAAATTCTACGCGGTCAGCGACCTCTTCGCCGGGTCAGCGTTTGAGTCCTGGCTCAACTCCTGGTGGATCGCGATGCCGGGCAGCGCCAAGCTGGCCTCACTCGGGTTCATGGTGTTCGGCTGCGGGTGCGAGATGGCCGGCACGACTGTCTCCAAGATTATAGCCAAATGGTTCAAAGGCAAGGAGATGGCACTGGCGATGGGCATAGAGATGGCGCTGGCCCGTGTGGGCGTGTTCGCCATATTCTCCATCAGCCCCCTGCTCGCCGAGAAGATGGGGTCGGTCGCAGGGCCGGTAGGCTTCTGCACCTGCCTGCTGATCATAGGGTTCATCAACTTCATCGTGTTCTCCGTGATGGACCGCAAGTTCGACGCCCAGCTCGTGGAGGCGGGCATCAAGTCGGAGGAGACCAGCCCCGAAGACGAGTTCCACATCAGGGACCTGGGCAAGATATTCTCCTCACAAAGCTTCTGGGTGGTGGCGCTGCTGTGCGTCCTGTACTACTCCGCCATATTCCCGTTCCAGAGGTACGGGGCCAACATGCTGCAATGCAACCTCAACGGCATCCCGCCCGAGCAGGCAGCCAACATATTCAGATGGTTCCCGATGGGGGCAGCGGCGGTCACGCCGTTCCTCGGCGCGTACCTCGACAAGAGGGGCAAGGGGGCCACGATGCTCATCTACGGCGCGTTGCTGCTCATATTGTGCCACCTCGTGTTCGCGTTCCTGCTCCCTGCCACGCACAGCAGCCTGCTGGCATACGCGACCATAGTCATTCTCGGGATCAGCTTCGCCCTCGTGCCTGCCGCGCTGTGGCCCTCCGTGCCCAAGATTATCGACGAGAAGATACTCGGATCGGCGTACTGCCTCATCTTCTGGGTGCAGAATATCGGGCTCTGCTTTGTGCCCCGCCTCATCGGCGGAGTGCTTGAGTCCTCCAACGCCTCAAACGAGGCTGTGATCGCAGCCAAGGCCGCAGGGGCCGATTTCATCCCCTACGACTACACCATTCCGCTGATAATATTTGCCGGATTCGGGGTGCTGGCCCTGCTCATCGCCATCTATCTCAAGGCTCTGGACCGCAAGCGCGGGCTCGGGCTCGAGGAGCCGAACATCAAGGGCTGATGGGAAAAGGGAGCCGCAAAATGCCCAGCCGCTGGGTGGCGCTGCTCTGCCTGATGGCGCCGATGTTCGCGTCGTACTATTTTGACGACATGTTCTCGACGCTGTCACAGCTGTTCCAGCACCCGGAGTGCCTTGAGCTGGGATGGGACAGCGCAGCCTACGGGGTCTATGCCGGCGGCTACAGTTTCCTCTGCGTATGCGGCGGGCTGATACTAGGCGGCATTCTGCTCGACATCTTCGGAGTGCGGCTCATAGGCTCGGCGTTCGCCGCCCTGATGGTTCTCGGGGCGGGAATCGTTTTCTTTGCGATAAGGGCCGGATTGGCTCCGGATGTCTCCCTTACCGTAGCGTACATCGGCTGCATGCTGTTCGGACTGGGCAGCGAGATTACCGGCGTGGCTGTCACACGGTCGATAGCCAAATGGTTCAAGGGCGGCAAGGTGGCATTTGCCATGGGGGCGCAGGTGGCTGTGGCCCGGCTCGGTACGGCAGCGGCATTTGTGCTCGCCCCCGTACTCGTGGGCATCAAAGCCCAAGGGGAGACCTATTCCCTTGCGGAGACCGCCCGGCCTGCGGCATTCGGGCTGGCTCTCCTAGCTCTCGGGCTGCTGCTCTGGGGAATGTTTGTGGGCATGGACGGCCGTCTCGACAGGGAAAGGGGCGTGTCAGCCTCCGGCGGGACGGTCCGGGAGGAGGACAAGTTCAGATGGCGGGATGTCCTGCGGCTGCTTGGCAACACGAGATTTATCCTGATCTCGCTGCTGTGCGTGTTCTTCTACTGCTGCATCATTTCATTCAAGAAATTCGGCACATCCATAGTGATTCCGCGATTCGCTCTGGACCTGGACAGCGCCAAATGGGTGATCAGCATGATCCCGTTCTTTACGGTCATCTTCACGCCCCTCTTCGGCGCGCTTGTGGACAAGGCCGGCAAAGCGACCCTGTGGATGACCACTGGGGCTGCCATGGTGCTGGCGGCGCACCTGCTGCTGCGCTTCGCCCCGCAAGGAGTGCCATTCTGGGGGTATTTCTCGATAGCCCTGCTCGGCGTGGGCTATGCCCTCGTCCCCAGCGCGATGTGGCCGTCCGTGCCAAAGATTGTCCCGGAGCGCAATCTGGGCACAGCATATTCTCTCATATATTGGGTGCAGAACATGGGGATGCTGCTCGTGCCCGTCTTTGTGGGGAGGATCTTCCGGGACATGGACGGGGTGGCGGCGGCTTGCGGCGCGGAGCACATATTCATCGCGCTCGGCTGCGCCGCCCTCTGTGTGGCCCTGCTGCTGTCCCGCCTTTCTTCCAAACGTTCTCATACAGCTGACGCCAGATGAACAAGCTCCTTGACAGCATAGGCAGCCCCTCCGACCTCAGGCGGCTCGACATCGGGCAGCTGGAGCAGCTCTGCGCGGAGATACGCGACTACATGATCCGCTGCTGCGCCAAGAATCCCGGGCATCTGGCCTCCAGTTTGGGGGCGGTAGAGCTGATTGTCGGACTGCACTACGTGTATGACACGCCCAAGGACAAGATTGTGTTCGACGTCGGACACCAGGCATACGCCCACAAGATCATCACCGGACGCAGGGAGGAATTTGCGCGGATCAGGACGTCGGGAGGCCCGAGCGGATTCCCGCGCATGGCGGAGAGCCCTTATGACGCGTTCGGAGCGGGTCATGCATCGACCTCAATTTCGGCCGCGCTCGGCATGGCAGAGGCTGCGAGGCTGCAAGGCAGCGACTCGCACAGCATAGCGTTCATCGGGGACGGGGCACTGACCGGCGGCCTTGCGTTCGAGGGGCTCAACAACGCCGGCAACAGCGGCACAGACCTGCTTGTAATAGTCAACGACAACAACCAGTCCATCGACCGCAACATCGGCGGGCTGCACAACCACCTGCTCAAAATCACCACCAGCAAGAGGTACATCGCGCTCAAGGACAGGGTGTGGGACAAGCTCGGGGACGGGCGGGCCCGGAGCGGCATCCAGAGGTGGTGGCGGAGCCTCAAGTCCTGGCTGGTGAAAGGCAGCGGCGGGGACTTGTTCGAGTCGCTCGGGATGCGGTACTTCGGCCCTATAAACGGCAACAACATAGCGGAGGTGGTCTCCGCCCTGCGCCGCGTCAAGGCGGTTGGCGGGCCGAGGGTGCTGCACGCCATCACCCTTAAGGGCAAGGGATACTCCCCCGCCGAGTCAGACCCAACGCTGTGGCATTCCCCGGGGAGGTTTGACCCGGACACCGGCATACGCGTCAAGGCGGAGCGCAAGAGCGACCGCTATCAGGACGTGTTCGGGCAGACCCTGCTTGACTTGGCGAGGGAGGACGGAAGGGTCATCGGAGTCACTCCGGCAATGGCCAGCGGCTGCGGGATGACCGCGTTTGCCAAGGAGATGCCGGGCCGGTTCTTTGACGTGGGGATAGAGGAGGAGCATGCCGTGACATTCTCCGCAGGTATGGCGGCCAGCGGCCTCAAGCCGTTCTGCAACATCTATTCGGCATTCTCCCAAAGGGCTTACGACCAGATCATTCACGATGTCGCGCTCCAGGGGCTGCCGGTGACGCTCTGTCTGGACAGGGCGGGGCTGGTCGGCGAGGACGGCCCCACACATCACGGGGCGTTTGACCTCGCGGCGTACCGCAGCATCCCCGGCACTGTCATAGCAGCGCCGAGGGACGAGCTGGAGCTGCGGGAGATCATGTACACCGCGCTTCGGCATGACAGCGGCCCTTTCATCATAAGGTACCCCAGGGGATGCGGCGAGGGCGTGCCGTGGCGGGGGGCCGCCTGGCAGGAGAGGCCTGTCGGCAAATGCGAAATCCTGCGGGACGCTCCAGGTGCACGCATAGCGGTGCTGGCCCTGGGGCCTCTCGCGCATAGCGCGCTCAGGGCCGCCGAGAGGCTCGGCGCACAGCATGGCGTTGAAGCCGTCGTGTGTGACGTGCGCTATCTCAAGCCGATAGACGAGTATGTGATTGTGGATCTGATGCGCAGGGCCAGCCTTGTCCTTACCGCAGAGGACGGCACGGTCAAGGGCGGCCTCTACGGGGAGGTGTGCGAACTGGCGCAGAGGCATGGCCTGACAGGGGTGCGGATTCGCGGGGCGGGGCTGCCCGACCGCTTCATCCCGCAGGGAAGCCGCGACGAAGAGCTCAGGGACTGTGCCTTGGACGAGGAGAGCCTGTTTGGGGAGATGCTCGCGATGAGCAAAAACTCCTGACAAAAAGAGGAAAAAGTTTTGGATAGTCCAAAATAATCCATATCTTTGCATTCCTTTTCGGAAAAGGTCTTTGAAACAATCAATGCCGATGTAGCTCAGTTGGTCAGAGCGCGTGATTTGTAATCTCGAGGTCGAGGGTTCGACTCCCCCTATCGGCTCGCCGGTCAGGCGCAAACTGACCAACACGGGAGGATACCAAAGTGGCCAACTGGGGCAGACTGTAAATCTGCTGGCTGATGCCTTCGGGAGTTCGAATCTCTCTCCTCCCACACATATCCAGGCGGAAGTAGCTCAGTTGGTAGAGCATCAGCCTTCCAAGCTGAGGGTCGCGAGTTCGAACCTCGTTTTCCGCTCTGTTGCCGATGTAGCTCAGGGGTAGAGCGCATCCTTGGTAAGGATGAGGTCATGAGTTCAAATCCCATCATCGGCTCAACGCAGATATACCGGTGCATAATGGTTGCCGGTTTTATTTTGTAGGGGACACGTTTTAAACATAATATTATGGCAAAAGAAGTTTTTCAGAGGACCAAACCTCACGTCAACATAGGCACTATCGGCCATGTTGACCATGGTAAGACCACTCTTACCGCCGCTATTTCCAAGGTGCTCCATGAGCGTCTTGGCACTGGCGAGGAAGTGAAGTCGTTCGACCAGATCGACAACGCTCCCGAGGAGAAAGAGCGTGGTATCACCATCAACTCCGCTCACATCGAGTATGAGACCGCAACTCGTCACTATGCGCACGTAGACTGCCCTGGCCACGCGGATTACGTCAAGAACATGGTGACTGGCGCAGCGCAGATGGATGGCGCCATCCTCGTTGTCGCTGCCACTGACGGACCCATGCCCCAGACCAACGAGCACGTCCTGCTTGCAAAGCAGGTGAACGTCCCCAGAATCGTCGTCTTCCTCAACAAGGTTGACCTCGTGGACGATCCTGAAATGCTCGACCTCGTGGAAATGGAGGTGCGCGACCTGCTCAACAAATATGACTTTGACGGTGACAACGCGCCCGTTATCCGCGGTTCAGCGCTTGGCGCCCTCAACGGGGAGAAACAGTGGGAAGACAAGGTCATGGAGCTGATGGACGCTGTCGACAGCTACATCCCCATCCCTGTCCGTCTGACCGACAAGCCTTTCCTGATGCCTATAGAGGACATCTTCTCGATTACCGGCCGCGGCACCGTCGTCACCGGACGTATCGAGCAGGGCACAATCCATGTCAATGACCCTGTCGAGCTGGTCGGCTTCAGCGAGAAGCCCCGCACCAGCGTTGTCACAGGCGTTGAGATGTTCCGCAAGCTCCTTGACCAGGGCGAGGCCGGAGACAATGTGGGTCTCCTCCTGCGCGGTGTGGACAAGAAGGACGTGCGTCGTGGCGAAGTCGTGGCGAAGCCCGGCTCCATCACCCCTCACACCGAGTTCACGGCCCAGATCTACGTCCTCAAGAAAGAGGAGGGCGGGCGTCACACCCCGTTCCACAACCACTATCGTCCGCAGTTCTTCATCCGCACTCTCGATGTGACCGGTGAGATTACTCTCCCCGAGGGCGTTGAAATGGTTATGCCTGGCGATAACGTCGAGATCAAGGTCAAGCTCATCACTCCTGTGGCTATCAACGAGGGTCTCTCTTTCGCTATCCGCGAGGGCGGCCGCACCGTCGGCGCAGGACAGGTGATCCGCATTGACGAGTAATTCAGAGGCCGGCGCGAGGGGAGATTCTTCGGCAAAGCCAATCTGCCCCCGCCCGGCAATAGGGGAATAGAACAAGGGTAGTTCAGCGGTCTCCAAAACCGTCGATGTGGGTTCGAATCCTGCTTCCCCTGCCATCACATATCAAAGGTTACGATTTGGTAATTGTTTAACAGACGGCGTCCCGCGCTTCCATTTGGGGCCAGTCCATTGAAGGTAAAGATGAGAAAGTTTATCAACTATCTGAAAGAGTGTTATGTGGAGCTCTTCAAGAAGACCACTTGGCCGTCTTGGGAGAAACTGCAGAGCTCAGCCCTCCTGGTGATGGTCGCGACTGTCATCCTCGCGGTTGCACTCTGGATTGTGGACTTTGCTTTCGAACATCTGATGTCTGCAATTTACACATTGTAATAAACCGTTGATACTGCTATGGGTGAACAGAAATGGTATGTTCTTCGGGCCGCAGGCGGGAAAGAAAAGAAAGCCAAGGAATATCTTGAGAAAGAGATAGAGCGGAGCGGCCTGCAGGACCAGGTGTCTGAAGTGCTGGTCCCTGTCAAAAAGGAAATCGTCAACAGAAACGGCAAGAGGAAAGTGGCTGACAAGCTGCTCTTCCCCGGTTACGTGCTGATCAAGGCTGAGCTGAGCGCCCAGCTTGAGAACATCATACGCAACCTCGTGCCGGGCCTGTCCGGATTCCTGACCGAGAAGAAAGCCACCACGGGAACCCAGTTCGAGAGGATTCCTGTGCCTATCAGGGATGATGAGGCGCAGAGGATACTCGGAGAGCAGGACGAGAACGCCCAAGGCGCGGCCGAGACGCAGGTCAACTTTGAGGTCGGCGACGCGGTCAAGATCACGGACGGCCCGTTCAGCGGATTCAACGGCACTGTGGACGAAATTGTTGAAGGCAGGAGCAAGCTCAAAGTCATCGTGATCATCTTTGGGAGGAAGACCCTCCTCGAACTCAACTTTACTCAAGTAACTAAAGATTAGCATTATCACATCATGGCAAAAGAGATTACCGGATTCATCAAGCTCCAGATCAAAGGCGGAGCGGCAAATCCAGCGCCTCCGGTAGGGCCGGCGCTCGGCTCAAAGGGCCTGAATATAATGGATTTCTGCAAGGCGTTCAATGCCGCCACGCAGGACAAGGCAGGGAAAACCCTCCCTGTGGTCATCACAGTCTACTCGGACAAGTCCTATACATTCGTAGTCAAGCAGCCCCCTGTGGCGGTCTCTCTCCTGGAGGCGGCCAAGATACAGAAAGGGTCTGGCGAGCCCAACCGCAAAAAGGTGGCCTCTGTCACGTGGGACCAGGTCAAGGCCATTGCCGAGGAGAAGATGCCCGACCTCAACTCGTTCACGCTCAAGTCAGCGATGAAGACAGTGGCCGGCACAGCTCGCAGCATGGGCATCAAAGTGACGGGAGAGTTCCCCGAGAACATCTAAAACACGCGAGACATGAGCAAGTTGACAAAAAACCAGAAAGCTGTCCAAGACAAGTTCGACCCGCACAAGGCTTATCCTCTCAATGAGGCTTGCGCCATTGTCAAGGACATAACATACACCAAGTTCGACTCTTCTGTCGAAGTCTCCGTCAATCTCGGCGTGGATCCCCGCAAGGCCAACCAGATGATCAGGGGCGTGGTCACCCTCCCCAACGGGACAGGCAAGACCGTGCGTGTGCTTGTGCTCTGCACTCCCGACAAGGAGTCCGAGGCGCAGGCGGCAGGGGCCGACTATGTGGGGCTCGATGAGTACGTGGAGAAAATCAAGGGAGGATGGACTGATGTGGACGTCATCATCTGCACCCCGTCCGTGATGGCCAAGGTGGGCGCCTTGGGACGTATCCTCGGCCCGAGAGGCCTCATGCCTAACCCCAAGACCGGCACTGTCACCATGGAGGTGGGCAACGCGGTCAAGGATGTCAAGGCCGGCAAGATAGACTTCAAGGTAGACAAGACGGGAATAGTGCATGCCGCTGTGGGCAAGGTGTCGTTCAGCGCGGAGCAGATCGCCCAGAACGCCGCCGAGTTCATCAACGCCATAGCGAAACTCAAGCCGCAGGCGCTCAAAGGCACATACATGAAGAGCGCGAGCATCTGCTCGACAATGAGCGCCGGAGTCAAAATAGACCTCAAGGCATTCCTTGCCGGGGCTGAAAAGTAAACATTCTACGGTATGAAAAAGGAAGTCAAAGAACAGGTCGTCGAAACAACCGCAGCTCTCCTCGCCCAGTATCCCAATTTCTACATCACGGATATCTCCGGGCTGAATGCCGGGCAGACGAGCAAACTGCGCCGCAGCTGCTTTGAGAAAGACATAAAGCTGACAGTCGTCAAGAACACTCTCTTCGCCATCGCTCTCCGCAAGCAGGGGAACGAGGACGCAAATCAGTTGGCTGACACGCTCAAGGGCAACACAGCCATCATGTTCACCAATGTGCCGAACGCTCCCGGCAAGCTCATCAAGTCGCTGCGCGCGTCGGGATGGGACAAGCCGGTGGTCAAGGGCGCGTATGTGCAGGAGTGCGTGTTCAAAGGAGCCGAGTCGCTTGACGCGCTGGCCGCCATCAAGACCAAGGAAGAGCTGGTCGGCGATATCATCGCCCTCCTCCAGAGCCCTGCCCGCAGGGTGATTGCAGCTCTCCAGAACAGAGAAGAAAGCGCCGGGGCAGCAGAGCCGGAAGCGCCGCAGGCCGCCGAAGAGCAGACCGCGCCCGAGGCTCCGGCAGCAGCCGAATAATCCCTGACAGTAACAATAAACAATTAAAATACAACACATTATGGCAGACGTAAAGAAACTTGCAGAAGAGCTCGTAAACCTCTCTGTAAAAGACGTTCAGGAACTTGCTAACATCCTCAAGGAGGAGTATGGCATCGAGCCTGCGGCGACAGTGGTGGCGGCAGGGCCTGCAGAGGGCGGAGCTGCTGCGGCCGAGGCTGAGCAGACAGAGTTTGACGTGATCCTCAGCGAGGTCGGACAGGCCAAGCTTGGCGTCATCAAGGCGGTCAAGGAAGCTCTCGGGCTTGGGCTCAAAGAGGCCAAGGATCTCGTTGACAAAGCTCCTTCCGCCATCAAAGAGAAAGTGTCTAAGGCAGAAGCCGAGCAGCTCAAGTCAGCTCTCGAAGAGGCTGGGGCCACCGTCGAGATCAAGTAATCTCGCCAGCGTCCCCTTGTAGGGAACAAAACAGGTTTAGAGCCGGGGATAATAGGCTCTAAACCTTTTTCCGTATTAAAATTTTTCTCTTTTAGCAAGGCACAATGTCAAAAAAGACAACCAGCAAGCGCATAAATTTCGCAACATCACACATCCTGGAATATCCGGATCTGCTCGAGATCCAGCTCAAGTCTTTCAGAGACTTTTTCCAGCTTGAGACAACGCCTGAGAACAGGAAGAATGAGGGCTTGTACAAGGTGTTCCAGGAGGTTTTCCCGATCGAGGATACACGTAACAACTACCGTCTGGAGTTTATCGACTATTTCGTCGACCCCCCTCAGTACTCGATCGAAGAATGCCTTGAAAGAGGTCTGACATACAATGTCCCGCTCAAAGCCAAGCTGCGCCTCTCTTGCACCGATCCCGAGCATGAGGATTTCGACACGAGGGTGCAGGATGTGTATCTGGGCAACATCCCGTACATGACCCCGGCCGGGACATTTGTCATCAACGGCTCGGAGCGCATAATTGTGTCCCAGCTGCACCGTTCGCCGGGCGTGTTCTTCGACCAGAGCATGCACGCCAACGGGACAAAGCTCTATTCTGCGCGTATCATCCCGTTCAAGGGGTCATGGATAGAGTTCGCCACTGACATCAACAATGTCATGTACGCGTACATCGACCGCAAGAAGAAGCTGCCCGTGACCACGCTGCTGCGCGCCATAGGCTACGCGAGCGACAAGGACGTCATCAACATCTTCGGCCTGGCCGACGAAGTCAAGGTCACCAAGACCGACCTCAAGGCCAACAAGGGGCGCAAGCTTGCCGCCAAGGTGCTCAAGACCTGGACGGAGGATTTTGAGGATGAGGATACCGGCGAGGTCATCCCCATCGAGCGCACCAAGCCCGTGGCAGAAAGAGGAGATGTGCTGGACGATGACACCATCGCGGCGATACTCGATACGGACAACAAGACCATACTGCTGGAGAAAGACGAGGCGAACTCGAGCGAATACGCCATCATCTACAACACTCTGCAGAAAGACCCGACAAATACGGAGATGCAGGCTGTCAACTACATCTACAAACAGCTCCGCAACTCCGAACCGCCGGATGAGAACACAGCCCGCGACGTCATCGACAAGCTGTTCTTCTCGGAGAAGCGCTATGACCTCGGCAAGGTCGGGCGCTACCGCCTCAACAAGAAGCTCGGCATGGACACGGACCCCGAGGTGCGTGTCCTCACCAAGACCGACATAATAGAAATCATCAAGTATCTCATCAGGCTTGTCAATTCCAAGGCCACTGTCGATGACATCGACCACCTGAGCAACAGGCGTGTCTGCACGGTCGGAGAGCAGCTGGCCAACCAGTTCAGCGTCGGACTCTCCCGCATGGCCAGGACTATCAGGGAGAGGATGAATGTCAGGGACAGCGAGCAGTTCAGCCCTACTGACCTCATCAACGCCAAGACGCTCTCGTCGGTCATCAACTCGTTCTTCGGGACGAGCCAGCTGTCCCAGTTCATGGACCAGACCAACCCTCTCGCCGAAATCACCCACAAGAGGCGCCTGTCGGCCCTCGGCCCGGGCGGACTCTCAAGGGAGAGAGCCGGATTTGAGGTCAGGGACGTGCACTACACCCATTACGGCCGCCTATGCCCTATCGAGTCGCCGGAAGGGCCCAACATCGGACTTATATCCTCGCTCTGCGTCTACGCGCGCATCAACGACCTCGGATTTATCGAGACCCCGTACCGCAGCGTCAAAGACGGCAAGGTGGACCTCTCGGACAAGGGCTGGCGCTATATGAGCGCCGAAGAGGAGGAGGGGCAGTATGTCTCTCTCGCCAACATCAAGATGTCCGAAGACGGCGAGATTGAGCCGGTCAACGTGCAATGCCGTCTGGAGGCTGATTTCCCTGTCGTCGACAAGACGCAGGTCAACTACATGGATGTCGCGCCAAACCAGATGGCGTCTGTGGCAGCCTCGCTCATCCCGTTCCTCGAGCATGACGACGCGCACCGCGCCCTCATGGGGGCCAACATGATGCGTCAGGCCGTCCCGCTCCTCGCCCCCGAGTCGCCCGTCGTGGGCACCGGGCTGGAAGAGAGGGTCTGCCTCGACTCGCGCACACAGTACACGGCGCAACGCAAGGGAATTGTCACATACGTTGACGCCAACGAGATACGCATCAAGTACGACCGCACGGACGACGAGAAATTTGTGAGCTTCTCTCCCGAAGAGACTGTCTACAAGCTGCCTAATTACCGCCGCACCAACCAGAGCACCACGGTCAACCTCATCCCCATCGTGCGGAAAGGCGACATCGTGACTCCCGGACAGGTGCTTACCGAGGGATACGCCACGCAGGGCGGGGAGCTTGCTCTCGGGCGCAACCTCATGGTCGCGTTCATGCCGTGGAAAGGCTACAACTACGAGGATGCCATCGTGCTCTCCGAGGAGATGGTCAAGTGGGACGTGCTCACCTCCATCCATGTGGACGAGTACCTGACAGAAGTGCGTGACACCAAGCGCGGCATGGAGGAGCTCACCTCCGACATACCCAACGTGAGCGAAGACGCCACGAGAAACCTCAATGAGAACGGCATTATCCGCATCGGGGCGCACGTGGAGTCGGGTGACATTATGATTGGCAAAATCACCCCGAAAGGAGAAAGCGACCCCAGCCCCGAGGAGAAACTCCTCAAGGCCATCTTCGGCGACAAGGCCGGAGACGTCAAGGACGCGTCGCTCAAGGCCAACCCCTCGCTGAGCGGCACTGTCATCAAGACCTCGCTCTATTCCAAGCGCGGCAAGGAGCTCTCCCGCAAGGGCGCAAAGGCGGATCTCAACGCCAAGGTCGCTGCCAGGGAGGATGACTTCAACAGATACGCGGAGAAACTCCGCGCCGACTTCCTGCAAAAGCTTGCGGTGCTGACCAAGGGCAAGAAGAGCGCGGGCGTGAGCGACCTGTACGGGGTGGAGGTCATAGCCAAGGACAAGAAGTTCACGGCCGAGACTCTCCGTGACATCGACTACGCAAATGTCAACTCCAACAAGTGGACATCCGAAAAGGCCGCCAACGTCCTCATCCGTGACCTCATCAACAACTACTGCATCGCCCTCAAGTCAGCCGAGACCCAATGCAAGAGGGACCTCGACATGATGAAGGTGGGAGATGAGCTGCCGAATGGCGTCATGCAGCTCGCCAAGGTGTACATCGCCAAGAAGCGCAAGATCACAGTTGGTGACAAGATGGCGGGACGCCACGGCAACAAGGGCATTGTGGCCAAGATTGTCCGTCAGGAGGACATGCCTTTCCTCGAGGACGGCACTCCGGTGGACCTCGTACTCAACCCTCTGGGCGTGCCCAGCCGAATGAATCTCGGGCAGATCTACGAGACGCTGCTCGGATGGGCCGGACAGAAGCTGGGGCTCAAGTTCAGCACCCCGATTTTTGACGGAGCCAGCATGGACGAGATAAACGACCTCACCGACAAGGCAGGTCTCCCCAGATACGGCAAGGTGCAGCTCAGGGACGGCGGGACAGGAGACTGCTTCGACCAGCCTGCCACTGTAGGCGTCATCTACATGATCAAGCTCGGCCATATGGTCGATGACAAGATGCACGCCCGCAGCATCGGCCCGTATTCGCTTATCACCCAGCAGCCTCTCGGCGGCAAGGCCCAATTCGGAGGACAGAGATTCGGAGAGATGGAGGTCTGGGCGCTCGAGGCGTTCGGCGCGGCCAACACCCTCCAGGAGATCCTGACCGTCAAGTCTGACGACGTGACCGGCCGCAGCAAGACCTACGAGGCCATAGTCAAGGGTGACCCCATGCCTCCGGCAGGCATTCCGGAGTCCCTCAACGTGCTGCTCCATGAGCTCAGGGGACTCGGACTCAAGGTCACACTGGATTAATAACGGATTTTTGAAAGCATAGAGAGAAATGCCCAACTTCAATACAAGAGACAATAAAGTCAAGAGCAATTTCAAGAAGATCAGCATCTCACTGGCTTCTCCCGAGGATATCACCGCAAGATCCTGCGGCGAGGTCCTCAAACCGGAGACGGTCAACTACAGGACCTACAAGCCGGAGAGGGACGGTCTGTTCTGCGAGAGGATATTCGGCCCCACCAAGGACTACGAGTGCTACTGCGGCAAATACAAGCGCATCCGCTACAGGGGCATCGTCTGTGACCGCTGCGGCGTGGAGGTCACCGAGAAAAAAGTCCGCAGGGAGCGCATGGGGCACATCAACCTGACAGTGCCGGTAGCCCATATCTGGTACTTCAAGTCCGCCCCAAACAAGATATCCGCCCTGCTCGGCATCCCCTCCAAGAAACTGGAGGCCGTCATCTACTACGAGAAGTACATCGTGGTCAAGAGCGGCGCCAGCGGCGTCCCCAAGATGGAGCTCCTCTCGGAGGACGAGTATTTCGACGTGCTGGGCAAGCTGCCGGGCAACGCCTCGCTCGCCGCTGACGACCCCGACAAGTTCATCGCCAAGATGGGTGCCGAGGGCATCTACGACCTCCTCAAGGAGATTGACGTGGAGGAGCTTGCCAAGGAGCTCCGCCAGAGGATGTTGTCAGAGACTTCCCAGCAGCGCAAGACCGAGCTCCTCAAAAGGCTCTCGGTCGTCAAATGGTTTGTGGAGTCCAAGGATGTCAACCGCCCCGAGTGGATGATTATGAAGGTCATCCCTGTGACCCCTCCGGACCTGCGTCCCCTCGTCCCGCTCGACGGAGGCAGGATTGCCACTTCCGACCTCAACGACCTCTACCGCAGGGTGATCATCCGCAACAACCGCCTTAAGAAGCTCATTGAGATCAAGGCCCCGGAAGTCATCCTCCGCAACGAGAAACGCATGTTGCAGGAGGCTGTAGACAGCCTGTTTGACAACTCCAAGAAGTCCAGCGCGGTCAAAAGCGATTCCAACAGAGCGCTCAAAAGCCTCTCCGACTCTCTCAAGGGCAAGCAGGGACGCTTCCGTCAGAACCTGCTCGGCAAGCGTGTGGACTATTCCGCACGTTCCGTCATCGTGGTCGGCCCGGAGCTCAACATGCACGAGTGCGGCCTGCCGAAGTTCATGGCGGCCGAGCTGTACAAGCCGTTCATCATCCGCAAGCTCATTGAGCGCGGCATCGTCAAGACGGTCAAGTCCGCCAAGAAGATTGTGGACCGCAAGGACCCTGTCATCTGGGATATCCTTGAGAATGTGATGAAAGGCCATCCCGTCCTGCTCAACCGCGCCCCTACCCTGCACCGTCTGGGCATTCAGGCGTTCCAGCCCCGCATGATTGAGGGCAAGGCCATACAGCTCCATCCTCTCGCCTGCACGGCGTTCAACGCTGACTTCGACGGCGACCAGATGGCTGTGCACCTCCCTTTGGGCAACGCCGCCATCATGGAGGCGCAGCTGCTCATGCTGGGGTCGCAGAACATCCTCAACCCCGCTAACGGCGCACCTATCACGGTCCCCTCGCAAGACATGGTGCTCGGACTTTACTATATCACCAAGGTGAAGCCCAACGCCAAGGGCACGGGGATGAGTTTCTACGGCCCGGAGGAGGTGATAATCGCATACAACGAAAAGGCTGTCGCGATGCATGCCCTCGTCAATGTGTGCCTCCCTGTGGACAAGCAGGACGCATCCAAGGGCACACATATGGTTGAGACCACGCCCGGGCGTGTCATTGTCAACCAGTTTGTGCCGGATGAGGTCCCGTATGTCAACGAAGTGCTCGGAAAGAAAGCTCTCCGCAAGATCATCACCGACGTCATCAAGAGCACCGGCGTCACGAGGACGGCCAAGTTCCTTGACGACATCAAGAACCTCGGTTACGACCAGGCGTTCCGCGCCGGCATCTCGTTCAACCTTGGGGACGTGCTCGTGCCGCCCGAGAAGGACAAGCTCATCGCCGAAGGCTACAAGCAGGTGGACAACATCAAGATGAACTACGGCATGGGATTCATCACCAACAACGAGCGTTACAACAAGGTGATAGACCTGTGGTCCAGTATAGATAACCAGCTGACGGACATCGTCACCAAGCAGATATCGGCAGACCAGGACGGGTTCAACCCCGTGTTTATGATGCTGGACTCCGGAGCGCGCGGCTCAACCCAGCAGATCAAGCAGCTCTGCGGAATGCGCGGCCTGATGGCGAAACCGCAGAAATCCGGAGCGTCCGGAGCGGAGATTATCGAGAACCCTATCGTGTCCAACCTCAAAGAGGGCATGACGGTGCTTGAGTACTTCATCTCCACGCACGGGGCCCGCAAGGGACTTGCTGACACCGCCCTCAAGACGGCTGACGCAGGATACCTCACAAGGCGCCTTGTGGACGTGTCACACGACGTTATTATCACGGAGGAGGACTGCGGCACGCTCAGGGGACTTATCGCAACGGCTATCAAGGACAAGGATACCGTCGTGGAGTCCCTCGGGGAACGCATTCTCGGCCGCACATCGGTGCACGACATCTTCAACCCTCTTACCGGCAATCTCATCATCAAGGCCGGAGAGGAAATACGCGAGAAAGAGGCCGCCCTCATCGACTCTCTCCCTATTGAGCAGGTCGAGATACGTTCGGTGCTCACTTGCGAGTCCCGCAAGGGCGTGTGCGCCAAGTGCTATGGCAGCAATCTGGCGACCAGCCGCATGGTGGAGAAGGGCGAAGTGGTCGGCGTCATCGCGGCGCAGTCCATCGGAGAACCCGGCACTCAGCTGACGCTCCGTACATTCCACGTGGGAGGCACAGCATCCAGCACCACCGCTGATTCGTCGCTTACCGCCAAGTATGCAGGACGCCTCACATTTGAGGAGCTCCGCACTATCCAGAGGGTCGGCGCGAACGACAAGACGGAAGTGGTGGTCGTGAGCCGTTCTACGGAAGTGAGCGTGGTGGACGAGACCACCGGGTATACCTACTCGCACTACGATGTGCCCTACGGCTCTGTCCTGTACAAAAAAGACGGCGACAAGGTCAAGCCCGGAGACCTCATCTGCGAATGGGATCCCTACAACGCCATCACCATCGTCGAGACTGCGGGCACAATCCGCTACGAGAACATGATTGAGGGCGTGACGTTCACGGAGCAGGTTGCTGACGAGTTCACATCCAATGTGGACCGCGTCATCATCGAGTCCCGCGACAAGACCAAGAGTCCCGCTCTCAACCTCCTTGACGACAAGGGGCAGACCATCAGGCAGTACAACCTGCCTGTCGGGGCGCACATCCTCCCGGAGGACGGCAGCAAGGTCAATGTCGGTGAGGTCATCATCAAGATTCCTCGCGCCATCGGCAAGGCTACCGACATCACGGGCGGACTGCCCAGGGTCACCGAGCTCTTCGAGGCCCGCAACCCGTCCAACCCCGCAATCATATCCGAGATTAACGGCGAGGTCATCATGGGCAAGACCAAGCGCGGCAACCGGGAAATCATCGTCAAGAGCAAGTCAGGGGTCGAGAAGCATTATCTCGTGCCGCTTACCAAGCAGATTCTTGTGCAGGAGAACGACTATGTCAAGGCCGGCGCAAGACTCTCGGACGGCGGCGTCTCACCCAGCGACATCCTCAACGTGCTCGGCCCTGTCAAGGCCCAGGAGTACATTGTCAATGAGGTCCAGGCTGTCTACAGGCTCCAGGGCGTCAAGATTAATGACAAGCACTTCGAGATCATTGTGCGCCAGATGATGCGCAAGGTGGAGATACTCGATCCGGGCGACACTGAGTTCCTGCCTGAGGAGCTTGTGGACAAGTGGACATTCATGGACACCAACGACAGCATCTACGGCAAGTTCTATGTCCTCGACCCGGGCGAGTCCGACAAATACGCCGCCGGCGACATCATCAATGCCCGTGACCTCCACAACGAGAATGTCTCGCTTGAGAGGGGCGGCAAAAAGGTGATGGCGTTCCGCGAGGCACGTCCCGCGACCGCAAGGCTTGTGCTGCAGGGCATCACAAGAGCGGCGCTCAGGACTAACAGCTTCATCAGCGCGGCCTCGTTCCAAGAGACCACCAAGGTGCTCAGCGAAGCTGCCATACGCGGCCGCGTAGACCATCTGGAGGGACTCAAGGAGAATGTCATCTGCGGACATCTTATCCCGGCTGGCACAGGCTTGAGCGAATATCAGGATATCATCGTGGGCAGCAAGGACGAGATACAGCAGGATCTCGCCGACCTGTAGCCTGCGGCGATGACAAGATTCGGCATAATCGGCACGGGCAGGATCAGCGGCTGGGTGCTCCAGGGCGCAGTCCAAGACCCGAGATTCAAGGCAGTGGCGGTGTGCTCGCGCAGCGGGCATACCGCCTCCGCTTTTATAGAGCGTCATCCTGAGGCGTTCGCGCCGGGGGCAAAGGCATACTCGTCGGCAGAGGAAATGTTCTCCGACCCCGATGTGGATGCCGTGTACATAGGCACTCCCAACAGCACACACCACGGATATGCCATGTCGGCCATCCGACACGGCAAGCATGTGCTGTGCGAGAAGCCCATGGCGTCTTCAGCTGGCGAGGTGGAGGAGATGGCGGCAGCGGCCAAGGAGCGCGGGGTGCTGCTGATGGAGGCCATGGTTTCCACCTTACAGCCGTCATTCCGTGCGGTAAGCGCGCATCTTCAAGACCTTGGGCAGATAAGGAGCGTGAGCCTGAGCTACTGCCAGTACAGCAGCAAATATGATGACCTGCGGCGCGGCATTGCAGCATCCTCGCTCAACCCCGCCCTTGGAGGAGGCGCAATCGAAGATTTGGGCATCTATACCGTCTGGCCGCTGGTGTCTCTGTTCGGGCTCCCCGATGAGATTGCCGGAGCGACGGCCGTGATGGCGGACACGCCGGCCGGCCCTGTCGATGTGCAAGGGGCGGCGCTGCTGCGCTATGGCGGCGGATTCTCCGCGCAGCTCGTGTGGTCCAAGGCCTGTGACGCGTTCGTCCAGAGCGAAATCTGCGGGGAAGGTGGCAATATCCTCATGGACAGCATCCATCTGTGCACCAAGGCGGAGTTTGTGCCGCACGGAGTTCCGACTTCGGGCAGGGGCGCAAGGCCGCAGACGCAGACGCTCGCGCTTGCGGATGATGCTGTTGACCCATATTTCTATGAATGGAAGGAATTCATGGACACTCTTGACTCCGGACGCAGGGAGTCCGCCGTCAACACCCTCTCCGGTTCGCTGCTAGTCCGCCGCCTGATGGACGGTATCAAGACCCGCTTCTGACATCCGCATTTCGTCACGGCGGTCACAAAGAGAGGTTTTTTGCGGTTTTTGACGTTTTCGTATGGGAATTTATGTTTTTGCGGCGCACCTTGCCGCAAAAACTGTATTATACCATGCTTGTAAACGTATACGGAGCGAAATGCCAAGGCATCGAAGCCGTCAAGGTGACGGTCGAGGTGGACATCCAGAACGGCATAGGCATCCATCTGGTGGGGCTGGCGGACACGGCGGTCAAGGAGAGCCTGCTGCGTACAATCACCGCATTGCAGGCCAATGGATTCCATATCCCAGGGCGTAAGATAGTCATCAACCTTGCCCCAGCCGACCAGCAGAAAAAGGGCAGCGGCTACGACCTCCCTATCGCGCTGGGCATTATAGCGGCCTCGGGGCAGAAGTCCATGCCGTTCTTGGGGCAGCGCCTTATCATGGGAGAGCTCGGCCTCGACGGCAGCGTAAGGGACATAAGCGGGGCTTTGGCGTTCGCCCAAATGGCAAGGGACGCAGGATTCGACGGCTGCGTCCTGCCCGTGCGCTCCGCTCTGGAAGCTTCCGCGATTAAGGGCATAGACATATACGGGGTAAGTTCAATCACGGATGCTATCCGGGCGCTCAGCCTCCCGCCAGAGGGATGCAGTGACCTGCTTGTCAGAGACGGATACGTCCAAGGCGCAGCAGGAGGCGGGCTGCCGCCAGAACAGACGGACATGGCTGACATCATCGGGCAGGACGCAGCCAAACGCGGGATAGAGATAGCTGCGGCAGGAGGACACAACGTGATAATGATAGGGGCGCCAGGGGCAGGCAAAAGCTCCCTTGCCAAAGCCATGGCCGGCATTCTGCCGCCACTGACTGACGAGGAGTCCCTGACCACGACCAAGATATACTCTGTTGCGGGCAAGCTGGACGCAGGAGGAGGCCTCATACGCAGACGGCCGGTCAGGTCTCCCCACTGCAGCATCTCGCTCGCCGCCATGATCGGAGGCGGGAGCGGAGACATGCTCCTCCCCGGAGAAGTGAGCCTGGCCAACGGAGGCGTGCTGTTTATAGACGAAATCAACCAGATGCCCAAAAGCATAGTCGAAGCCCTGCGCGGGCCACTGGAAGACAGGGTCGTGACTCTGTCGCGTCTCAAATCCAAAGTGACCTATCCGGCGTCTTTCATGCTTGTGGCCGCTTCCAATCCCTGCCCGTGCGGCTACTGGGGCGAGGGCGACCGCTGCACCTGCACTCCAGGGCAGAGGCTCTCATACATCTCGCGCCTGTCAGGACCTATTCTCGACCGTATCGACATACAGCTCTGGATACATCCGGTCAATCCCCTGCTTCTGATCAACAAGGACAGAATGGAGTCGTCCGGCATCCGCAATGGCCGCAGTCTCGCGGGCGAGGCCAGGGCTCCGGAGAGTTCGGCGGAGATTGCGCGTCGCGTGGCCAAGGCGCGGGACAGACAGGGCGAGAGATTCCGGCACGAGGGCATCTCTACCAATGCCGAAATGACATCCAAGATGATTGAGCGGTACTGCCCGCTCGACAGCAAGTGCCGGGACGGCATGGAAAGGCTGATGGAGGGGATGGGATTCTCGGCGAGAGCCTACACGCGCATCATCAAGGTAGCAAGGAC
>CAZKVW010000015.1:0-36268 GCA_964556285.1 uncultured Muribaculaceae bacterium
CCTATGCGCCTGATGCCAAATATCAACACGATGATGCCGGCCGTGCTGGCCGGCATCATTTTGCCCGTCGCCATAGTCTCGTCCTGCACCAGTACCGAGGATGCGGACAAGCGGATTGACGAGCTGACGGAGCGTGTCGCCAGCCTGGAGGACCAGGTCGGCGCGGTCAACGGCAACACCCACGCCGTCAAAGTTCTCCTCACAGAGGGTATCACCATCGCTGGGTATGACATCACCTCCAACGGCTACACCCTCACCTTGAGCGACGGCAGGGTGCTGGAGATTACATTCGGCAGCGGACTTGCCGGCGTTGTCCCCGTGGTCGGCGTGGATGAGGACGGCGACTGGATAGTGTCGCTCGACGGCGGGACTACATGGGAGCCTGTGGAGGGCAGCACCAACTCCCGGGAGGGTGACGGCGATGTGCCGCTGGTGCAGGTGGACGATTATGGTTACTGGTGCGTCAGCGTGGACGGCGGCAAGACATGGTCGCGCCTGACCGGCTCTGACGGGCGCCCCGTGAGCGCCAACGACGGCCGCGAGGTCTCCGGGAGCTACAGTTTCTTCCAGTCAGTCGAGTATGACGATGACACGATGCGCCTGAGGTTCTACCTCAACACCGGGGCTTCGTTCTCCGTGCCGGTGCTCGGCACCTACTACATCCGCCTCAAGTATTACGAGGATGGCGACCGCATATTCAACGGGGAGACCCTGACTTTCCCGGTGGAGACCGAGCACATAGCCAGCGCAGTCTGGAAGACCGTGCCGGACGGCTGGAGGGCGCGGTTTGCCGATGAGGGCATGACATTCTATGCCCCTGAGGACGGAGAGGCTGGAGAGTACAGCTTCGAGCTGCTGGCATTCTCCGACGAGGGCTACACCAAGGTCTATACCTACACCCTCACCTACGATCCGGAGTACATATTCTACGATGACTTCGAGCGCGAATTTGATGTTGACGGCCATGCCGCTCCCGACCCCAAACGCTGGACTCTCTACGCGAAGGGCAATTCCAGCACCAACCAATACATGTCCCAGAGCTATGACAACGCGTATGTCGAACCGTCCGAGGGGCGCATGGTCATCAGTTCCGGCAAGGACTCCGACACCGGCGACTACAAGACCGGCGGCATCACCACGATCAACCGCATCATCTTCGGCAACGCCAGGGTGGAGGCCAAGGCTTTCCTGGTCAAGAACGCCCAGGGCGCGCAGAACGCCATCTGGCTCAACACCCAGTCTCTCTCTTGGCCCAATGGCGGCGAGGTGGACATCATGGAGCACATCAACAAGGAGACCACCGCATACCAGACATGCCACTCGGTCTACACCATCTATGACAGCGACCAGCCCCAAGTGGGCGACCCCGAGCGGGACAAGTGGTTTGCGGCCGACAAGATGCCCATCAACCAGGGCACTCCCAGCTACGACCCGTCGCAGTACCATGTGTTCGGGGCGGATGTGACTGACGAGGGCGTCATATTCCACATCGACGGCAAGAAGACATTCACCTACCCCAACATGCACTGGACGACCATCGCTGACATCACCTCGATGTCATGGAAGCGTTACAGCGAGTACTACAACCTCGACCGGGACGACGCGGACATTGTGGACCAGCTGCTCAAAAAGGACTGGGCTCACCAGTGGCCTTTCCAGGACAGTGACTGGTATATCATCATAGACATCACGCTCGGCAGCCCGTGGTCGGGGTCCATCATCGACTCCGAACTGCCCGCCAACATGTATATCGACTGGGTCAAAGTCACCCCGCTGGACAGGGCGGCGCCCCTCGAATGACAATACACAGAGAGACAGAGTATGAAACATCTCACCATCATAATATCCGCGGCCGCCTTGCTTGGCGCGGCCGCCTGCACCGACCTGACGGAGGTCAACAACAAGCTGGACTCCCTTGACAGCCGCGTGTCGGCCCTGGAGAAGTCGCTGACGGCGATTAACAGCAATGTCAACGCCCTCGCGGCCCTGGCCGCCAACCAGACCATCAACAGCGTGGAGCAGGACGGGGACACTTGGCTGCTGACCTTGAGCAACGGCACGGTGCTGACCATCAGCCAGGGATCCATCGGCGTAGGCAACACCCCTGTGCTGTCCATTGACGCTGACGGCTACTGGCAGGTGGACTACGGCAACGGCCCGGAGCCTGTCCTCCAGAACGGGCGTCCCGTCTATGCCATCGGCGAGGACGGGGTCACTCCGATATTCGGGGTATCCGAAGACAATTACTGGATAGTCAGCTATGACGGGGGCTCCACATGGCAGGACGTGCTGTACTCCGCTGGCGACCACGCCGGGGAGCGGGTCAAGGCTTACGACGCGGGGAGCGGGGACTCTTATTTCCACAATGTGGAGTATGATGAGGATGGCGGCGTGTTCGTGCTTACTCTCAAGACCGGGCAGGTGTTCACCGTGCCGGTTGTCAAGGACTTCCTCTGCCAGATCTACGGGGTGGACGACGTGCAGACATTTGACTACGGCCAGACGAGGACATTCACGGTCATCATGTCGGGCGTTGCGGACTACACGGTCATCGTGCCTAACGGCTGGGCTGCCGTGGTGCAGGGCGAGGGCAGTCTCATACTCGCTGTGACCGCCCCGGCAGCTCAGACCAAGGCGACCATAGCCGACTCCGAGACGGACATCAGCATCGTCGCTTTCACATCTTCGGGTCTCTCCACCTCAGCCAAGATGCAGGTGGGACTCAGCGGCAAGACATACACCGTGACTCCCTATACCAGCCCCACCAGCCTGCAGGTCGGCTCCAACGACGCGCAGGTGAGGGTGCTGGTGGAGAACGCGGACAAGTGGTATTATCTCCTCTCCACTTCGTCCACTGCGCCTCATGCCGTCGAGATTGCCACTGACGGAGTGGAGGGCTCGGCATCCATATTCACTCTGGACGGCCTCAAGCAGGACATGACATACTGGCTCTATACCACAGCCGAGCGGGGCGGCAGCTTCGGTGACGTGTCCGGCTGCTCATTCACCACCGGCATCACTGATGACCGTTACGAGGCGTTTATGGCAGGAGAGGATGTCGTAATCTGCGGGGTGAGGTACAACAAGACCGATTTTGCCGACATCTACAACCTCACCGCTACGGCCAGCCACGACACCCAGCTGGGCTCGGCATTCTCTGGTGGCGGCATATTCTTCCTGGAGACTCCGGAAGGCACCTCTTTCGCCCTCGGCGAGGTCAAAAATTCCAAGCCTGTCGTCCTCGTGGGCCGTTATGCCAGCAAGCGGGCGCATGTCATACAGTCCTCAAACAGCCGCCTGAGGCTTAACAAGGGCGTTGCAATGTGCTACATCTTCTATGACTCCAGCGAGCGGTCAGACATCACCCTGATGTTTGACGCGGACAACATCACAGTGCCATTCGTGCATTTCGATGACTGCCGTCTCAATCCCGCTGCGGGCAAGACATGGATGTACGGCAACTTCACGGGCATCGTCCTGGACAGTTTCCGCATTGAGAGCTGCGACGTGCTCATAAGCGACCCGCCGGAGTCCAGCCTAGTGACCGAAGCCATCATCCATTTGTCCTGGAAGTCCATCGCTTCCATGTCTGAAGCGGTGTTTGACAACAACATCTTCTACTCCGCCTATGACACCCGCCTCAACCTGATCAAGGACAGCGAGAACTTTGACTCTGACAACCCTCCCAGCGTCAAGTTCAAGACCAAGGTGCAGGTGACCGCCAACACATTCTATGGTTGCGGCAGCGACTGGGCGGGCATACGCTGCTACCTGCCACAGTCGGTCACCGTGAGGCGCAACATATTCTGGCAGAGTGCTGCCCGCAAGATTACCACCTGCGTTGTGGCGGACGTGTACGGCACCGATGACGCGGCTGCGCCTGCGGTGGACTGCGGCGACAACCTCGGCTATCGCACTGACGTGCGTTGTCTCGGCGGCACCACCCCCAGTGTCTATGTGCCGGGAGACAACATCAGCACTTCTTTGGCCGCTGACCCGTTCGCGTCCGTTGACCCGGATGCCTGGAAATTCACTCCAGTCACGGCCTACACCAAATACGGGGCGCAGAGATGAGTAGCAGCAAGCTTATTTCCATATTGGCCGGCGCCGCCATCACGATGCTGCTCGCCCCCGCGCTGTGGGGGCAGCCGGTGAGGGTGACCGGAGTCGTGACAGACGAGTCGGGAGAGCCGCTCATCGGGGCTGCCGTCTATGACAAGGACAACAAGTCCAGCGGCGTTATGACGGGGGCCGACGGCAGTTACAGCTTGGCGGTGTCCTCACGCGGCGCGACGCTCGTCTATTCCCTGCTCGGCTACGAGGAGGTGGAGGAGCGGGTCGGCAAGCGCTCTGTCATAGATGTGGTGATGCGCGAGGACGCGCTCACCCTTGAGAGCGCGGAGGTCGTGGCCGTGGGTTATGGCACGGTCGCCCGCAGGGACCTCACCGGGGCGGTGGCCAAGGTGGACATGGATGACATTGTCCGTTCCACCCCGCAGAATTTTGACCAGGCCATCTCCGGCCGTGTGGCCGGGGTGGTGGTGACCAGCCCTGACGGGGCTGTGGGTTCCACTGCGAGCATCACCATCCGTGGCAACAACTCCCTCACCCAGAGTTCGGAGCCTCTGTATGTCATCGACGGCTTCCCGTCCGAGAGCTCCATGGCGGCCGCCATCAACCCCGCTGACATCGAGAGCTTCGATGTGCTCAAAGATGCCTCCGCTACCGCCATCTACGGTGCGCGCGGGGCGAACGGAGTCATTGTCATCACCACCAAGAAAGGTACCGAGGGCAAGCCCAAGGTCAATTTCTCCTCATCGCTTACGATGAATGTCATCACCAAGAAGATGGAACTCCTGGATGCCTACGGGTTCGTGGAGATGATGACTGACTACTACGATAAGGTGGACTATGGCGGCAGCGGCAGCAACATCTATTTCGCAGGCCTCAATGAGGACGGCCTCCGCGACTACAGCATATATACTCTGGAAGACTACCGCGACATACCGCAGGTCAACTGGCAGGATCTGATGTACCGCAACTCCTTCACGCAGAACTACAATCTGACGCTGAGCGGAGGCAACAAGGGGTCAGGCACCCGCTACAATCTCAGCATCGGCCACATCAATCAGGACGGCATCATCATCAACTCCAACTACAAGCGCTACAGCTTCAAGTTCACTCTCAACCAGAAGATCACCGAGGGCCTGACTCTCGACGCGACGGCCAACTTCTCCCGGAACATCACCAGCGGAGCGTCCCCGTCATCGGCGACCAACTCCGGCGGGGCTTCATCCTACCTGATGTACTCGGTGTGGGGATACCGTCCGGTCAAGCCCATCATATTCGGGTATGTGGATGACACGTTCATCAACAACATCGTGGACGAGGGCGAGATTTCTGATGACGGCACGGTGGAGGTGGACATCAGCGACACCCGCTTCAACCCCGTGGCTTCGGCCAAGAATGAGGTGCGCACCAACACCCAGGACTACCTCTCGCTCAATGCCGCGCTCAGCTGGGACATCCTCCCGGAACTGGTGTTGAGGGTCTCAGGAGGCTACACAGTCAACAGCCATCGCCGCGAGGAGTTCAACAACAGCCAGACCTCCACAGGCTATGCCAAGTCATGGAGCGGCTGGGGCGTCAACGGCTCGTTCTACAACACCAACACCACCGACTGGCTGGAAGAGAACACCCTCACATGGACCAAGTCGTACAACGACCTCCATCATCTGCAGGCGCTGGGCGGCGTGACTTTCCAGGGCGATGACCAGGACTACAGCGGGGCGCGGGCCATCCAGCTCACCACCGAGGAAGAGGGCATCAACGCGTTGTACACCGGCACCTACCTGTCTGTCAGCCCCTCTTCGACCGCTTGGACGCTGATGTCTTTCCTGTCCAGGATTAACTACAACTACGCCTACAAGTATTACCTCACCGCGTCGTTCCGTTCGGACGGCTCCTCCAAGTTCCCAAAGTCCAACCGCTGGGGGTTCTTCCCCTCGGCATCGGCCGCATGGAACTTCAACCGGGAAAACGCCCTCAAGGACTCTCGCTGGCTGAGCAACGGCAAGGTCCGCCTGTCATGGGGCTTGACGGGCAACAACAGGACTTCCACTCCATACGACTACTATGCCCAGTACACCCGTCTGGTTGATGACTGGAACACCCTCGATTATGTGAGCGGCAATGTCATTGTCCCCGGCTATTATCCCAGCAACATGTCCAACGACGACCTCAAATGGGAGACCACCGAGCAGACCGACCTGGGCCTGGATCTCGGGTTTTTCAAAAACCGGATTAAGCTGACCACAGACGTGTATGTCAAGCACACCCGCGACCTGTTGCTCAAGGCCACCATCCCGGCTACCTCCGGCTACAAGTCCCAGATGGTCAACATCGGCTCCATGCGCAACCGGGGGATAGAACTGACGCTGGACTTGGTGCCGGTGCAGACGCGCCGCTTCACCTGGACGAGCAGCTTCAACATCGCGCACAACCAGAACACCGTCACCTCCCTTGTGGACACCCAGCATTCGCTGCTGTCCTCAGTGTCATTCGAGAACAATTTCAACGCCCAGTACGCCTACATTACCCAAGCCGGCAGGCCCACGGGCATGATGTACGGGTTCATCTACGAGGGCACCTACAAGGAGGACGACTTCAACAACGGCATCACCCTCAAGGAGGGAGTCCCGCACTTGTCGTCCGTGGCGGCCAGCTCCATGCGCCCGGGCGACCCCAAGTACCGGGACATCAACGGTGACGGGGTCCTCGATGACAATGACCGCACCATCATCGGCTGCGGGCAGCCCGATTTCACTGGAGGCTGGAACAACAGTTTCAACATCGGGGCGTTCGACTTGAGCGTGTTCTTCAACTGGAGCGTCGGCAACGACATCCTCAACGCCAACCGTCTCATATTCGAGAACCCCTACGGTCGCAACCAGCTCAACCAGTTTGCGACCGTGCGGAACAGGTATTCCTCCCGCAACCCGACGAGCGATATTCCGGCGGTCTATGCGCAGGGCATGTATGTGTATTCGTCGCGTGTCATTGAGGACGGCTCATTCCTGCGGCTCAAGAACGCGGCCATCGGCTACACCCTCCCGTCCAAGGCTTGCAGGCGGCTCGGCATCGACAATTGCCGCGTCTATATCTCGGCCGACAATCTCTGGACGCTTACAAACTACTCCGGACAAGACCCTGAAGTGTCCACCAAGAACAGCGTGCTGACCCCCGGCTTTGACTGGTCGGCCTATTCGAGGGCTACGGGCTATACCGCCGGATTGTCGATAACATTCTGATAGGAGTGAGAGTTATGACCATTAAGATAAGAAAGGCTTTGATAGCTGCTGCGCTGTCGTCACTTGCGGCGGTCTCCTGCGGATTTCTGGACCAGGAGGCCAGGGTCATAGTGTCCAGCACTTTCTACAACTCTGTTGAGGAGGCCCAGTACGGGCTCAATGCCATCTACGGCGTGCTCAACAGCGGGGAGATATACGGCAACTATTATTCGATGGCGTTCTCTGCCATCGATGACTTGTTCTACATGCAGGGCGTCAGCTCGAACGGGGAGGATTCCTATACCCACGACGCTTCCAACCCGCGCCTCTACGAGATGTGGTGGAGGTTCTATCAAGGCATCAACAACGCCAACAATTTCCTCTCGGCGATGGAGAGCCATTCAGACCTCGACCCTGACGGCCAGATGGTTGCCCAGGCGCGTTTCCTGCGGGCCTATCTCCAGTTTCTGGTGGCACAGCTCTGGGGGAATGTCCCGCTGATGGACAAGGCTGTGGACAACTACACGCAGACCAATGTGGCGGCGACGCCGCAGTATGACGTGCTGCTGTGGTGCGAGCGGGAGATGAAGCAGGCCATAGCTGACTGTCACACGGATGTGGACGGGGCGCCTACAAAGCTCACCCGCGACGCGATGAAAGGCATCCTGGCGCGGATGTACCTGTGGATGGCCGGGGCGACGGTGGAGTGCGATGACAGCGCCAAGGCTGAATACATCCGTCAAGCGGACTCTCTCTGCGCCGATGTCATCAACTCCGGGCGGCACACGCTCAACCCCAGCTACCGGGACTTCTTCATACGCCTCATTTCCAATGTGTATGACACCGACTACAGAGAGTCCATGTGGGAGGCGGATTTCTGCGGCGACCGCAAGGCCCAGGGCTACACCAACGGGGAGGTGGGCAGCCGCAACGGCCTGCGCAGCATCGGGGACTCCAACTATGACGAGTACAACTGCAACACCGCCTACGGCATGTACAGCAACACGCTCGGCCTGTGGAACCGCTACATGCAGAGCGACCGTACGCCCAATGAGACCGGCTTGTCGTATGTGACGGACGACCGGCAGGAGTGGAATGTGCCGCCGTACTGCTATGTGGGGCGTTCTTCGAGCGAGACTCCGCTGCTCTATCCCTACGGGGGCGACCCCACCGACTTGAGGGAGCTGCGGGGAGGGGTGGACAAGACCCCTTATTACCTGTCCCGCGAGTCCACTGCGGACAACCCGCTGGCTTCACCTGCGGGCCGGTGGTGCGGCAAGTTCCGCCGGGAGTGCATATATGAGGGCAACACCGGCAGCAGGGAGTCGCGCACGGCCATCAATTTCCCCATACTCAGGTATTCGGATGTGCTGCTGATGTATGCCGAGACCCAGAATGAGCTCAACGGTGGCCCCACCGAGGCCGGCTATGACGCCATCAAGCAGGTGCGGGACCGCGCCCTCATCGCGACCAATGAGCTTGGGTCTTACACGTACAGCACTTTCCAGGAGTTCGTGCGGAATGAGCGGGCGCGGGAGCTCTGCATGGAGGCCACCCGCAAGTACGACCTCATCCGCTGGGGCATCTTCCAGTCTTCTATGAAAGCCGAGTCTTACAACACTGGCCTCAGCACACAGTGGGACTCCTACAAGGCCGGATATTTCAGCCGCATAGCGGGCAACATACAGGCCAAGCATGTGGTGCTGCCAATACCCACCATTGAACTTGGAGTCAACAAGTTACTTGAACAGAATCCGCTATGGTAATGAAATCTGCAATCATATTTCCGGCCATGGCCTGCGCGGCCGTCCTCCTGGCTTGCTCCTGCGAGAATGAGCTGATCACAGATGTTGACTACTATGTCACCGTTGACAAGAGCACGACATTCAGGGCCGGGGAGCCGGTCAAGTTCGTCCTGCACGGGGAGGCCGACAACTACATGTTCTACAGCGGGGAGACAGGGCACGAGTTCCGTTACAAGGACCGCACTGTCGTGGCCCTGGAAGATGTCAGGTCCGCCAAGATGACACTTGAATGCATGCCTGAGCGCTACGGCTGCAAGGGAGACATCATGTCGTTCTGGCTGAGCAAGACATTCGACGGCCTGACCGGGGACCGCGAGACGGACATTGCCATCATGGATGCGGAGGTCGCGAGCGGCATGGCACAATGGGAACGGCTGGACTGGACGGAGGGGCCGGACAATACGACCACCTCCAGCGAGTTCGACATCTCGGACTATCTGTCGCATTTCTGCATCGCCATACACTACAACCCGTCCCACCTCAACCCCACCACCGGTGTGGCGCAGACCCAGGGCACTTTCAACATGAGCGGCTACTTGGACATGGATGTGGAGGGGGTCGCCCACAGGCATTTCTCATTCGGGGACATGGCGAGGGTGAGCGTGTTTATGAACCGTGATTCCGAGGGGCGGATGTATGAGGTCTCGCAAGGCGGCTACGGCTGGTATGTCTACACTTATTACGCTGACCGCAACGATGTGCACGGCTATATCACGGACGAGACTCCCGCCAACCATACCCGCAACGGCGGCGTGGCGTTCGGCTGGTCGCAGGGCGATATCCGTTTCACCGGATCGTCTGCCGGCTACCATGTGTTCGACACCGACATCTGGGTGGTGTATACGCCCATCCAGCTCAATACTGTCGAGAAAGACAGCGGGGAGGTGGTGAAGAACCTCCAGAACGACCTCTACGAGTACGAGTACACCTACAGCGAAGCGGGTTACTACAAGGCCACGTTCCAAGGCTTCAATGTCACTCCAGACCGCCGTGAGGAGAAGCTGGTGGAGATACCGATTATCATAAGTGATTAAAATACAATGATTATGAAGAAATATACATGGATGTTACTGACGGCTCTGGCCGGGGCTGCGGCTCTGGCCGGGTGCTCCAGGGACATGGATGACATCAATACCAGGCTCGACAATGTTGAGAACGGCCTGGAATCCGCGAACAGCCGCATCTCCACTCTGGAGCAGACGATGGCTCAAATCAATGCCGACCTCCAGACGCTGCAGTATCTCAAGGGGGGCATAGTCATCAACAGCGCGGTCGGCAGCGACCTTAACGGCTGGACTCTCACCTTGAGCAACGGCACGGTCATCAACATCTATCCCAAGGACGCTTCCACCAACATCCCCGTCCTCTCCATCAGCGAGGACGGCTACTGGATGGCTGACAGCGGGGACGGCAACGGCCCGCAGTATGTCAAGGACAGCAATGGCAACCGCGTCCCTGCGACCTCCACCACAGGAGATGCCGGCCCTGACGGAAAGGACGGGGTCACGCCAAGGCTCGGCGTGGACAGCGACGGGTATTGGACAGTAAGCTATGATGGCGGGACAACTTGGACCCGGCTGCTGGATGACAACGGCTCTCCCATCAGCGCCAGAGTGTCGGTGGGAGATTCGCTGTTCTCCGGCGTGACCAGCGACGGCAGCACTGTGACATTCACCCTCAACAACGGGGAGACCTATACGGCTCCGCTGGTGTCGGACTTCCTCTGCTCGATAGAGGGGGCCGGCGAGGAACAGCTGTTCGAAAACGGTGAGACCAAGGAATATACGGTCAAGATGACCGGCATCGCTGACGCGATAGTCCTATGCCCGGAGGGGTGGCGCGCTGTCTTGGCAGACACTGTCTTGCGAGTGACCGCGCCTGCTGCGGCGACCAAGGCCGTCAGCTATACCAGCACGGGTTCGGTGAGCATCCTTGCGACCAGCTCGGCGGGATTCGCCACTATCGCCAAGATGACCGTAGGCATCAAGGAGACTCCCAAGGAGTACACTCTCTACAGCGAGATGTGGGAGGACGGCAAGGCAATCACGATTGGTGACGCGTCATACAGCCCTGACGATCATGCGGACTGGACGGCGGTGCAGGTCACCGAGGACTCGCCCATATCTACGGTTGGGAGGCGCACCAATGCCATCTATTTCATTTCTGACGGGGTGACGCTGACATGGGACCAGGCCTTTTATCCGGAAAACGGGTCAATACTCTTTGTCGGCGACAAGATCGGGACGCGCAGCAGTATGGTGTTCTCCGCCACTTTCAGCCCCAAGGTCGGGGTGGCGCTGGTCGCGTTCAAGAACCTCTCCATCAGCGCTCCATCTCTCGCGGCGACAAATGCGTTCGTGTCCGCGACAGACGGGGCAATCACCAAGGGCGTGGTTGACAGCTGCAAGGTTGACCTCTCCACACGCGGGCGCTTCGGAGCTTTCTTTGGCGGCGCGAATGGCGGTTGGGCCAGTGTGACCATCAAGGACAGCGACTTTATATTCCCCGGTTCGACAAACAATTATACAGATGTCAGCGGAGCCGATATAGTGATCAACAGGAATTGCGCCGTGAGCGGAGGGAAATTCATCTTCACCGGCAATCTCTGCTATTCGGCCGACGGGTCAAGCCCCTATGTCAACGGGACATCTGTCAATTGCGGCGTGGCCTCTGATTTGTGGGCGGCCAATATGTCCTTTGCCGAGATAGATATGGAGCATAACACATTCATAGGGGCGTTCTTCAAGCAGAGCCTCATCCTCGGTGCTAATCAGCTCGTGGAGACTGGGGGGACTCTCGTCATTAGAGACAATATCAACTACGTCTCGGACAGCAACGGGTTTGCCGGGTATGTCAAGTTTGTCCAGTTGATCAGGGGATACACTGACGGGGTCAACATCTCTGCCAGCAACAATTTCGGCTGGTCGCCTGCCAACTACAGGTGCCAGACTTATGCGGACTATTCCGCCACCCAGTTCTCTGCGGATCCGTATTCCGGGACAGGGGCTGTGTTTAATCCCGCTGGCGGGGTGTTCGTGCTCAACACGACGGCGCAGAGCGAGGCCGCAGGAGCGGGCGCAATCAGATGACGACGGCCATGAAGAAGCGTATACTGTTGTGGGCCGCGACGGCGTTTGCGGCCGCGCTGGCATTCTGCGCATGCGATGACGGTGCCAAGGACGCTGACGACCGCCTGACGGACGATGAGGCGGCTCTGGCGGAGCTGCTGGAGCGTCTGGGCGACGTTGAGCAGCAGGTGCTGCAGCTCAATGTGGACATTTCCACTTTTAACACACTGCGTGGCGGGGTGGTGATCTATTCCGCCGTTGACGGCGGGTCTGACGGCTGGACAGTGACGCTCAGCGACGGCACTGTCCTGCATGTCTATCCCCAGTCCGGCAGCGGGAACGCTCCTGTGGTGTCCACCGATGCGGACGGGTACTGGATGGTCAACTTCGGCTCCGGTTCGGTGTATGTGCTGGATGTGGACGGCAACAAGGTGTCCTGCACCGGCAAGGGCGCGACGGGCAATGCCGGCGCGGACGGCGCGAGCCCCATTCTCGGAGTTGACTCCGAGGGGTATTGGAAAATCAGCTTCGACGGAGGGTCGAGCTGGGAACGGGTGCTGGACAGCGGCGGCAATGCTGTCCTGGCGGTCGTGCAGCAGAACGAGAGCCTGTTTGAGAATGTGGTCCGGGACGGCGGCATGATATGGTTCTACATGAAGAATGGGGAAGTCCTCAAAATCCCCGTGGCTGCCGGATTCCTGTGCAGCATCAAGAACGCCAGCGGGGTGCAGAGCTTTGCCGCAGGGCAGACGCGCACATTCGAGGTGGAGTCGGAGGGCGTGGCGCAGGCTGTCGTGACCGGGCCTGCCGGGTGGACGGTCGCGCTGGATGGGGAGACCCTCTCGGTCACTGCCGCAGCCACCAAAACGGTCAGTTTTGACACAGAGGACTGTGTCGCCATCTTCGCCGTGAGCACGATGGGTTATAGTGTCATTTCCAAGATACAAGTCGCAATATCTGACTGATGAGAATATTTAAGCATATTTTGGCCTTGGCCTTGGCAGCGGTGCCGGCCTCGCCGGCGGCACTCTCGCAGAGCCCCTCTGACACGCTGGTGATGACGGAGTTGCTGTCGGCTCCAGTCCATTTCTACGATGATGTCATGGCGGGGCGGGTCGCGGGTGTGAGCGTGACGACTGCCGACGGGGCCCCGGGCAGGATGGCCACAGTGCTGGTCAGGGGAGCCAACTCGCTTGCGCTGGATTCTTCGCCGCTCTATGTCATCGACGGTTTCGCGACTCGCAGCTCGCATGCTGCCGCGCTCAATCCTGCGGACATGGTCAGCATCACCGTGCTCAAGGATGCCGCCGCGCTTGCCCTTTACGGGTCACGTGGGGCTAACGGCGTGGTGCTGATTGAGACGCGCCGTGGGGATGTCGGCAAGGTGACGGTGGATTTGTCGGCCGGTGTCGGGGCAGAAGGCGTCTCCAAGCGTCTCGGCCTTTCGGGGACGGGCATAGACTGGCAGGACAAGGTGTTCCGGACGGGCCTGACGAGCAACTTCTCGGCAACGGTGTCCGGAGGCAACAATGCTGCGGGCAACCATTTCCTTGTCAGCATCTCCGGCCTCGACAGGGACGGCACGCTCAAGGATACCGGCTACAAGCGTTATCAGGCGCGGATGAGTTATGACCAGAGGATCAACAAGAGGCTCTCGTTCGATTTCGGGGCCAATTTCTCCAGAAGCGTCTGGGACGGTACGGATCCGACGGTGCCGCAGATTGCAGGATCAGCCACCGGCTATCTGATGTGGTCGGTGCTGGGTTACCGTCCGGCGGATGACTCGGAGCTGGTATCTTCGGGCATCGACAGGAGTTCGGATTACAGTTTCAATCCGGTCTCCACACTCGAGCATGAGCATGTCTTCAGCCGCAGCACCTCCAGCGCCGGTCATCTGGGCGTCAACTGGAAGATTGCGGACGGGCTGGACTTGCGTGTCGCGGCGCAGTATGACCTTGACAAACTGTATGACGAGGAGTTTCACGGGTCGAGGACGAGCAGCGGGTCGACCGGCTCCGGCTCGGGCATGGGACTCAACGGCGCGGTCTATGAGACCAACCTGGGCTACTGGAATGCCGTAGCCAATCTGCATTGGGTCAAGTCATTCGGTGATGGGCATAACATTGACGCCCGGCTTGCCGCTGCCTTGGACGGGGAGAACAGCTCTTTCCGGGGGCACCGAGCCAAGAATGTGACGACAGAGTCCCTTGGGGTGTTCGGGCTTAACAACGGCACCTACCTCCCTGTGGTCAACTGGACACGGGATTGGACTCTGCTGGGCTTGTCCGCCTCCGTCGGCTGGAACTGGCGGCAGCTCTATTTCCTCAGCGCTTCTTTCGGGGCGGACGGGTATTCTGGAGGGACAGTCAGCCGTTCGTTCGAGACTTGGCCGTCAGTGTCGGCTGCGTGGGCGTTTGGCCGGGAGGAGGCCTTGAGCGGCCTTGGATGGCTGAGTGACGGGCGTGTGCACCTGTCTTGGGGCAAGTCCGGAAATTCGCGGACTGATACCGGATACAAGGATTTGTATGACAGGGAGATAACGACGGCTCTGGACGGCGGGGTCTCGGTAGGGCTGCTGGACGGCAGGATGTCGGCCGAGGTGGATCTGTACAGCCGTGACACCAAGGATGTGCTTGTGCCTGTTGCCGATGCCTCTGGCACAGCCGGCTGGGGCTATTTCAGCCCGTCGGGCTCAATCAGCAACAAAGGCTTGGAGCTGAGCTTGAGCGGCTGGCCGGTCAAAGGGGAGTCATTCTCGTGGGAGGCATACGCAACGGCGGCGTTTAACCGCAACAGGGTGGAAGACCTCGGCGGGGCTTCGTCACTTGGCGTGGCCGTGTCGTGGGATGACCGCTATGCGTCAGAGTATCCTTATATGCTGCAGACGGGAGAGTCCATAGGCAGCATCTGGGGATATGACGAAAACGGTACGGCCAAGACGCTTGGCTGCGCCATGCCGGACGCTTTCGGAGGATTCGGCAGCGTGCTCTCTTTCGGGGCGTGGGATGTCCGGGCGCATTTCACCTGGAGCTGCGGGGCTGATGTCATCAATGCGGGCAAGCTCGCGACCGATGGGACATCTTCGCCGGGGGTGTACACTTCCGGATGGGTTGAGGACGCGTCGTATGTGAGGCTCAAATATCTGACTGTGGGGTACACGCTGCCGCAGCAGCTCATATCCAAGTTGCGCATGCGTGAGGCCAGGGTCTGCCTGTCTGCGGAGAACCTGCTCACGCTGACCGGCTACAGCGGATATGACCCTGAAGTGTCCACCCTGGCAGGCTATGACGGGCCGGTCGCGTTGACCGCATCCAGCGGCTCCGGCTCGGTCTCCGTTTCGGGTCTTGCTTCGGCTTCCGGCTCTGCCTCTGGCTCTGCGGCGGCATCAAGGACTGTCATCAACAAGGTATCTAATGTGCGCTCGGAGGATGGCGTGTCGCTGTCAGGGGCTGTCGCTCCCGGCTTCGACTGGTCGTCATACCCTCGCGTTCTGGGCGTCACCCTCGGTCTTCAGGTCAGATTCTGATCTCGGCCTGATCCTGCTGGGCGTCCCGCTTATGCCAAAAGCTTGCCCCGGCCGGAGATTGTCCGGTCGGGGCATCTGTTGCTCAATAGGGCTTTACTCTGTGACAGGATGGCGGCTGTCCAGCCTGCCGATGAATACGGCGTAGCAGGTGATGATCACGAAGCAGAGCAGCGGCAGCACAAATGACACGTTGACCGCCGGCATTCCGGCCACGGTTCCCAAGTCGATGATGCTGGCTTGGAGCGGAGGCAGCACTGAGCCGCCGAGTATGGCCATTATCAGTCCGGCCGAGCCGAGCTTGGCGTCATCTCCCACACCTCCGAGGGCGATGCCGTAGATGGTCGGGAACATCAGTGACATGCAGGCGCTGACTGCCACAAGGCAGTACATGCCGGCCCTGCCGTCAATGAATATCACCCCGAGCACAAACGCCGCCCCCGCCACGGCCAGCGAGCCGAGCAGCTTGTGCGGCTTGGTGAACTTGAGGAGGAACGTGCATACAAACCTGCTGCAGCAGAATATCGCCATGGCGATGATGTTGTACCGCTGGGACAGCACTTCCGCGTCCTGTTCGGCCATTCCCTCGTTCATAAACACCCGCGTCCCGTACTGGATGATGAATGTCCAGACCATAATCTGCACCCCCACGTAGAAGAACTGCGCCAGCACCCCGTAGCGGTATTTGAGGTTGTGCCAGAGCCTCGACACGGTAGCCTTTGTGCTGCCGCTCTCACCGGCGCTGACGGACTTGCCCGCCGGAATCCTGGCCACGAGCATCAGGACGAATATCACAGCTATTACCGCCACGATGGCGATGTACGGGCGGCTCAGCACCGCGAGGTCGGCGGACTTGACGGCATTGAACTGCGCCTCGTCCAGTGTCGCCCTCTCGGCAGTGCTCAGCGGGTTGAGCCGGGCCTGAATGAAGTTCATCGCCACGAACATCCCGCAGAGCGAGCCTATGGGGTTGAATGCCTGGGCGAGGTTGAGGCGGCGTGTCGCCGTGCTCTCATCACCCAGGGCGAGGATGTAAGGGTTGGAGCTTGTCTCCAGGAACGACAGCCCGCAGGTCAGGATGAAATAGGCAATCAGGAACGGGTAATAGTTGCCTATGGCCGCAGCAGGCAGGAACATCAGCGCACCCGCGGCGTACAGGCCGAGTCCCATCAGGATGCCCGCCTTGGACGAGAACTTCCTGATGAACAGCGCGGCCGGTATCGCCATCGCGAAATATCCCCCGTAGAACGCCACCTGCACCAGCGCCCCGTCCGTCACGCTCATGCGGAATATCTTGGAGAACGCCTTGACCATCGGGTTGGTGATGTCGTTGGCGAATCCCCAAAGCGCAAAGCAGCATGTGACCAGCGCGAACGGGACTATGTACCGCTTCTCTATCGTCCTCATTTGTAGATGGGGCCGAAGTTGGCGCATGCCCTGTAGTCAGAGCCCTCCTTGTCCATGCCGAAGGCGTTCCATGCGGCAGGGCGGAATATGTCCTTGTCCTCGATGTTGTGCATGCACACGGGGATGCGCAGCATGGAGGCGAGGGTGATGAGGTCAGCCCCGACATGCCCGTAGCAGATGGCGCCGTGGTTGGCCCCCCAGTTGTTCATCACGCTGTACACGTCCTTGAACGCGTCCTTGCGCAGGTCGAGGCGCGGCACGAACCAAGTCGTCGGCCAGGTGGGGTCGGTGCGTTTGTCGAGGATGGCGTGCACCTTGGGGTCAAGCTCCGCAGTCCAGCCTTCGGCCAGCTGCAGCACGGGGCCGAGCCCCGCGACGATGTTGATGCGCAGCATCGTCATCGGCATCCCGCCCCTTGTCAGGAAGTGCGCCGAATAGCCGCCCCCACGGAAATAGTCCCTGTCGGCCGGCATCCACTGCGTGGCCTTGAGGCAGGCCTCCTCGTCAGCGGGCGTCATTTCCCAAGGGGACTTCATCACCGGTTTGCCTTGGGAGTCTGACATGGCCCCGGTGGCGTCAAGTGTGGTGGCGCCCGAGTTGATCAGGTGGATGAAGCCGCCCGAAGCCAGCCCCTCGGGCCTCTGCCCGGTGACTCTCTCCACGGCTTCGGGGCTCCAGTATGTGCGCACGTCGGAGAACATCACTCCCTTGTTGGTGAGCAGGTGCGCGAGCAGCATGGACAGCCCGTTGAGGGAGTCATTCTCGGTGGCTAGCACCTTTGCCTCGCGGATGCCGTTCCAGTCGAAGCTGGAGCACATCAGCGACTCCGGGAAGTCAAAATTGGGCTTGTAGTCAGTCCATTGGCGCTGTCCCTGGATGCCTGCGGCGATGGCGTTGTGCCCGATGGCCTCCTCCTTGTAACCCATCTCCAGCAGCTTGTGCGATCCCTCCATCAGGTCGCGGATGATCATCATCGTCTTGACGGTGAACTCCCAGTCTGCGTCTTTCTCCTCGCGGGTCTTGCCTTTGCCCTTGCCGTTGAACGTGGTCATCGGTGTGCCGGGGAAGAGGGCGCGGTCTTCATTGTAGTCGTGTCCCTCCTGAGGCTTGCACCATTTCTCCACCCATGCCATGGCCTTGTCAAACTCCTCATGGTCATAGATGCCGAAATCGACCCTGCGCAGGATCTCCACAAGGGATACATATTCTGTGCGCATGCCGAGGTAATGCTGGAGGAAGTCGGCGTTGACAATCGACCCGGCAATGCCCATGCAGGTGTTGCCGAGGCTGAGGTAGGACTTGCCGCGCATGGTGGCCACGGCCTGCGCCGCCCGCGCGAAACGGAGTATCTTCTCCGCCACGTCAGCGGGAATGCTGTTGTCGGCGAGATCCTGCACGTCGTGCCCGTAGATGCCGTAGGCCGGCAGCCCTTTCTGGGCGTGGGCGGCGAGGACTGCGGCGAGATACACCGCGCCAGGACGCTCCGTGCCGTTGAACCCCCACACGGCCTTGGGATGGAGGGGATCCATATCCATGGTCTCCGAGCCGTAGCACCAGCAGGATGTCACAGTGATGGTGGATCCTACGCCCTCGCGCTCGAATTTCTCGGCGCAAGCCGCGCTCTCGCCGACGCGACCTATTGTGGTGTCGGCGATGACGCACTCCACCGGGGAGCCGTCGCCGTTGCGCAGGTTGGCGCTGATGAGATCCGCCACCGCGTGGGCGAGGGCCATTGTCTTGTCTTCCAGACTCTCTCTGACGCCGCCTTGGCGGCCGTCAATTGTCGGGCGAATGCCGATTCTTGGATACTTGGACATGAGTGTATTGGTTATTAAAGAAATTTCGTGTCAATTGCGGCGCACAATTTACTCAAAAAAGCGCAAACGCGCTACGAAAATCCGCTTTTTGTCTCGCTTGCGCGAGCCGGCGCTCTCGGCAGGATCTTTCGGAAGGATTCTGCGGCCGGGCCTCGCGGCCGTGTTCCGTGGCCGGCTGCTTCGGCCGTGTCCCGTTCGCGGGAGATGTCCCTCTCCGGTCTTTCAGTACTTCATTCGGGCGGTTTGGGAGAGAATGGCATGGAAAGGCCGCAGCGGGACAGTCCCCTTATGCTGCGGCACGGTCGTTGTTTGCGGCCATTTAGGGAACGGGGCGGACAGGTGCGGGGTTTTATGACTATTTTAGCGGCTCGCCGGATGTCACAGGCTGCAAATGCGGGACGGGATTGTCCCGGGGCGGCTGCTGTACAGGCGGGCAAGCCAACCAATAAGATTATGAAGAAGACAAAAGTCGCTATTGTATATGACGACCCCGCCGTGCGCGGGGCTCTTAAGGACATGCTCGACCGTTATTCCGAGTTCGAGGTGGCTTGGACGGCCGGGACCAAGGCGGAGGCGACATCCATTTTCAGGACACGCTGCCCGGAGCTGCTGTTTCTCGGGCTGCGTCTGCCTGACGGCAACGGCTTGCAGGTGCTGGATTATGCGCGTGAGACCTGCCCTTGCCTGTACACGGTCATCTTCACTTCATTCTACCCGTACATCAGCCGCAAGGCGTTCAGCTACGGGGAGGATGACTACCTGCTCAACCCGTTCAGCCATGATGACCTAGACAGGGTGCTCAGGCGCTGTCTAGCGGCCGGGCGGCATGAGGACTCCATGGCTTCCTCGCGTGAGGACGGCTATGACGCTCTGGCCCTGCGCACGGTCAGCAATGAGCTGATGCCGGTGGGGAGGGACGACATCGCGTTCTTCCGTTACGATGGCGCGCGCAAGCTGTGGGATGCCGTCATCAGCGAGTCGGTGTCCCTGCCTCTGCGCAAAGGGACTACCGCCAAGGACATATTGCAGCTCAGCCCGGTGCTCAGGCAGTGCCACCAGTCGTTCATCGTCAACCTGAGGATGGTGCGCCTGGTCGGCCTGACGCAGGTGAGGATGTGCGCCCCGTTCGCCCAGCTCTCCATTCCCATAGGGAGGACGTTCTGCAAGACGATGCAGGAGAGCTTCAAGCTGGTGTGAGACGGTCGGGGAGGGCGACAGGCAAGTTGCTTTTTTGGGCGATGTCGCTTATATTTGCCCGGTTATGGGCAGGCTTGAGCAATATAATCTCACTCCCGAAGAGGTGTTTTTCGACCCGGGGGCCAGCATGACGCGCAGACATGTGCTGCGGGCGTTGGCCTTGTTCGGCGTGAGCCTTGCCATGGCGACGCTGTACGCGTGGCTGTATTTCGGGGTGCTCGGGCTGAAATCTCCCAAGTACATGATCCTCAAGAGGTACAATGACCGCTGGAGCGCGAGGGTGGCCATTATGAACCGCGACCTGGACCGCTGCGACGAGGCGCTGGAGGGGCTTGAGATGCGCAACAGGGATGTGTACCGTTCCATCTTCGGCATGAACCCCATTCCGGAGGAGACTCTGGGGCCCGCTCTCATCGGGGCCGGCCGGTATCGTTACATGGACAGGCTCGGGAGCGACAGCGACCTCAGGAAGACCATCCTGCGGCTGGACAGGCTGACCAAGGCTACCTATCTGCAGAGCAAGTCATTTGACGATGTCGCCCACTTGAGCAAGAGGGCTGGCGACATGGTGTCATGCCTGCCGGCCATCCCTCCCGTGTCCACCAAAAAGGGCGTCGCCCGGATTACCAGCACGTTCGGCACACGGGTGGACCCGATACTCGGCACTTACAGGCGGCATGAGGGGATAGATTTCGGCGCGGCTCCGGGCACTCCGGTGTATGTCACCGGCGACGGGGTGGTGGAGTCGGTCAAATACCAGTTCCGGGGCTACGGCAACATCGTCACCGTGGACCACGGATTCGGGTACAAGACCAGATATGCCCACCTGCTCAATGCCAATGTCGTCGAGGGAATGCATGTCTCCAGGGGCACCCGCATCGGCTCTGTGGGCAGCACGGGCAAATCCACCGGCCCGCACCTGCACTACGAGGTGCGCTACAGGGGCAACGCCGTCAACCCGTACAACTTCTTTGACTTCAACATGCCGGAGGACGAGTATGAGGATATGGTCGGCAAGGTGGACGAGAGCGGCGAGGCCATTATGGATCCCAATTACAGATACAGGCCATGAGGAGGAGGAAACGTCTGACGCCGGGCAAGGTTGCGTTGAGGACGGTGGCGTTCCTGCTCGTCACGGCCGTGACGAGCATGGTGTACTACGCCCTGTTCGCTCTGGTGTTCAGCACCGACACGGAGCGCAGGCTGCTGTGGGAGAACCGCCTGTACATGAGGACATTCACGGAGATGAAGTCCCGCGAGCGGCTCGTGGAGGATGTGATTAGCGGATTGCGGGTCAAGGACGAGAGCATATACCGTGACATCTTCAAGTCAGACCCTCCGGGAATGGATCTCTGGGCGGACATGGACATCATCTCCGCCGGCGACTCCGTGCCTGACAAGGATCTGGTGGAGTATGTCTCGCGCAAAACGGCCTCAGTGGAGGCCAAGGCTTCCGCAATAGAGGGCAATCTGGAGCATGCCATAGCCAAGCTGGCGGCTCAAAGGGACTCCATGCCCCCCATGCGGCTGCCTCTTGCCCAAGTCACGTATGCGCAGGTGGGGGCCGGGGCCGGAGTCAAGTACAACCCTTTCTACAAGGTCGAGACCCGCCATAGCGGACTGGACATCATCGCTTCGCAGAATGACCCCGTGTATGCCTCAGGGAGCGGGACGGTGAGCGGGGTCACACGGTCGCGCACCGGCGAGGGCAACGTCGTGGAGATTGCCCATCCCGGCGGGTATGTCACGAGATACTGTCATCTGGGAGACATCTATGTGCGCCGGGGACAGGCTGTGCAGGCCGGCAAGATGATAGGCCGGGTCGGCATATCCGGCAACGCCTATGCCGCGCATCTCCACTACGAGGTGATTAAGGACGGGGAGCCGCAGGATCCTGTCAATTACCTGTTTGCCTCTGTCGGGCCGTCGGACTACGTGAGGATGCTGTACATGTCCGCCAAGACCGGGCAGTCATTGGATTAATTGTGAGTTGTTTTGCCCCGGAGGGGGCTGTCATTTTCGCAGGAGCGCGTATGGAAAAGCTTTTCTATTCAATCGGGGAGGTAGCCAGGATGCTGGATGTGCCTGACTCCACCGTCAGGTATTGGTCGGACTCGTTCCCGAGGTATGTCAAACCGCGTCGTAACGCCAAGGGCAACCGCATGTTCCGGGAACAGGATATCGAGGAACTCAGGGTCATCAGGCATCTGCTCAAGGATGAGGGGATGACGCTTGAGGGGGCCGAAAGGAGGCTCTCGGAGGATCACAGCTCCGTGGACAAGAAGGCCCGCGCCATCGAGCTGCTGGAGTCGCTCAAGCTCCGGCTTCTTGAAGTGCGCAAAACGTTGTGACTAGTCATTTTTTTTGCTAAATTTGCCGTTCACACATAAAAGAGAAGAAACATCCCTTAGTAATATGGCGACATCAAAAACCAAGAAAGTCACCTCCCCGATAGACGAGAGAGAGACATTCGTGTCATTGCAGAGGACATTTGCCGACAGCGAGGACAATGTACAGGAGAAACTCAAGACGCTCTACGCGTTGCAGCAGGCGGACAACGCCATCGAGAAGATATACCAGCTGCGCGGCGAGCTGCCTGTAGAGGTGAGCGAAATGGAGGGTGACGTCTCGTCCATCGAGGGCAAGATCAACCAGACGGAGGCGGTCATCGAGCAGTTCGGCAAGACCGTGGAGGACAAGCGTCACGAGATAGTCGAGCTGGACGGGGAGATAGCGGATTACCGGGCCAAGCTGGAGGGGATTTCCAACAGCCGTGAGTTTGACTCCATCAACAAGGAGGTGGAGAATCTGGAGCTCCTCCGCCAGATAGCCGAGAAGAATATCCGTGAGACCCAGGAGGCCGCCGCTGACAAGAGGGACCGTCTCGAGGAGCTCAAGCGCCGTCTTGACATCAGGCGTGACGACCTCGCCGCCAAAAAGGAGGAGCTTGACCGCATCATCGGCTCCACGGCTGAGGAGGAGGCGACGCTTGTCAAGAAACGCGACGAGCTGGCCTCAAAGGTGGATGAGAGGACGCTCAGCGCCTACAACAGGATACGCTCCAGCGTCCACAACCATCTCGCTGTCGTCACGGTGTATAACGGTGACGCGTGCGGGGGCTGCTTCAACGCCATCACTCCCCAGAGGCTCGTGGACATAGCCACATGCCACAAACTCATCATCTGTGAGCATTGCGGACGCATAATCGTAAGCGATCAGATAGACAAATAGTCCCGTATGCCTGAGGCCAAGACCAGATCCTCCAAGAGGAAAGATCAGGCAGTCAATCTGGATGCGATAGGGCTTGAGATGGGCAACAAACCCCCTCAGGCTCTTGACGTTGAAGAGGCTGTCCTGGGTGCGCTCCTCATTGAGCCCGCCGCCGTGGACCAGGCGATGGAGGAGCTCTCCGCGTCCTGTTTCTATGACGAGCGGCACCGGATGATATGGGAGGCGGCTTCGTCCCTGGTGTATGAGCACGTGCCGGTGGACATCATCACGATGACCACCAAGCTCCGCGAAAAGGGCAATCTTGAGGCCGTGGGAGGCACGTCATATCTGGCCGGGCTCTCGCAAAAGGTCGGCGCGGCGGCGCACATGGAGTATTACATCAGGATACTCAAGCAGAAGACCATACAGCGGGACCTCATCACTGCCTCGCACGAGATACTCAAGCAGTCATACGATGACTCGGTCAAGGTGGATGACCTCATCGACCTGGCCCAGACAAAGGTCTACGACGCCATCCGCAACAATGTCAAGAAGGAGGTGCAGGACATAGGGTCTGTCATCAACGAGGTGCTCAAGGACATAGAGGAGGCGCAGGACGTCACCGGATTTACCGGGGTGCCGTCGGGATTCCTCAGCCTCGACCGCATCACGCAGGGATGGCAGAAGTCTGACCTCATCATCCTGGCGGCCCGGCCGTCGGTGGGAAAGACCGCGTTCGCCCTCAACATAGCCCGCAACGCGGCAGTGGACCACCACATGCCGGTCGCCATATTCTCTCTTGAGATGTCCTCCATCCAGCTCGGCAAGCGTCTGGTGACCACCGAGTCCGGCCTGAGCGCGGACAAGATCAAGGGCGGGGTCAAGCTTGAGCCGCACGAATGGAAGCAGCTCGAAGTCAAGCTGGCCTCCCTGTCAAACGCCCCGCTATACATCGACGATACGCCGGGTCTCCCGGTGATGGAGTTCCGCACCAAGCTCAAGACCCTCGTCAAGAACAAGGGGGTGCGCCTGGTCATCGTGGACTACCTGCAGCTCATGCAGGGGCCGTCCGAGCTCAGGGGGATGCGCGAGCAGGAAGTGGCGGCGATTTCTCGTACTCTCAAGGCTACGGCCAAGGAGCTGGACGTGCCCATCATAGCCCTCTCGCAGCTCTCCCGCAACGCCGTGCAGCGCACAGGAGGCACCGGCAAGCCGCAGCTCAGCGACTTGCGCGAGTCCGGCTCCATAGAGCAGGATGCGGACATGGTGCTGTTTATACACAGGCCCGATTTCCTGGGCATGGCCGAGAATCCCGAGGACCGCGAGACGACCTATCTCATCATCGCCAAGCACCGCAACGGAGAGACCGGGGAGCTGCCCATGCTCTTCAAGTCCGAACAGGTGCGCTTTGTGGAGCCCGATCAGGCCTTGGCCGAGCAGGCCCGGGCGGCCTCGTTCGGCTCCGCTATGAATGAAGACCCGGCGGGGGATTTCTATCCTGGAGGGGGCGGCGAAGACTTTGCCGCTCCGCAGTTCCAATAATATCATGGCGCCGCGTCCGGACATCTCACATGTGGGGAGGATTGTGGATATCACCCCCAAGACGACTACCGTTGAGATAGTCTCCCAGTCGGCTTGCGCCTCCTGCCATGCCGCCGCCCTGTGCGGCGTGTCCGGCTATGCCCGCAAGGCTGTGGAGGTGCCCACTTCCGTCTGGCCTCTGTACAAGGTGGGAGATGAGGTTGAGGTGCTTCTCAAGTCCTCCCTCGGGCACAAGGCTGTGTGGATAGCTTATGTGATACCTCTCGTTGTGCTCATGGCCGCGCTCGGGATCGCGCTCGGGGCTGGATGCACGGAGATAGCGGCCGGGCTGTGCGCCTTGGCGGCCGTAGCCCTGTACTATCTGGCCGTCTGGCTGCTGCAGGGGAGGCTGTCTGACGAATACGTATTTACAATCAAGACACTGCAATCTGATAAACGACAACAATGACATCAACAATTATCTGGACCGTCGGGATCCTCACCGTACTGGGACTCCTGCTCGCCCTGATGCTGTACTTCTTCGCCAAGAAGTTCAGGGTGGAGGAGGACCCTCGCATAGACGAGGTGGAGAAGGTGCTGCCCGGAGCCAATTGCGGGGGGTGCGGCTTTGCTGGCTGTCACGCCTTTGCGGACGCCGCCGTGCACGCTCCCAATCTTGACAACAATTACTGCCCGGTAGGCGGCGAGCCTGTGATGAAGCAGGTGGCCTCCATCCTCGGGTACGAGGTCAAGGCCAAGGCCCCCATGGTGGCTGTGGTGCGCTGCAACGGGACTTGCGACGCTCGTCCGAGGGTCAACACCTATGACGGCGTGTCATCCTGCAAGGTCAAGGCCGCGCTCTACAGCGGGGATACGGCTTGCTCCTACGGCTGTGTCGGCTGCGGCGACTGCGTGGCGGCCTGCCAGTTCGGGGCTCTCTCCATGGATCCCGTCACCGGGCTGCCCGTAGTGGATGAGGCCAAGTGCACAGCCTGCGGGGCTTGCGTCAAGGCCTGTCCCAAGAGCATCATTGAGCTGCGCGCCAAGGGGCCGAGAGGGATGCGCATGTTTGTGTCCTGCATGAGCAAGGACAAGGGGCCGGCGGCCAAGAAAGCCTGTGCCAATGCCTGTATAGGGTGCTCGTTGTGCTTCAAGACCTGTACGCACGGGGCGATAACATTCGCGGACAACTTGGCGTACATTGACTTCACCAAGTGCAAGCTCTGCCGCGAATGCGAGGCCGTGTGCCCTACCGGGGCGATACACGGGGTCAATTATCCCAAGCCTCTCGACAAGGAGGCTGTCAAGGCCCGTATCAAGGCGCGTAATGACAAGGCCCGCGAGGCCGCACGTGCAGCTGCACAAGCTGCGGCCGCCCCGGCTGCGGCGCAGACCGCTGCACAAGCAGCGGCCGCATCAGTGTCAATGGAGGGACAAAGCAATGGCTAACAGGAAGATAACATTCAGGATAGGTGGAGTTCATCCCGATGACGCCAAGCTGGCGCGGGGATGCGCAATAGAGACACTGCCCCTGCCCGAGCGCGTCTATGTGTCCATGTCCCAGCATCTTGGAGCTCCTGCCAAGCCGGTGGTCTCGGTGGGGGACAAGGTGCTGACAGGCCAGGTCATCGGCGAGCCGGGAGGGTTCATATCGGCATTCGTGCACAGCCCGGTCTCGGGGACGGTCAAGTCCGTAGCCCCCCGGGCAGACCTCGCGGGACGCCCTGTCACCCATGTGGAGATAGCTGTGGAGGGTGATGAATGGGTGGATGGCGTTGACCTCAGCGACACTCTCGTGACGGACATCCCGACAGACCGCGCTGCGGCGCTGGAGCGGATCAAGGCTTGCGGCGTGGTTGGCCTCGGCGGGGCCACGTTCCCCACCCATGTCAAGCTCAATCCCGCCCCCGGGAGCAAGGCGGAATGCCTCATCCTCAACGGGGCCGAGTGCGAGCCTTACCTGACGAGCGATTTCCGCATCCTGCTGGAGAGGACCAAGGAAATCCTCATCGGCGGTGCCATCATGCAGATGGTGCTGGGCGGATGCCGCTGTGTGGTGGGCATCGAGGACAACAAGCCTGAGGCCATAGATGCCGTGCGCAAGGCCATCATCGAGCTTGGGCTCTCCGGCATGGAGGTGCAGCCGCTCAAGAAGAAATACCCGCAGGGCGGAGAGAAGCAGCTCATCGACGCGGTGATGCACCGTCAGGTCAAATCCGGCGGGCTGCCGATTAGTGTCGGGGCCGTCGTCCAGAATGTGGCGACCGCCCTCGCCGTGTACGAGGCCGTCCAGAAGAACAAGCCTCTCATCACCAACACTCTCACTGTGACGGGCGACTGCCTGCCGGTGTCAAGGCAGCACAACTACCTCTTCCGCATAGGAATGCCGCTCAGATATATAGCGGAATACGCAGGGGGAGTGCCCGGCGAGGCTGCCAAGATCATCAGCGGCGGCCCCATGATGGGACGGGCCATATCCAACATGGACGCCGCCACGGTCAAGGGGTCGTCTTCCATACTGTATCTGTCAGAGCGGGCGACGCTGCGCAGCCCGGAATCGGCATGCATCCGTTGCGGCAAATGCGCCGGGGCTTGCCCTATGGGGCTGGAGCCGTTCCTGCTCAACCGGCTGTACAAGGCGCAGGATCTGGGCGGCTTGGAGCGCAATGCCGCGCAGGACTGCATCGAATGCGGGTGCTGCCTCTATACCTGCCCGGCACATATACCCCTGCTGGACAACATACGTCAGGCTAAAGGCCAGGTGATGGGGGTCATCCGCGCCCGGGCAGCGGCCGCAAAGGCCGCTGCGGCAGCTGCAGCTGCGGGCGGCCCCGCCGCCCCGGGCGCGTCAGGCAGCCAGTCAGACAAGAAGTAAACGATGCAATTATGGACAAGATGTTAGTTTCGCCTTCGCCCCATATACACAGTGACGTGTCCACACGCACGCTGATGCGTGACGTGGTGATCGCGCTGCTGCCTGCAGTCATAGTCTCCGTGCTGTTCTACGGCTGGTCGGAGCTCCTTGTGCTCGCGGTGAGCGTTGTCTCCTGCGTCGCCATAGAGTGGCTCATCACCAAATACATGCTGCACAGGCCAGACACTGTGGGCGACCTCTCCGCAGTGGTGACGGGCATACTGCTCGCGCTCAACCTGCCGTGCACCACCCCGTGGTGGGTCGTGCTCATAGGCGCGGCCATAGCCATTGGCGTCGCCAAGATGACATTCGGCGGGCTGGGGCAGAATATCTTCAACCCCGCCATCACGGCGCGTGTGTTCCTGCTCATCTCATTCCCCACATACATGACGGACTGGTCGGTGCCCGGAGGCTTTATCCATGCCACGGACGCGACTTCGGGAGCCACGCTGCTCGGAAGATACGCCGAGGGCGGCATGCAGGCTCTCGCGGGGCTGGACTGGAAGCAGATGCTCTTCTACAATGTGGGCGGGTCGGCCGGTGAGATTTCCGCGATAGCCTTGCTCGCAGGATGGGTCTACCTGCTCGTCCGCAAGGTCATCAAGCCCTGGATAACCCTGTCGATATTCGCCACGGTGGCGGTCGTGTCGGGCATATTTGCCCTTGCCGACCCGTCACAGTTCACCGGCCCCCTGTTCAACTTGCTGACGGGAGGCGTCATCCTCGGCGCCTGCTTTATGGCGACCGACTACGTGACCTCGCCGATGAGCACCTGGGGAGGAGTCATATACGGCGTGGGCATTGGATTCATAGTGATGATGATACGTTATTTCGGCTCATATCCGGAGGGCATGTCTTTCGCGATATTGATTATGAACTGCGCCGTCCCTCTGATTGACGGCAAGTTCCATGGACGCAAATTCGGGAGGAAATAGATATGGCAGCTTCTTCTTCACTCAAGAGCATGACGCTCTGCCTGACGCTCGTCTGTCTCATCTGCTCGTCCATCCTCGGGGTGGTGTACGCGGTGACGTATGAGCCTATAGCCAAGGCGAATGCCGACATACTCGCCGAAGGCGTCGGCAAGGTGCTGCCCCAAGGGGTCAAGATATCCGGGGAACAGACTGCGGAGCTGGACGGAGTCACATACAGCTACTATGAGGCCACGGACGGGAGCGGCTCTGTGGCGGCGTATGCGGTCAAGTCCACATCCATCGGATTCGGAGGCCCGCTGTCCCTGATGGTCGGGGTGCTTCCCGACGGGACTATATACAACACCTCGGTGCTGTCGCACTCGGAGACCCCGGGCCTCGGGGCCAAATGCACGAGCGACGAGGCGTTCATGTCCCAGTGGCGCTCCTTGTCACCGGACAAGAAGCTGCTGGTCAAAAAGGACGGCGGCGACATTGACGCCATCACAGCATCGACCATCACGTCCCGCGCATACACCCTCGCGGTGGCGAACGCCAAGGCTCTCGCGCTGACGCTCGCCTCTGGCGGAGGGAATGCCGGCACGGCCGGCGGCGCGGACGCCTGCGCGTCTGCCCCGGGCTGCTGCTCCGGTGACGGCCAGTGCTGCAACAACAATGCTGCCGGGGAGGGCTGCTGCCATGAGTAACAGGCTTTCTTACCTCACCGACGGCATTATCAAGAACAACCCCACATTTGTCCTTGTGCTGGGCATGTGCCCTACCCTTGCCACGACCACCTCTGCCGTCAACGGGCTGGAGATGGGGCTGGCGACGATGTTTGTGCTGGTGCTTTCCAACTTGTTCATATCCCTGATAGCCCCAGTGGTGCCGGACAAGGTGCACATCCCTGTGTATATTGTGGTGATAGCCACATTCGTGACTGTGCTCCAGCTGGCCATGCAGGCGTTCACGCCGGCGGTGTATTCCACGCTGGGGCTGTTCATCCCGCTCATAGTGGTCAACTGCATCGTGCTCGGACGCGCAGAGGCGTTCGCCGGCAAGCACGGGGCTGGGGCGTCCGCGCTTGACGGCCTTGGCGTCGGGCTGGGATTCACCCTGTCCCTGACGGTGATAGGCATCATACGCGAGATACTTGGCAGCGGCTCCGTGTTCGGCTGGAAATTCATCCCCGGAGACGGTGTGCTCGCGTTTGTGATGGCTCCCGGGGCGTTTATCGTGCTGGGCTACCTGATGGTGCTGTTTAACAAATATCTCAAGAAATAGACGCGCGCTATGGAGTATTTTCTCATCATCATATCGGCGATATTCGTCAACAACATACTGCTGTCGCAGTTCCTGGGCATCTGCCCGTTCCTCGGGGTCTCCAACAAGCTGTCCACTGCCACTGGCATGTCCGGGGCGGTATGCTTTGTCATCACGCTCTCGACGGTGGTGACATGGCTCATCAACAAATACCTGCTGCTGCCTTTCGGGCTGGAGTTCTTGCAGACCATATCGTTCATCCTCGTCATCGCCGCCCTGGTGCAGACCGTGGAGATTGTGCTCAAGAAGATAAGCCCCAGCCTGTACCAGGCCCTGGGCATATTCCTGCCCCTGATCACCACCAACTGCGCCGTGCTCGGCGTTGCCATCACCGTAGTGACCAAGCAGTTCACTTTCGGAGGCGAAGCTCACATGCTTGGGCTGGGCGAGTCAACTGTCTATGCTTTTGCTACGGCACTTGGCTACGGGCTGGCGATGATACTCTTTGCCGGCATCCGTGAGCGGCTCGCCGGCAATGCCGTCCCCAAGGCTTTCAAGGGCCTGCCCGTCGCGCTCATTACAGCCGGCATCATGGCGATGGCGTTCCTGGGCTTCTCCGGCATAGTCTGAGAGACCTTTTGCGGCTTTCCTGCCATGAGGCGGGGGGGATTTTGCACGATTTTTGCAGTAGAGATAATTGCGCGGGTTGTTCCCGCGCTTTATCATATTATGCATAAACATTTCCTTTGGCTGCCCATAGCCTTGCTGTGTGCATCCTGCGGTCATGGCGGTGTCTCCGGTGAGGGGTCTGCCGAGTACCGCACGATTGCGGTGGCCACGTCCGAACTGTCTTTGTCCACGACTTACAGCGCCACCTTGGAGGGGCGGCAGCTGGTGGAAATACGCCCGCAGGTCAGCGGGTTTATCACCGATATCCGTTTCGGGGAGGGCGACAGAGTGCACAAGGGGCAGACGCTGTTTGTTATCGACCAGGTGACATACAAGGCTGCAGTCGATGTCGCACAGGCCAATGTGGGCAGTGCGGAGGCGGCTCTCGCAACGGCGAAGCTGACGGAGGAGAGCAATGAGCAGCTCTACAGCAAAGGGGTCATCTCCGAGTACGAGCTGCAGACAGCCAAGAACTCTCTTGCACAGGCCAAGGCAAACCTCGCACAGGCCAAGGCCGAACTGGCCACTGCCCAGAAAAATCTGTCTTACACCGAGGTCAAAAGCCCTGTGGACGGGGCTGCCGGCATGATTCCCTACAGGGTCGGGTCGCTTGTGAGCAGCAGCATTTCCACTCCGCTTGTGACAGTCTCCGATGACAGTATAGTCTATGCGTATTTCTCCATGAGCGAGAACAAGATGCTCCAGCTCACGCGGGCTTTCCGCTCTCAGGCGGACATGCTGTCCGGCCTGCCTGCCGTCCGGCTGCTGATGAGTGACGGCGAGGAGTATCCGCACGAGGGCAGGATTGACGCCATAAGCGGCATCGTTGACTCCAGCACCGGTTCGGTGCGTGTCCGCGCCAGGTTTGACAATCCGGGCCATGTCCTGCGCAGCGGCGGCAGCGGCAATGTCATTATTCCCGCGACATTTAAGGATGTCATTGTCATTCCCCAGACCGCGACATACGAGATTCAGGAAAAGACATTTGTCTACAAGGTTGTGGACGGCAAGGCCAAGTCCGTCGAGATACAGGTGGGCAAGGCCAATGACGGGCAGAGCTTTATCGTGGATTCCGGGCTGTCGGTGGGGGATGTCATCATAGCGGAGGGCGCCGGGCTCGTCAAGGAGGGCACTTCCGTCAAAGTGGCGGAGGACAGGTAGAGATGAACGTCAAGTCATTCATCGACAGGCCTATCCTGTCGGGAGTAATCTCGGTTGCCATAGTGCTGCTCGGGCTGATTGCGCTCAACCAGCTGCCTCTGGAGCAGTATCCGGACATAGCCCCTCCAACGGTGAATGTCCAGGCGAGATACACCGGGGCGAGCGCGGAGACCGTGCAGAAGAGCGTGATTGTGCCTCTGGAGGAGTCCATCAACGGTGTGGAGAACATGATCTATATGTCCTCACGCGCCACCAACACGGGGTCGGCATCCATTTCAGTGGTGTTCAAGCAGGGGACAGACCCCGACATGGCCCTGGTCAATGTCCAGAACCGTGTCTCCGAGGCCCAGAGCCAGCTGCCCTCCGAGGTGACCAGGTCGGGGGTGAATGTCCGCAAGAGGCAGACCAGCACCCTGATGATGATTGCCCTTTACAGCCCCAACGACGCGTACCCGGCCAACTTCCTGACCAACTACACCAAGATCAACATTGAGCCCCAGATCAGCCGTATCCCCGGGGTGGGGGACGTTACGGTATTCGGCGCCAATTATTCAATGAGGATATGGCTGGATCCCAGCAAGATGGCCGCTTACTCGCTCGTGCCCTCAGACATCACAACGGTGCTCGGCGAGCAGAACTTGGAGTCGCCTACCGGCATTCTTGGCTCCGAGTCGGAGAACGTGTTCCAGTACACCCTCAAATACCGGGGGCGTTACGAAAAGGAGGAGGACTACGAGAACATGGTGGTCAAGGCTCTCCCGGACGGCAGCATCCTGCGGCTCGGCGATGTGGCCAAGGTGGAGCTCGGGGCTCTCAATTACACGTTCTTCAATGAGGTTAACGGGCATCCGGCCTGCAACATGATGGTCGTGCAGACGGCCGGGTCTAACGCCAACAGCATCATCACACAGGTGGAGAAGGTCATCGAGGAGGCAAGCAAAGACCTCCCTCCCGGGATGCAGTTCGCCAAGGTGATGAGCGTCAAGGATTTCTTGGACGCGTCCATCAAGAGCGTCATAGAGACCTTGCTCATAGCCATTCTGCTGGTGATCATAGTGGTGTACCTCTTCCTGCACGATTTCAGGGCGACACTCATTCCGTCCATTTCCATAGTGGTCTCGCTGATAGGCACATTCGCATTCATATATGTCGCGGGTTTTTCGCTCAACCTCATCACCCTGTTTGCGCTGGTGCTGGTGATAGGCACCGTGGTGGATGACTCGATAGTCGTGGTGGAGGCTGTGCAGGCCAAGTTTGACGAGGGTTACACCTCCGCATACAAGGCCAGCGTGGATGCCATGAATGGCCTGTCTTCCGCCATTATCACCAACACCATCGTGTTTATGGCGGTGTTTATCCCGATATGCTTTATCGGAGGGACGACCGGCGTGTTCTACACCGAGTTCGGGCTCACGATGGCGGTGGCGGTCGGCATTTCCTGTCTCAACTCCCTGACTCTCAGCCCTGCCTTGTGCTCCATCCTGATGAAGCCGAGGGCTGATGTCAGCAAGGGGGAGAGGGCCGGGTTTTCCGACCGGTTCCATTTCGCGTTCAACCGGCATTTTGACAAGTTCAAGAACGGCTACAGCTGGGGCGTGCTGGCCCTGTTCAGGCACAAATGGGTCACTGCGCTGCTTCTGGCGGCCTCTGTCGCGGGGCTTGCCGTGCTGCTCAAGACCACCAAGACCGGTCTGGTGCCGCAGGAGGATCTCGGCACGTTGACCGTCAATGTCCAGGCCTCTCCCGGCACCAACCTGGAGGAAACGGACAGGATTATGAGCGAGGTCGAGGAAATCATCAAGGACATCCCTCAGCTGTATCTCTATTCCAAGGTCATCGGGTCTAACGCGAGGCACGAGCAGACCGCTTCGGCGGGCAATTTCCAGCTCAGGCTCAAAAACTGGAGCGAGCGGCGCGGCAAGGGCGATGACATCAACTCGGTCATAGCCGACATCTACAGGCGCACCTCCAATATCTCCGCCGCCCAGATCAGGGTCTCCACGCAGCCGATGATTTCGGGCTACGGCACGGGCGCGGGATTTGAGCTCTTTGTGCAGGACAAGAAAGGCGGCACCACCGAGGACTTGCTCAAATACACCCGCCAATTTATCGACGCGCTCAATGCCCGTGAGGAAATATCCCGCGCATACACCACGTTCGACACCAATTATCCGCAGTACACTGTGGATGTGGACGCGGCCTTGTGCAAGCGCAGCGGGGTGGCTCCGTCGGACGTGCTATCGGTGCTTTCCGGCTATCTCGGAGGCACTTACGCTTCCAATTTCAACCGTTTCACCAAGCTGTACAGGGTAATGGTGCAGGCTTCCCCTGAGTTCCGGGAGAATGTTGAGGACTTGGACAACATGTACGTGCGCAATAGCGACGGGGAGATGACCCCCGTCAGCCGCTATATAACGCTTACCCGCGTCTATGGCGCGGAGGCCCTGAGGCGTTTCAACCTCTTCCCCACAATCGCCGTCTATGGCGACATCGGGGCGGGGCACAGTTCGGGGCAGGCCATTCAGGTCATCCGCGAGGTGGCCTCTACGGCGTTGCCTGAGGGCTACGGATTTGAGTTCAGCGGCATGTCCCGCGAGGAGGCTTCAGGCTCCAGCAACACCATAGTGCTGGTGTTCGCCATCTGCATCATATTTGTCTATCTGATATTGTGCGCCTTGTATGAGAGTCTGCTCATCCCGCTGGCGGTGATACTCTCGGTGCCCTTCGGGCTTCTCGGCAGCCTCATATTCGCCAACCTGTGGGGGCTGGAGAACAACATCTACCTCCAGATAGGGCTGATTATGCTCATAGGCCTGCTTGCCAAGACGGCTGTGCTGCTGACCGAATACGCCTCGCAAGCCAGGGAACATGGCATGAGCATCACACAGGCGGCGATGGCGGGGGCAAAGGACAGGCTGCGCCCTATCCTGATGACGTCGCTGACCATGATTATAGGCATGCTGCCGCTTGTGTTCGCGACGGGAGTGGGAGCCAACGGCAACATCTCGGTGGGAGTGGGAGCTGCCGGAGGAATGCTTGTAGGCACGATTGCGCTGCTGTTTATCACGCCGGTGCTGTTTATCGTGTTTGAGTACTTGGAGGAGAGATACATGCCCGCCCGCAGGACACGCCTCTCTGACCAGAAACCGGACGAGCAATGAGAAAGAATGTCATATACTTCGCGGCTGCAGCCTTGGCTGTCACAGGGACGGCGTCCTGCGGCATATACGGCAAGTACAACACTCCGCAGATGGATGTGCAGCCGGCAGACACTGTTGTCTATGTCCCGGGGTGGAGGGCGATGTTCACCGACCCCTGCCTGCAGGACTTGATTGACACTGCGCTGGTGCACAACACCGACCTGCAGGTGGCCCGGCTCAGGGCGGAGGAGGCCAGGGCCAGCCTGAAGAGCGCACGGCTCGCGCAGCTGCCATCGCTGACACTCGACGCGGGGACGCAAGTCCCCGGCTCCGGCGGCAATCTGGACGGGAGCGTCAAGGGGCAGCACGGCTGGTCGTTCTCTGTAACGGGACAGGCCAGTTGGGAGCTGGATGTGTTTGCTCGCAATGCCAATGCTGCCAGGGGCGCGGCGGCTTCCCTCGAAGAATACGAGGCCTATGCCCAGGCTGTGCAGGTGGAGCTGATATCTTCGGTAGCGGAGTATTACTGCAATCTGCTGATGCTGGACGCCCAGTTGGAGATCAGCGCCCGGACGCTTGACAGCTGGGCGGAGAGCATATCGGTGCTGGAGGCTCTCAAGGAGGCCGGGCGGGACAATGATGTGGCGGTCTTGCAAGCCAAGGCCAAGAGGCTTGCCCTCCAGTCATCGATGGAGAGCATAAGGAACAATATTACTCTCAATTCCAATGCGTTGTGTGCCCTGATTGGGGTGCCTGCGAGGGAGATAGCCCGGGGGACTCTGGAGGGTCAGGCATTCCCGGAGGAGCGCCTGCGCGGCATTCCGGCGGGGACGGTGGCAGCGAGGCCGGATGTCAGACAGGCCGAGAGTGCGCTCGCGCAGGCGTTCTATTCGACAAATGAGGCGAAGGGGGCTCTGTACCCGTCGCTGACGCTGTCCGGGACATTGGGGTGGACGGATTCGCGCGGCAAGATAAGCGACCCCTCTGATTGGATATGGAACGCTTTGGGTTCTCTGACGGAGCCGGTGCTCAATCATGGGGCCAATGCGGCCGCCCTCAAGATAGCCCGTGCCAGGCAGGAGGAGGCCAAGCTGCAGTTCAGGCAGGCTCTTCTGGATGCCGGGCGGGAGGTCAATGACGCGCTCGGCTCTTGCCAGAGCGCGGTCTCGCGCATCGCGTATGACGAGGAGCAATGCCGTGCGCTGGAGTCGGCCGTGGACAAGATTGGCCTGATGATGAAGTATTCCTCCACCAGCTATCTGGAGGTGCTGACGGCCAAACAGTCGCTGCTGGATGCCCAGCTCACGCTCTCGCAAGACCGCAGCAGCCTGCTCAGCGGGTACATCAGCCTCTTCAAGGCTCTCGGCGGCGGG
>CAZKVW010000016.1:0-24895 GCA_964556285.1 uncultured Muribaculaceae bacterium
TAGTTGAACCTGCGGCGGAACTTGGAGCAGCACCTCCCGAGAGCCGCCTCCGGATCCACGCCGTAGAGCCTCGCGGCATTGACGACCGAGAACATCAGGTCGCCGAACTCCTCCTCCATCCTGTCATGGCTGCCCGACTCGCAAGCCTCGGACACCTCTCCCATCTCCTCCCCCACCTTGTCCCAGACATCCTCCTTGCGCTTCCAGTCAAAGCCGCAGCCACGGGCTTTCTCCTGCATTGACACCGCCCTGAGCAAGGCTGGCATCGAGTCGGGAATGCCGGACATGACGGTCTTGTTGCCGTCCTTTTCCTTTGCCTTGACTATCTCCCAGGTGTCGGCAATCTCCTCTGCCGTCATCTGCGGGTGAGGGCCGTCCCCGAACACATGCGGATGTCGGAAAACCATCTTGCCGCAGACCTTGTCCAGGCAGTCGGCGATGTCAAAGGCCCCCTGCTCCTGCCCCATGCGGGCATAGAACACTATGTGGTACAGCAAGTCGCCCAGCTCCTTGCAGACATCCCGCATATCCCCGCGCAGGATGGCGTCGCTGAGCTCGTACACCTCCTCCTCCGTCATCGGACGTATGGATTCCATGGTCTGCGCGGCATTCCAAGGGCATTTCTCCCTGAGCTCGTCCATGATGTCCAGCAGACGGCAGAACTGCTGCAATTTCTCTTCTTTTGAATGCATTTTTAAGTATCTTTGCGGGTGCAAAAATACGCAAAATCCATGACAGAACTTCGCTTTGTATCAGCCGACGAGGCTGTGAGCCACATCAAGCCGCACAGCCACATCCACCTGAGCAGCGTGGCAAGCGTCCCGCAGATACTCATCCAGGCCTTGTGCCGCAGAGCCGACGCGGGAGACATCACGGACTTGCATTTCCACCATTTCCACACCGAGGGGCCGGCGCCATACTCGGAGCCGAGGTACGAGGGGATCTTCTTTGAGCAGGGATTCTTTATCGGCCCGAATGTCCGGGCCAATGTCAATGCCGGATACGCCGACTATGTGCCGGTGCATCTGGGGGACAGCCAGAAGCTCTACCGCGACGGGTACATCAAGCTGGGTGCGGCCCTCGTGCAGGTGTCCCTGCCCAATGCGGACGGCTATGTCTCACTCGGCACTTCGGTGGACTGCTCCCTGGCCGCTGTGGAGACGGCGGAGCTCAAGATTGCGGTAGTCAACCGCAATGTCCCTTTCGCGCACGGTGACCTGGTGCACATCAGCAGCTTTGACTACCTCGTGGAGGATGACACCCCGCTGGTGACAAAGGAGTTTGCCGAGCCCACGCCGACCGAGACGCTGATCGGCAAGCGTTGCGCCGACCTCGTGGAGGACGGGGCATGCATACAGATGGGCATCGGCGCCCTGCCCAACGCCCTCGCCGCGCAGCTCACCTCCCGCAAGGACTTGGGAATGCACACCGAGATGTTTGCCGACGGTGTGCTCAAGCTCATCCGCATGGGCGTGATAAACGGCTCGCGCAAGGCTATAGACAGGGGCAAGGTCGTGGCGTCGTTCCTGCTCGGGAGCCAGGACGTGTACTCGTTCATCGACCACAACCCTGACGTGCTGATGAAAGACATCAAGTACACCAACGACCCGTGGGTGATAGCGCAGAATCCCGGCGTGACAGCCATCAACTCCGCCACGGAAGTGGACCTGACCGGCCAGATATGCGCGGACTCCATCGGCACGAGGATATTCTCCGGCACGGGCGGGCAGCTGGATTTCGTCAAGGGGGCGACCCTGTCCAAGGGCGGCAAGAGCATCACCGCGTTCGCCTCCCGCACCAACAAAGGCAAGAACAAGATAGTGCCGGTACTCAACCCCGGGGCCGGCGTGGTCACACCGAGGGCGGACGCCCACTGGATAGTGACCGAGTACGGGGCGGTGGACCTCACGGGCAAGTCGTTGCAGGAGAGGGCCAAGCTGCTCATCAGCATAGCGCATCCTGACGACAGGGAGATGCTTGAGCGGGAGGCATTCGGGAGGTTCGGCCCGCATTTCCTCCATTTCAGCGTTTAAGACGATGTTTTCTTTTGTTATCAGCATGGCAGCCCTGATATTGGGCTACCTCTTGTACGGGAAATTTGTGGCGCGAGTGTTCGGCCCGGATCCTTCCCGTCCCACACCGGCCATAAGCAAGGCCGACGGGGTTGACTATGTGCCGATGCCGGCATGGAAGATCTTTATGATCCAGTTCCTCAACATAGCAGGCACCGGCCCCATATTCGGCGCGATAATGGGCGCGAAGTTCGGCCCCTCCGCATACCTGTGGATAGTGTTCGGCTGCATCTTCGCCGGGGCGGTGCATGACTACCTCTCCGGCATGCTGTCAGTCCGCTACGGAGGCGCTTCACTGCCGGACATCATCGGCAACAACCTCGGGCGCACCACCAAATATGTCGTGCTGGTGTTCTCGGTGCTGCTCCTGCTGCTGGTGGGCGCGGTGTTTGTGTACTCCCCGGCGCAGATTCTCGGGGACATGACCGAGGGCATGACCGGCAGCGCAGTCAAGTCCGCCCTGATATGGGCCGGGGTCATATTTGTCTATTACCTGATAGCCACCCTGATGCCCATCGACAAGATCATCGGCAAGATCTATCCGCTGTTCGCGTTCGCGCTCATATTCATGGTGGTCGCGCTGATGGCCGGGCTGCTGGTCAAATGGCCCGACATCCCGGAAATCTGGCAGGGCCTTGGCAACAGGGCTCCCAGCGTCGGGGTAACGGGGCAGAGCATATTCCCTTGCCTGTTCATCACCATCGCCTGCGGGGCGATCAGCGGATTCCATGCCACACAGAGCCCCATGATGGCCCGCTGCATCACCAACGAGCGTCTCGGCAGACCCATCTTCTACGGGGCAATGATCACGGAGGGGGCTGTCGCGCTGGTATGGGCGGCGGTGTCCTCGTATTTCTTCTTTGACGGCGGGGCAGCAGAGGTCGGCTCGTCCATCAGCGCCAGCGCACCGCAAGTCGTCACGGCAGTGTCCACCTCATGGCTGGGCGTGCTAGGCGGGGTGCTCGCCCTGCTCGGTGTGGTCGCGGCCCCCATCACCAGCGGTGACACGGCACTGCGGAGCGCACGGCTCATCATCGCCGAGCTGACACGCCTGGGCCAGGACAAGAAAGCCAGCCGCCTGGCGATCTCCATCCCCATCTTCATCGTCGTCGCCCTGCTGCTGTGGTACAACATCTCTGACGAGAACGGGTTTAACAACATCTGGAAGTATTTCGGCTGGGCAAACCAGACCCTCGCGGTGTTCACGCTGTGGGCCCTGACCGCCTGGCTGGCCCGCAACAGGAAAGCCCCGTGCTTCCTCATCACGCTGCTGCCGGCTTGCTTTATGACTGCGGTATGCCTGAGCTTCATATGCACACAGCCGATAGGTCTGAGGATGCCGCAGAGCTGGACCCCTTACATAGCCATAGGCTCCGGCCTTGCAGGGCTGGTGATATTCTGCGCCTGGTACTCGTCCTATTCGAAGAAACTGAAGCGCACCCTGCCGTAGGACTTCTCCTTGACAAAGCGGGGATGCCCCAGAAACAGCCCGGCCTCCCCGTGCTCCACTATCAGATAACGCTCCGGATACAGGACTCCGGATGAGAACACCCTGTCCGGAATGGTCTGGACGCCCTCCATCGAATATGGCGGGTCCGCGAAGACGATATCGAAGCGGTCACGGCACAGGGGCAAGAAGTCGAAGACATTGTCCCTGACAACAGTGACAGCATCCAGGCCGAGCCTCGAGGCCTCGCGGCGGATAAATGCGGCATTGTCCCTGTCCATCTCCACGCAGCAGACCCGGGCCGCCCCCCGTGAGGCGAACTCAAAGCCTATCGCTCCCGTACCGGCAAACAGGTCAAGCACTTGCAGGGAGTCAAACTCATACTCGTTGGAGAGCACGTCGAAAAGCCCCTCCTTGGCGAAATCCGTGGTGGGGCGAGCCTTGTAGCCGCGTGGAGGGAAGATGCCCCTCCCCTTGAGAGATCCGCCGATAATCCTCACAGCTGCACGACCTCCACGCCGTGGAAGTACCGCCCGAGCGACATCTCCTGTTCCTCCGTCAGAGGAGACGCGAAGCGGATGACGGACATCTCGGGATTAATCTGCAATGTCTTGACAGCCAGAAAAATGTAATATTCGGCTGTGGTAAAATCCCCGGCCGGATAGGCCGAGGCCAGCTTGAGGGAGTCACCTTGCGCCACAGCCAGGTACAGGGCCTCACCGTCATGCATGGCGAGTATCTTGTTGTATCCGTTGCAGTCCGGCAATGCCTTTACCAGCGAGGCCAGGACCGGCTCCCGGGCGGAGCCGTCGCGGACATAGACAATCGACGCCCCATATGCGGGCAAGGCCTCAACGGCCACATCCTCGCCGCCATCCATTACATACAGGGCAGCAAGAAAGCGCCTCGGATCCTTCCCCTCAAGCAGGGGTGACGGCACCAAGGCACTTTTCTGTATATGGGACATGGCAGGCCCTACTCCCAGTTGCCCGCGTTGTTGTTGGGAGCGGTGATGCTGCCCACCTGCAGGCCCTCGTACTTGTTCATGTCACGCCGCTCGGCATCCAGATTGATGCGGAGCTGGTTGTCCATGCCCTTGAGGAGCGACCTGTACGGAATCTTGGCCTCAAAGAGCGGCACCTGCACGCCGGAGACGGTCTTGGTGATGGCGTCCATGATGACAGTGTCACCCTCCGAGAACGGTATGTACTTGATGTCGTCAATGTTGAATCCCTCACGTCCGTTGAACAGGGTGTCTGACACGGGGATGTTGTGCGCCACAGCGAACACGAGGTTGTGGTCACCCTCCAGATAACGCTCGTAGAGATCCTCGCCGGTCATCTTCTTCTTGCCCCGAAACGCCTTTTTGACGGCATCCGTGTGCGCCACGGCGGCGGAGTCGTCAGCCGAGCCTATCTGCATGATGATGGACATCTCACCCGTCTTGTAGAAGTCGATGAGGGTGTCAGCGGAGGGAGTGAACACGCCCTTGACGCTCTTGTAAGCCACCTGCAGGTCACGGATATCCTTGAGCTGCTGGATAGCGACACGCTCACGGGCGTCCTTTTCCTTGTTGAAGTTGACAGGCTTCATGATGCTCGCGACGATGGCGATCACCAGCAGGACGATGATGACAGGGAAGACAAACCATGTCAAAATCTTCTTGAGTACGTTGTTCATATACGTGATATATTTTTGTCGCAACAATCCATGCAAAGTTAGAGAATCCATTTCTCAAAAGCAAGAATTTTGTATCTTTGTACAACTTCTGCACGAGAGGCACGGCTACAATGCGGACTATCTCACAACATGACATAGACTCTCTTGACAGGCTCTTGGGAGGAGTAAGGAGGGCGACTGTGCTGACCCACGCCCATCCGGACGGGGACGCCATAGGCAGCGCCCTCGGAGTCATCCGCTACCTGCGGAAGATGAGGGGGGTGAGCTGCCGCCTTGTGCTCAATGACGGATGGCCGCACTTCCTGTCATTCCTGTTTGAGGAGGACGAGCTGAGGGACACGGTGATACTGGAGAGGGACGGGGCGGACAGGGCTGCGGAAGCGCTCTCGGAGGCTGATGCGCTCGTGTGCACCGATTTCAACAGCCTGAGCCGGGCGGGAGAGGGCATGGAGGCCCTCGTGCGGCGCGCCGCCGCTCCGAGGGTGGTCATCGACCACCACCTGCATCCGGATGAGGGCAGTTTCGACCTGACATTCTCCGAGACCGACATTTCCTCAGCGAGCGAGCTGGCGTACTGCGTGCTCAAGCTGATGCCTGATGTGGGCGGGGACGTGTCAAAGCTGCCGCTTGACGCGCTCACCGCATTCAGCACGGGCATCACCACCGACACCAACAACTTCGCCAACTCCGTCTTTCCAGGCACATTGACCAACTATGCGGAGATGCTTGCAGCAGGCGTGGACAGGCAGCATATACTTGACTGCCTGTACAACCAGTTCAGCGAGAGCCGCGTGCGGGCGTTGGGGGACATATTGAGCCGGCGGATGCGCGTCACAAGAGGAGGCCTGGCGTACATTGTGATAGACGAGGGCACGTACAAGGGGTACGGCCTGGGCAGCGGAGACACGGAGGGGCTGGTCAACATCCCCCTCACCATCAAGGACGTGCGCATGAGCATATTCCTCCGTCAGGAGGGGGAGCTGTGGCGCGTGTCCATCCGTTCCAAGCCGGGAGTCTCGGCCTACAGGATGGCAAAGGAGCATTTCGGGGGCGGAGGGCACGAGATGGCGGCGGGAGGCAAAGTGCCCGTCGGCAGAGGGACAGCCACCGCCAAGGACATGGAAAAATACATTGTCAGATGCGCGGAAGGAATGTTGTAAGCATATTGGCGCTGATTGTGTGGCTGCCTCTGGCGGTCTGCTGCGCCAAGTCGGAGAGCGAGGAAGCGGATGAGACCGCCGCAGAGAATATCTCGGCGTTCGTCTCCGCGCAGCTGGCAGCCGACAGCACATTCACAGCCACATACAACTATGGGGTTGTGCGGCTTACCGTCGCCTCCGGCAGCGGAGACGCCTTGGCAAAGGGCGGCAAAGTCACATTCTGGTACGCCGCTTACACATTCACGTCCACGAGCATCAGCCAGTCCAACCTGTTCGCCACCAACATGTCCTCCATAGCTTCAAGCGCAGGGTGGAACCTGTCCGGGGAGGACGCTTTCCTGCCGGTGGAGGCCACTCTCGGGAGCGGGAGCCTGCTCCGGGGGCTGGAACTGGGACTGGAAGGGGTGCAGGCCGGGGAGGACTGCTATATCCTCTTTGTGAGCAGCGACGGCTTCGGAGGGCGGGGCTACGGCACAGTTTCTGCTAATACGGCGCTGGCCTACCGCATTAACGTGGAGAGCGTGGAGAACTGAAAATGACAGACAAATGAACAAGACACTTGCAATAATATCTTCCGCAGCAGCAGCCATAGCGGCAGCCGTTCTGGCTGCGGGCTGCGCGAAAGATTCCGGCTCCGGAGCAAATGATGCGGCCAGACGGTATTTCGACGCGTGGATTACCGTGCACTGGCCTGATGTTGACCCCACCCCGCTAGGCTGCTACATCATCGAGGACATTGCGGGGGACGGCCCGCTGATCGGGGACGCATCCAATGCCCCGTTCCTGTACGGCACATATACCCAGAGGGCTCTCAATGACACCGTTGTCTATACATCAGACCGGGCCCTCGCCAAGCAGACAGGCAGCTTTGACACGACATGCTGGTACGGCAATTCGGTGTGGGCGAGGGCGGACTCGGCGCAGATGGCCGGAGTCGATGAAGCGCTGGCCACCATGCGGGTCGGAGGCCGCAGGACCGTGGTGATTCCGAGCTGGCTTATGACCTACACGAGATATTCTGACGCGTCAGAGTACGTCAAGCATTCCAGCGGATACGACCACAGCATATTCACCTTGTCGGTGTCCGAGATCATCAATGACGTGGAGGCATGGGAAATCGACTCGCTGGAGCGCTTTGTCGGGAGGCATTATCCCGGCACAGACTCTACAGAATGGGGCTACTACTATATCCAGACGCAGGCCCCGGACGACGCTTCGGAGACATTCGACCAGGACGAGAACGTGTACATCAACTACATAGGGCGCAGGCTGGACGGGCAGGTGTTTGACTGCACCATCAAGGACACCGCCCGCAAGCACAACATCTACAAGGCGAGCTCCACCTATGAGGAGACCTACGTCAAATGGGACACCACCGCGCACACCGGGCTGACCCTCGGGAGCGACGAAAGCTCGGTCATCCCGGGATTCTCAAAAGCCCTGTTCGGGATGCGCAGCGGGGAAAAGGGCATAGCGATATTCTACTCCGGCCTGGGCTACGGATCCAGCAACGCGGGGCAGGTCATACCCGAATACAGCCCGCTCATGTTTGAGCTGGAGATGAAAGGCCCTGAAGAAGATGAGTAGCAGCTCGGCGCCTACAGAGCTCGGCACAAAGAAGATAAGCTCGCTCCTCAAGATGTACGCGGTCCCTGGCATCATCGCCATGACCGCGTCCTCTCTGTATAACATGGTCGACAGCATCTACATCGGCCATATCAAGGATGTGGGGTCATACGCCATCAGCGGCCTCGCTGTGTCATTCCCGCTGATGAATCTCGCCTCGGCAATCGGCACGCTCGTTGGCGTGGGGGCCATGACGATGATATCCGTGATGCTGGGGCAGAAAAACTACGAAAACGCCCGCAAGGTGCTCGCCAACGTCCTGTCTCTCAATCTCATCCTTGGGTTCGTGTTCAGCGCGCTGGCCCTGCTGTTCCTCGACCCCGTGCTGTACTTCTTCGGAGCCAGCGAAGCCACCATCCCGTTTGCCCGCGACTACATGACCATCATCCTGGCGGGCAACATGTTCACGCACCTGTACTTCGGCTTCAACGGGCTGATAAGGGCTGCGGGCAAGCCCAAGGTGGCCATGGGGCTGACTCTGTTCACCGTGATTTCCAATGCCATCCTGGACCCTATATTCATATTCGGCCTGGACATGGGCATACGCGGGGCTGCTCTGGCGACCGTAATCTGCCAGCTGGCGGCATTGGCATACACTGTATGGTTTTTCTTTGACAAGAGGAACTTCCTGCATTTCCCGCGTCCCGTGTTCCAGATCAACTGGCGCATCGCCCGCCAGTCCATGGCCATAGGCATGGGGCCGTTCCTGATGAATGTGGCCGCCTGCATCGTGGCCGTGTTCATCAACCAGCAGCTGCGCAAATACGGCGGCGACCTCGCTATCGGGGCATACGGCATTGCCAACCGCATCACCTTTGTGTTCACCATGGTGGTGATGGGGCTCAATCAGGGTATGCAGCCAATTGCAGGCTACAACTACGGGGCGCGCCAGTACAGCCGTGTCAGGGAAGTGTTCCGCCTGACTGCGGCCTGGGCAGTTGCCGTCACGACGCTGTGCTTCCTCGTGTGCGAGCTGATTCCGGGCCTGGCTGTAAGCATTTTCACCAACGACCCCACGCTCGAAGGCTTCGCGGTGCGCGGGTTGAGGCTGATGAACTGCGCATTCGCCCTGGTCGGCTTCGGCATGGTGACCGGCAATTTCTTCCAGTCGCTCGGCATGGTCAAGACCTCCATCTTCCTCTCGCTGAGCCGCCAGCTGATATTCCTCGTGCCGCTGGTGTACGTGCTGCCCCTGTTCCTGGATGACGCGGGGGTATGGCTCGCGTTCCCCATATCGGACGCGCTGTCGGTCATATTCTCGGCGTATTTCATCATACGCCTGTTCCGCAAATTTGACAAGCTCAAGGACGGGGATGACCCTGCCACTCTGGGCAGTAACATACAATAACCATATGAGCGACAAGAAGATACTAATAACGATAGGCCGCCAGTTCGGCAGCGGCGGCAAGAGTGTTGCGCTCGCGATAGGAGGACGCCTCAATGTCCCGGTCTATGACAACGAGCTGCTGTCCAAGGCGGCAGAGGAGAGCGGGTTCAGCAAGTCCATATTTGAACGCAAGGACGAAAAGCACAACATCTTCTCCCTGACCAATTTCAGCAGCGCAGCACAGGCATTCGGCAGCCCGCGCACATACATAGATGACGCGAGCATCCACCACATACAGGCAATGGTCATCAAGTCGATAGCCGAGAGCGGGTCCGCCATTTTTGTCGGTCGGGCTTCCGATTATGTGCTCCGGGACATGGAGACGCTGGACGTGTTCATCACGGCGGATATGGAGGACAGGGTGCGCCGCGTGTCCGGGCGCATGGGCATCAAGCCGGAGCAGGCCCGCTCGCTTATCCCCAAGAGGGACAGGGAAAGGGCGTCGTTCTACAACTATCTCACACTGACCAACTGGGGCGTGGCGGAGACATACGACCTGTGCGTCAACTCCAGCCTGCTCGGCATAGACGGCACAGCAGACTTTATCATAGATTTCGCACGCAGGAGAGGGATAGTGGAATGACGTGGGGCGGGCAGAAGTCGAGCCTGGCCTCCGGCCTGGCTTTCATCGCGCTTGCGGTCGTGGCGGTCAGCGTGACAGTCTTTGGGGGCGACGGGGCCCTGGACAGGGGCGAGGAGGAGACCGCGCCCCTCAACTCCAGGCTCACCAATGAATATTGCAAAGCGGACACCCTGCGCAAGATGGAATCTTCGATGGAGGCGTTCCTGCGCAAGTGGGACATCAAGGGGGCGACGCTCGCTGTCATGCGCGGCGACTCGCTCGTGTATGCGCACGGGTTCGGATATGCGGACGACGGGGTGCCCATGGAGCCAGGCAATCTGATGCGCGTCGCCTCTGTGTCCAAGCTGTTTACCGCCGCAGGCATCATGAAGCTCGCCGAACAAGGGAGACTCTCCCTGACGGACACCCTGTTTGTGCCGGGCGGGCTGCTCAGCGGATATGCCCCTCTCATCAAGGACAGCAACTGGCGTCTCATTACGGTGGAGCGCCTGCTCATGCACGAGGCCGGGTTTGTCGTGGGAGGCGCGGGGGATCCTCTGTTCTCAACCAGGGCCATAATGAAGCGCTGCGGCCTCGACCATGCCCCGACCACAGACGAGATTATACGCAGCCAGCTGTCAAGGCGGCTCGGCTACAGGCCGGGCACGGCATCGCGCTATTCCAACTTCGGCTACCTGCTGCTGACCGCCGTCATTGAGGAGGTCACAGGCGAGGACTACGAGACATGGATGCAGGACAATGTGCTGGGCCCGGCCGGATGCAGTGACATGCACCTCGCAAAGAACTATTACGAGGAGCGTTATCCGGGAGAATGCCGCTACCACAGCCACGCTGGCGATGACATGGTACCGTGTTTTGAGGATGACAGCGTCCTGGTGGAGAGGTGCTACGGAGGCAGCGACATCACGGCCCTCAAAGGGGCTGGAGGCTGGGTGTGCTCCGTGCCGGAACTGCTGCTCTTTGTGGCCTCGATAGACGGCAGGCCTGAGGCGCCTGACATCCTCACGGCCGGGAGCGTGGAGCGCATGACAGCCCCGACTGACGAGGTGACATACGGCTTGGGGTGGAACGACTGCTCTCCCGAGGGGGTATGGACACGTTCGGGCACACTGTCCGGCACAAGCGCCCTCGTCAAATACTACCCCGACGGGGAATGCTGGGCTCTCGTGACCAATACCGGCACATACCGGGGCCCGCATTTCACCAAGTACATTTCCACGCAGTTCCGCCGGATGCGGGAGTTGTACTCCCCTCTGCTGCCGGAGCGGGACTTGTTCCATTGAGCAGTCACGGGGGATAGCCCGCTGCCTGTCTTGCTGGCGTTCGGAGGGATTATCCAGATCTGTTGAGCTGTCCTGGGGCGTATGTTCAGTCCGGCTGCCCTGATGTCCTGATGCAACGTGCCGTGAAACTGTCCGACTCGGCCGCCATCCGTTCGGGAGTGCCCTCGTACACTACCCTGCCGCCCTCATCACCGGCGTCAGGACCCAGGTCTATCACCCAGTCAGCCGCCCGGATGACATCCATGTTGTGCTCCACCACCACAAGGCTGTGCCCTTTGGACAGGAGCACGTCAAACGCCCTCAGCAGCCTCTCCACATCGTTGAAATGCAGCCCCGTCGTAGGCTCGTCAAATATGAACATTATCCTCTCGCCCGACTTGACCCCGGAGGCCTCGCTCATGGAGAGGAAATAGGCCAGCTTGATGCGCTGGCTCTCCCCTCCCGACAGGGTGGAACTGCTCTGCCCGAGCTTGATGTATCCCAGCCCGACATCCGCCAGGGCGCCAAGGCGGTGCGCTATGTCCTTGGCCCGTTCCTCCTTGCCGGAGCCGAAAAACTCTATCGCCTCATCAACGCTCATGCCCAGTATGTCATCCACATTCTTGCCGCGATAACGCACTTCCAGCACATCGGGCTTGAAGCGCTTGCCGCCGCAAGCCTCGCAGACCATGGTCACGTCCGCCATGAACTGCATCTCTATCTTGACCACGCCCTCGCCCTGACACTCGGGGCAGCGCCCCCCGTCCTGGTTGAACGAGAAATACGACGGCCCGAAACCGTTTATTTTGGCGTACTGCTGGTCAGCGAGCAGCTTGCGTATCTCGTCGTAAATCTTGAGATACGTCACGGCATTGGAGCGTGTGCTCCTGCCTATCGGGTTCTGGTCTACATATTCTACCCTGTCGATGCGGTCAATGTTGCCCCCCAGCCCTCTGAATGTGCCCGGGAGGTCGCCCGAGTCATTGATATGCCGGTACAGGGCCGGATAGAGTATGTCCCCGACAAGGGATGACTTGCCCGAGCCGCTGACCCCGGTGACTACCGTCAGCACACCGAGCGGGAAACGTACCGTGATGTCCTTGAGGTTGTGCTCCATCGCTCCTTGCACCTCCACCGACCATCTCCACTGGCGTTTCTCGCGGGCATAGATATGCCTCATCCCGCGCAGGTACTGCAAGGTGAGGGAGCGGCCCAGCACATCCGCCGGCACATCATCCCCGGCACGTCCCTCAAAGACGACCTCTCCGCCTTGCGAGCCTGCAAGAGGCCCCATGTCTATGAGCACGTCAGCCGCCTTGATGATGTCCTCGTCATGCTCCACCACTATGACGGAGTTGCCTATGTCCCGCAGCCTGCGGAGCACGGATATCAGCCTGCGGGTGTCGCGCGGATGCAATCCTATGCTCGGCTCGTCCAGGATGTACATTGACCCCACCAGCGAGCTGCCGAGGGCGGTCACCAGATTGATACGCTGGTTTTCGCCGCCGGACAGGGTGTTACAGGTGCGCGACAAGGTGAGATACGGCAGCCCCACATCACGGATGCACTCCAGACGGCTTGTCACCTCCCGCAGAGGCTCCTCCACTACCTTGCTCTGCGCCTCGCCCAGATCCAGCGAGGAGCACCACTGCAACGCGCTGTCTACGTCCATGTCCAGAACTTCGGCTATATTGCGTCCGCCGACACGGACGTAGAGAGCCTCCTTGCGCAGGCGGCTCCCTCCACATTCCGGGCAGACGGCCCTGCCGCTGAAGCGGCTCAGCATGTATTTGTACTGCACCTTGTATCGCTGCGTCTCGACCCAGTCAAAAAACTCCTTCACCCCCACGATGGACTCCGGGTCGCCCTCAACGCTGTGCCCGTACCATATCGTGTCACGCTGTTTCTGCGGCAGGTTGCACCATGGGGTGAACACGTCTATACCGTAACGTCCGGAGACTTCGACGAGATGGTCCTTGAACCATCCCATCTTCTCTCCTCTCCAACAGGCGAGCGCCCCGTCATAGATGCTCCGGCTCTTGTCCGGAACGACAAGATCCTCGCTGATGCCGATAATCTTGCCAAGCCCCCCGCATACGGGGCATGCCCCGAGCGGGCTGTTGAAACTGAAAAGGTATTCGTCCGGGCGACGGAACTTGATGCCGTCCAGCTCAAAGCGGTCGCAGAACGCCATCATCTTGCCGTCAGCGTTGATGAGCATGTCGCCTCCCCCCTGGGAGAAAGCGTCTGTGACCGAGGCTATCAGCCTGTCCCGGTCAAAGGGGGCGCGCAGCCTGTCCACAAGCAGATAGAGCTGCTCCGGGTAATCCCCGCTCTGCGCCCTGCGCATGACATCTTCGATGCGCACGACAGCATCGGTGTAGAAGCGGCTGTAACCCTGCTCTTTGAGCGAAAGCATCAGCTCCACCTTGTCCTCCCTCCTGCTCCAGCCCACGTCAGCAAGGATGTACAGGGTGCTTGCGCCGCTTCCGTCAATGGCCGCCATCACGTCCGCCACAGTCGAGGCCTTGACTTCCCTGCCGCTGACAGGGGAATACGTCCTCCCCACACGGGCGAATATCAGGCGGAGATAGTCATAGATTTCCGTGGCGGTGGCCACGGTCGAGCGCGGGTTGCGCGTCACGACTTTCTGCTCAATGGCGATTGCAGGCGGAATGCCCTCAATGCTGTCCACGTCCGGCTTGGACATGCGCCCGAGGAACTGCCTGGCATACGAGGACAGGCTCTCCGCATAACGGCGCTGCCCCTCCGCGAAGAGAGTGTCGAACGCGAGCGACGACTTGCCGGACCCGGACACTCCCGTGACCACGACCAGACGCGAACGGGGGATGTCTATGTCTATGTTTTTGAGGTTATTGACCCGCGCACCCCTGACTGATATGCTGCCTTTGTCCATCCCGAAGACGCCCCGCCTCCTACATTGAGAACGACCCTGTGAGCCTGATGTCCTCCGAGCTGGATCCTACCTTTACGAGGAAATCCCCAGGCTCCACAGTCCACTGCATCTGCTTGTCAAGTATCTGGAGGTCTTCGGGGGTAACGGTAAAATGCACCCTCTTGGTTTCCCCCGGCCTTAGGCTCACCCTCTCGAATCCGCGCAGCACGCTGTCGTATGTCACAACGGAGCTGTACTCGTCCCTGATGTAGAGCTGGGCGACTTCCGTGCCCTCACGCGAGCCGGTGTTGCTTATGTCAAACGAGACCTCCACGTCACCCGCAGGAGTCTTGGAGACTTGCAGGGAGCTGTACTCGAATGTGGTATAGCTCAAGCCGTAACCGAACGGGTACAGGGAGCCGCCGATACGCGTGTAGCCGCTCCCGTTGGGATCCCCGTTGCGCGGCTGCCCGTTGTGAGAGCCTTTCTTGAACGGGAAGTTGTACTCAATCTCCCCTATGGTCTTGGGGAATGTCACCGTGAGCTTGCCGCTGGGGTTGTTGTCGCCGAACAGGGTCTCCGCCAGAGCCTGCCCTCCCTGATAAGCGGGAAACCACATCTCCACTATCGCGGGAATGTGCTTGTCAGCCCAGTTGACCGTGAGGGGACGGCCGTTGACAAGAACCAGCACGACAGGCTTGCCCGTCCTGTACAGGGCCTCCAGCAACTGCTGCTGCCTGCCCGGCAAGTCCAGCGAAGTGCGGGAATGGCTCTCCCCCACTATATAGTCATCCTCCCCAAGCACGGCGACAATGACATCCGCCCCCTGGGCGGCGGACACGGCCTCCTCTATCGCGGCGGTCTCCTCCGCGTCCATAGGCTCGGGCAAAATCTCGCTCTCCGGCCAGCGCTTGTCCACCACGTTGCAGCCCTTGCTGCAGACAACCTCCGCAGACTCTCCAAGATAGTCCTTGATGCCCCTGTACATGCTGATGCCCTCAATGCCGTTCGGTCCGTAGCGGCTTGTCATATAATGGGTGTCATCGGCAAGAGGCCCGGCCACGAGGACTTTTCTGACCTTGCTGCGGTCAAGCGGGAGCAAGGAGTCCTCGTTCTTGAGCAGGACTACGGCCTCACGAGCCATCTGCAAGGTGAAATCCTCATTGTATTGCGCCCCCGCCTGCGCGTCGGCGAGCTTGCCGTCGCCGGTGTAGGGGTTGTCAAAGAGTCCGAGACGGAACTTGACATCCAGCACCTCCCTCACCCTCTGGTCTACGACATCCATGGAGATAAGCCCGCTCTTGATGCCCTCGCGCAGAGGCTCTATGTACTCCTCGGGCTGGTGGAAATTGGTGTGCACATTGAGCCCGGCCTCCAGCACCTGCCTGATGGCGTCCTCATACGTCGGAGCCACCTCATGCTTGGTATAGACATATTCCACCGCCTGGCTGTCGCTAACCACATAGCCGTCAAAGCCGTATGTCTCACGCAGCAGCTCCGTCAGGAAATAATGCGACGCCGAGACAGGCTCACCGTTCCAGTCATTGTAGCTGCTCATTATCTCCCACGGATGAGCCTGGCGTATCACCTTGGCAAAGGGATAGAGGTACATCTCATGCAGCTCGCGGGGATTGATGTGGGGGTCTGTGCGGCACTGCCCGTCACGCCCGCCCTTGGGCATGCTGTACGCGGCGAAATGCTTGAGCCCCGAGGCCACTCCTGACTCCTGTATGCCGGAGGACATCTGCACTCCCAGCTCGGAAATGAGGTAAGGGTCTTCGCCATAGCATTCCACGATGCGTCCCCACCTCGGGTCACGCGCCACATCCAGGATAGGAGCATAGACGCTGTGATAGCCTATGAGCTTGGCCTCGTGCCCGGCTATCTGCCCGGCCTTGTGCACCAGCTCCCTGTCCCAGGTGGATCCGATGGCGATGGGCGCGGGCAGCGGCGTAGCCTTGGTGTGGTTGAGCCCGTGTATGCCCTCGTTGGAGAACTCGGCCGGAATGCCGAGACGGGTCTCTTCCACAAACCACTTCTGGATGGCATGCAGGGTCTTGACATGGTTGGAATAAGGCCATATCATGTCATAGTTGGAGAAATAGCCGTTGCCCACGCCGTTGTGCATCTCGTCGATGTTGGCGATGCCGTCCTTCCACACGCGTCCGGGCCAGGTCTCAGGGTTGGGGAGCGAGTCGGGCAGCACGCGGCAGTAGCCGTAGAGCGTGGCCAGCTGGCAGGTCTTCTCCTCCACCGTCATCTGCGAAAGGAGGTCTTCGACCCTATCGGCACGGCTGCGCGAGGGATCCTCGTAAATGTCCTTGCGGCCGTTCTTGTTGAAATCAATCCAGCCCTTGTGATAGATGCCCCGTGCCTGGACGGGGAGGACAGAGACGGCCGCCAGAGACGCGGCCAATGCCGCAGATATGATATTCTTCATTGACATTTGTCTGTTGATGCTTTTCGTCAGGGGCGCAGCTACTGCTGCTGCGGGGCCGGGTCTTTGCGTAACGGCATTATCAGGGCGACGATGAAGTACGCCAGCAGGGCCCCCACAAACGCCGTCAGAAAAGCGGCAACCACCCACAATATCCTGATTATAACCGGATCAATGTCGAAATACTCTCCAATCCCCGTGCACACGCCCGCCAGGACGCGGCCCTCCTTGACTCTGTACAGTTTCTTAACGCTGTCCATAATTATACTGTTTGAAAATCCATTTTTGCAATCTCATGGCGCACGTCATTTAGCCTTTGTCTCCGCGAGCATCTCCCTCACGGCGGCCTCCAGCTGGGGGTCCTTGCCGGACAGCTCATCCGACGGCGTGTTATAGACCAGAATGTCCGGCTCGACCTGCCAGTTCTCAATGTAAGTCTTCTCCTTGAGCCCGTACGAGCCGACCTCCGGGATGCCGAACACGATGGTGGGGTCTATCTGGTATTCCCACCATACGGCCGTCATCGTGCCTGGGACGGGAGCGCCCACAAGCTTGCCCAGTCCCAAGGTCTTGTAGGTGTAGGGGAATCCGCAGGCGTCCGAATAGTTGTCCTCCCCCATCAGTACGCAGGAGGGCTTGGTCCATTTGCTGTACGGCTCCGTGCCTATGTACTGCCCTCTCGGACGGAACTCTATGTAGGCCTTGCCGCCAAGGAACGTGGCGAGGTCGTCATGCAGCCATCCGCCGCCGTTGTGGCGGGTGTCCACGATGAGGGCGTCGCAGGTGCGGTATTTGCCCAGGGCCTTGGAATACACCTCCCTGAAGCTCTGGGAGTTCATTCCCTCCACATGCACATAGCCGACCCTGCCGCCGGAGAGCTCCTCGACCATCTTCTCGCGCTGCCGCACCCATCTCTTGTAGAGGAGCTGGCGGTCGCTGGACGAAGGCGTCACGATGATGTCGCGCGCCTTGCCCCCGTCCTTGACGGACAGGATCACTTTCTTGCCGGATTTGCCGGCGAGCAGCCTGTACCAGCTCTCTCCGGCCTTGATCTCCTCGCCGTCTATGGCTGTGATGACAGCGCCCTCTTTGACTCCTGCATCCGCCATGTACAGCGGCCCGTCGGCAAGGATTTCCTTAATCTTGAGGCCGTCGCCAGCATAATCAAGATCGAGGAGCACACCCAGCCGGCCAAGGGTCTCTCCGCCGCGCCTGTAATACCGTGCGCCCGTGTGGGACCCGTTCAACTCGCCGAGCATCTCGGAGAGCAGGTCCTGAAAATCGAAGTTGTTATCGATATACGGCAGGAAACTCCTGTAATTGTCCCTGCAGTATGCCCAGTCCACGCCATGGAGCCCGGGGTCATAGAACTTGTCCTCCACCTGCTTCCACACGTGCTCAAAGATGTACTGCCTCTCCTCGGCAGGCCTGTACTCAAACACCCCGGAGAACGTTATCTGCTTGGGCTGCCCGCCGGAGAGGGGTATCTTCTTGATGCCAGACCCGGAGAACACATATATGGACTTGCCGTCCTTGGACGGGGTGATGGAGCCGGAGACTCCCTTTTGCAGCACTTTGACGCTGCCCTCCTTAATGTCGAGCTCGCACAGGCCGCGGCCGCTCTCCAATGGCGCGATGTAGTACAGCTTGCCCCCGTCGTTGTCAAGATAATGGTCGCCAAGCAGGGCCGAAGAGCGTGTCAGCCGCACTATGCGGTCAAAACGGTGCTCGAGGTCAAGGTTGAGCTTCTGCGGCTTCTCCTTGTCCGCGCTGTCTTTTTTCTCTTCCTTTTTGGCCTGCTTCTCGTCCTTCATCATCTTCTCAATGGCGTCACCCTCTTTGTCGCGGCGGAACTTGCTCATCGCCTCCGCGTCAAAGAACATGATGTATATGTCCGACTCGGCTCCCCAGCTGCCATGGCTGCGGTAGCCGTTCTTGTCGGTCTCCCAAGTCATGGCCTTGCCCCCGAGAGCCCAGCGGTACGCGCCGTCAGAGTATCCGCTCTGCGTCAGGTCGGTCACTTCCCCGGTCTCCACGTTGATCAGGGCGATGTCCGTGTTGTTCCATCCTCCATTCGCCTGATAGTCGCTCAATATGAAGCGGCTGTCAGGACTCCATTCGAAGTCATGGTCGCCGTCCCTGTACGAATAGATGGCGTCCTTGAGCAGGGAGCGCGTCTTGCCGCCTCCGGCAGGCTTGACCACCAGCTCCGTGCGGTTGCGGAAGTACGCCACCATCTTGCCGTCGGGCGAGACCTTAGGCTGGAAGCTGGTCTCTCCGGGGTCTGAGAACAGGCTCTCCTCCATTCGTGTGGAGTATGTGAAGTATTTCTCTTTCTTGTCCGTGAGCGTCGTGCGGTATATCCCCCAGTTGCCGTCCCTCTCCGAGGAATAGTACAGCGCGCGTCCGTCCTTGCTGAAACACAGGTCGCGCTCCTGCACAGGGGTGTTGGTGATGCGGCGTGTGGTGCCGTACTCCTCGCTCGTCACATAGACGTCGCCCCTGACCACAATCGCCAGCTCCTTGCCGTTGGGAGAGACCGCCATGGAAGTCGCCCCTCCCGAAACGGACAGCTTGGTCATGCCGCGCTCCGTCTCGTCACGGGTGACGGTGAGATCGAGCTTGCGGGGCTGCCCGCCATTCCCGTTTATGATGTACAGCTCCCCGTTGCAGCTGTACAGGATGTCGCCGTTGTCCGCGACGGATATGTTCCGGACAGGGTTCTTGTCCTCGTACGTCAGCTGGGCCGAGACACCGGGGGTGGAGATGCTGCTGCGGAAGAGGTTGATGGTCTTGCCGTGCTCCTCGCTCAAATAATAATACGTGTCACCGTCAGCGGCGAACACGGGATTGCGGTCCTCCCCCGCATAGCTCGTGAGTTTGGTGAATGTCCCGTCAGGCCCTATTTTGAAGTCGCCCGAGAGAGACGCGCCCCTGTAGAGCCAGACATCGCGCGTGACAGACGAGGTATGGTGCTTGCGCAGCGGGTCCTCATAGCCCTTGTAGTCCTCATAGAGCACCAGACCGTCCTTGCTGACGCTCACTGAGGAGAGGGTCAGGGAGGTGACAATCTGCGGTCTGCCGCCGTCCTGTCCGACCGCATACAGCTGCGGGCTGCCGGGGAATCCGCCGTATGAGGCGTCGTCCTGCAAGGATGCCGAGAAGAGCACTCTCCCGTCAGGCAGCACGCAGAGCGGGGTCTCCGCCCCGGGAATGTCTGTCAGCCGCTTGGGGGCGCCGCCCGAGGCGCGGGTCAGGAAAATGTCCTTGGAGCCCTCACGCCAGGAGCTGAAGACAATGCCCTCGCCGTCGCGAGTCCACATCGGGTCGCTGTCATAGGCTTCATTGGTGGTAATCTGCACGGCATCGCCGCCTTTTGAATCAGCTACGTAGATGTCTCCCTTGTAGGAGAACGCCACTCGGGCGCCGTCTGGGGAAATCGCGCATTTGCGCAGCCACATAGGGGTCTCCTGTGCATGGGCCGACACGGCCGCGAGGAGAAGCGCAAGGGTCAGGAATCTTTTCATCGGAAGAATATACCGCTAACTTGTTACAAGGGTACGAATATAGCGGTTTTTGGGCAATTTCGGAATGACTTCCTGATTTCGTATTTTTGCAGCTGCCGGAGGGGCATCGGCTGAGCGGCGGGAGAAACGGCGCTGCCGCCGGCCAAGAGGCATTTTCGATTAGCAATGACGAAAGGCACATGCGTGAGGAACACAGGAAATACGACCGCGACACGGACGAGAAATACATGCGCGAGGCGCTCAAGGAGGCGCAGGCGGCAGCTGACGAGGGAGAGGTGCCCGTTGGGGCCGTGGTCGTCAGCCACGGGCGGCTGATAGCGCGAGGGCACAACATGACGGAGCGACTGCACGACCCCACCGCACACGCCGAGATGATATGCCTGACGGCAGCAACGGATGCCGCAGGCGGCAAATACCTGACTGACTGCACGCTCTATGTGACTGTCGAGCCTTGCCCCATGTGCGCCGCCGCGCTCGCATGGGCGCAGGTCTCACGCATCGTCTACGGGGCTCCGGATCCGAAACGAGGCTGCTCGCTCTACACGCCATCCCTTCTGCACCCCCGCACCGAGGTCACTTCCGGGACTCTCGCCGAAGAATGCTCGGCCCTGGTCACGGAGTTCTTCCGCTCCCGCCGCTGACTGCGCTCCGGACAGGCGCGGGCACAAGCGGCTCGCGGCCGCAATGCGAAAAAAGCGCTCCGCCTCGAATGGCGGCATTGCAAAACAAAGACATTCCACTATCTTTGCGCCAAGCGTTTCCCCTGCGCGGATTTCATTGAGACCGCAAAGAGGAGAGACGCGAGGACTTTTCAAGACAGCTTCTAAAGACAAAGCGATGGATACCTGCTTTGTATATTCCCACAGCGTGAGCGGGAAGAATTTCATCGGGCGCAAAAATGACATCTCCAGCATCGGCAACATGCTGTGGCAAGGAGAGAATGTCGCCTTGTACGGCCCGCCCAAATGCGGCCTTACCTCGCTCTTGCAGCAAGTCTTCCTCCAGTTGAAGACCACCGGCAGGGATGTCACGGCCATAGAAGTCCCGATGACCAGCGTCAGAAGCCTCGGAGACTTCGTTGTCACCGCAGGGGACTCCATTATCAAGGCCGCGGCCACGACACCGGACGATTACGCCGCGATTATCAGCAGCTGCCTGGCCGGAACTCATCTGACATTCGACCCTGCACGTTTCAGAGCCTCCGGGCAGGTGCTGGCGCTGGAAGCGGAAGCGGACATGGAGGACGCCGCAGCCGTCATGAGGATGCCGCAGCGTCTCGCACAGGACAAGGGGCTGCGGATATGCGCAGTGCTGGAGGACTTCTATAACATCACATTCATTGATGACTATGAGAGGCTGCTCAAGGCCTTTGAGGACGTGGTCAGGGAGACAACGGGCATCGGCGGCTGCACCTTTGTGTTCGCCGGCTCAATGCTCAACGCCATGAAATACCTCTTCGAGGTCAAGAAATATTTCTGGAAATTGGCCGAATGCTACACCCCATCGCCCATCGACGAGAAAGACATCATCGAGCACATCACCCGCACGCTGCTCCTGTCCGGCAAAGTGGCGGACAATGAGCTGCTGCTCGGCGTATGCAAGCTGTTCCGCAACGACATCTGGTACATCAACCACTTCATGGCCATCTGCGACCACCTCTCCAAGGGGTACATCATGGAGCCTGTGCTGGTGGAGGCGCTGGATTGCATATTGTCCCTGCACCGCCCGAGGTTCAAGGCCGCGATGTACTCCCTGACGACATTCCAGGTCAGCCTGCTCAAGGCAATCCTGGACGGGCATACCAAGTTCAGCACAGCCGATGTGATAGAAAGCTACGCCCTCAACTCGTCCGCCAATGTCAAGCGTGTCAAAGACGCCCTCGTCAAAAAGGAAATCATCTCGTTCGACCATCGTGGCGAGCCATACGTCATTGACCCCTTGTTTGAGTACTGGGTGCGGAAAGAATTTTGGGGGCAAAAGGTTGCACTTTAAAAATTTTAGGTTACCTTTGCAGCCGCAGAAAAAAGGAGGTGGACAAGCAATGATCATAGTACCCATCAAGGAAGGCGAGAACATCGAGCGTTCGCTCAAGAAATTCAAAAGGAAGTTTGAGAAGACCGGCGTGATCCGGGAGCTCAGGGCGCGCAAGAACTTCGAGAAGCCTTCTGTCAAGAGGCGCATGGCTCACGAGAAAGCAGTGTACGTGCAGCACATGAAACTCCAGGATGAGCAATAGCTGTCCTCCGGCAAGATATTATGACCGCCTCCTCAATGAGGGGCGGTTTTTTGTTTTCCGCCCGGCCGCAGGAGCGTGGCATGATTTTTCAAATTATTTCTATATTTGAAAGTTTAGGCGTTAACACAACAACCATGAGACTGAATGAGAAACTCTTGCTGTTGCCGGCAGCCGCCATCGCAGCGCTGTGGCTAGGCGGATGCGAGGGGGACAACATCACCATCGATGACGGCGGCACGACATCCCCCACTGACCCGGAGCTGGCATGGAGCGCGTCGTCTTACGAGGCGACCATAGGCGGGACTAACACCTGGCCTGAACTGGCCAACAGCTATGGCGTGAGCGTGACCTACAGCTCCTCCAACACCTCGGTCGCCACCATAGGCTCGTCCTCTGGCGACATCACTCTCGTCGCGGAGGGCACAACAACCATCACGGCTTCGTCCGAGGCTGACGGCACATACAGCGCAGGGAGCGCATCCTACACTCTCACCGTGCTGGCAGAGGGCAGCAATCTGGTGAGCGCCGACCTGTCCTGGCCCGCGACCTCATACACAGCCACCCTCGGCGAGACATTCACATCTCCGACGCTCAACAACCCCCACGGCCTCACCGTCACCTACAGCTCGTCCAACACCTCTGTCGCGACTGTCAGTTCTTCCGGGACAGTAACCCCGGTCGCGGCTGGCACGACCACCATTACGGCCTCGTCAGAGGCAGACGAGACCTACAGGGCGGGGAGCGCATGGTACACCCTGCTGGTGACAAGCGGGGAGGATGACGGAGCGGTCATAACGACATTCCCGTCAGCTGGGGACAGCAGCTCGGACGATGACATTTCCAACACTGCATTCTCAAGGCTCGTGACAGTGACCTATTCGTCGGGCGGCGCGAGCGTCAGCGGATATTCTGCCGTGGCTGACGTGATGAGCGTCACGGTCAGCGGCAACCAGGTGACCGTCACCTACACCGGCGAAGAATGTGTGGCGTACAAGCTCACCGGATCGGCCAGCGACGGATTCTTCAAGCTCTACAGTTCCAAGAAACAGGCTCTCTGGCTCAACGGCCTCACCCTGACCAGCAGCAGCGGCGCGGCCATCAACAACCAGAGCGGCAAGCGCACATTCGTCTATGTAGACGGGAGCAACACCCTCTCCGACAGTTCATCCGCATCCTACAGCACGACCGGGGACGAGGACATGAAAGGAGTCTTCTTCTCTGAGGGGCAGCTGATATTCAGCGGCAGCGGCTCCCTTACCGTCAACGCAGTCAACTCCCAGTCCAAGTCCGGCATAGTCTCGGATGACTATGTGAGGCTGCTGGACAGCCCCTCCATCACCGTGACGTCCGGCAGCAGCGCCGGTCACGGCCTCAAGGGCAAGGACTACGTGCAACTGTCAAGCGGCGCTCTCAACATCACGGCCAAGGCTGCGATGAAGAAAGGCATCACCTCCGAAGGCTATGTCCTTGTCGAGGGCGGTACTCATACCATCAATGTCAGCGGCGGCGTGGCCTATGACAGCGACGACAAGGAATACAAGGGGTCTGCCGGCATCAAGGCGGACAATTATTTCGGGATGACCGGCGGGACTGTAAAGATCACCAACACCGGCGCCGGAGGCAAGGGCGTCCGCGCCGGGAGCTACGACTATGTGGAGGAAAACAGCGTCTCACTCTCCGACAGTTACATATCCGGCGGCTCCCTGACAGTCAGCACGACAGGCAGCGAATCCAATGACGTGTCCAGCAAGGGCATCAAGATAGGCTACAAGGAGCAGACCTCCAGCAGCGGCAGGGGCAGCTACACCTATGGAGGCAACATGACGGTCTCCGGTGGGGCAATCAACGTGACCTGCTCCAAGAGCGAGGGATTTGAGACAAAGGGGACGCTCACGTTCTCGGGCGGCGAGACATACGTCTATTCCTCCGCCGACGACGCCATCAACAGCCAGGGCGAGATGGACATCACCGGAGGCTATATATACGCCTATTCATCGGGCAATGACGCGCTGGACAGCAACTGCGACGTCAAGATTTCCGGCGGCTGCACATTTGCCATCTGCACCAAGGGCAGCCCCGAGGTCGCCATAGACGCCAATACCGAGCAGAACTACAAGCTGTACATCTACAGCGGAGCAGTCCTGGTCGCCTACGGCGGGCTGGAGAGCGGCTATTCAGCCTCGCAGACCGTGTACAGCATGAGCTGCTCTGCCGGCAACTGGAACGCGCTGTACAACGGCAGCTCCTACATCGCAGCTTTCAAGGCCCCGTCGGGAGTGTCGTCCGTGGCGGTCTCCGCACCCTCGCTCTCCCAAGGATACACCGGCGTGAGCGTGAGCAGTTCAGGCTACTTGTGCAACTCCACATGGGCCGCTTCCGGCATCAGCGGCGGCACGGCAGTGTCGCTCAGCAGCTATAACGGCGGCAGCGGAGGCGGTGGCGGAGGCGGTGGCCGTCCCGGCGGAGGCGGTGGAGGAGGCGGCCGCTGGTAGCCCCTTCGGACGTAATGCAACGCCTCACTGCCGAATGAAACAAACGCCTCACTGTCATTCTGAACGGAGCGTAAGCGGAGTGAAGAATCT
>CAZKVW010000016.1:24995-35387 GCA_964556285.1 uncultured Muribaculaceae bacterium
TGACGACCTATTCCCCGGAGGGGAAGAAGATCGAGGAAATCGAATACGACAACGCCGGCAAGCAGAAATGGCGCAAGCGCTACGAATGGGGCGAGAACGGCAAAATGTCCCGCGAACTCGTCTATGACGAGCGCAACCGGCTCGTGACCATCAAGAAATTCGAGTACAACGAATTCGGCAAGAAGAAGACGCAGTACAACTACAACGCCAAGGGCAAGCTGCTGACAACCAAGACATTCGAATACGTGACCCAAGATGCCTGACAGCCCCGCAGCGCGGATAGCCGAGCTGGCCGGACGCCTCTCCCCAATCACTCTGGAAGAGATGAATGCCGTCAAGCTCCTCAACCGCATCGACACCAAGTATCTCACGGACGAGACAACCCTCGCCCTCGTGCTTGCCGATGCCAGGGCCAAAGGCTACCGCATACTGGAGGCGGACGGGCTCAAAATCAGCCCCTACAACTCCGTCTATTACGACACGGACGGGCTGAGGATGTTCCTTGACCATCACAACCGCCGCCTCGTGCGGCAAAAGGTGCGCACCCGGGAATACATGGCCTCAGGGCTGGCGTTCCTGGAAATCAAGCGCAAAAACAACAAGGGACGCACCAAGAAGAAGCGCACCGGCATTCCCGCAGGGGAGATGATGGATTTCCGCTCTGACACGGAGGCGACAGCGTACCTCGCCAAGCATTCGGCGTTCAGCGCAGACGAGCTCCGCCCGGAGCTGTCCACCGCATTCGACCGCATCACGCTGGTCAACCCCGGCAAGACAGAGAGGGTGACAATCGACACAGGGCTGGGCTTTGACAACTTCCGCACCGGACTCAAAGCCTCGCTGGGGACTGCCGTCATCATCGAGCTCAAGCAGTCAGGCCGGGGCTTCAGCGACATGAAGCGCATCCTCCTGGGACGCCGCGTCAAGCCCGTGCGCATGAGCAAGTACTGCATCGCCGTGACGCTCACGCATCCAGGAGTCAAGCACGGCCGCTTCAAGCCCAAGGTGCGGGCCATCGAGAAACTGACAAAGACAAAAATCCAAGTTACATGATTACCATGCAAGACCTGGGTGACTACACCCTCTCAGATGACGACCTCATCAACGTGCAATCCATCACCGACGCGGCGATGACCACGGGGCAGAGCCTTGCCGAGCTGGCCATCCGCTTCTTTATCAACCTGCTGGTGTGCTGGGTGCTCGTGCAGTTCTTCTACTACCGCAAGAGCCGCCGCCGGGACTACTATTTCACGTTCATGGTATTCTCCTCGGCCATGCTGATGCTCCTGTATATGATGGGGAATGTCGAGGTGGGCGTAGGCCTGACGCTCGGGCTCTTCGCCATCTTCGGGGTCATCCGCTACCGCACGGAGACCGTGCCCATCCGGGAAATGACCTACCTCTTCGTGATCATCGCCCTCGCGGCGATGAACGGGCTTGCCCCGGTCTACAAGCTGGTCGGAGCCACAGGGGCACACCCCCATTATGAGCTGAACGCCGGCGCCGTCGGGGTCATGGCCATCTCCAACGCGCTAATCCTCACGCTGGTATGGGTGCTTGAAAACGAGCGTCTCCTCAAGCACACCTCCGCCAAGCTGGTGCTCTACGACCGCATCGATCTCATCGTGCCGGAGAGGCGCGAGGAGCTGATTGCCGACCTCGAGACGCGCATCGGCATCAAGGTGGACAACGTGGAGATAGGCCACGTGGACTTCCTCAAGGACTCCGCATTCATCAAGGTATATTACACCCTCGGCAAGGGCGACAGCGGAAGCATCGACACCCTCACCAAGGCCAAAGACTTCATAGAGCAATGACAGCAAAATCCTTATACGCAGTGCTTGCGCTGCTGCTCGCAGTCCCGTTTGCAGGGCATTCGCAGGGCACGGACAATGACATGACGCACGACCTGGGCGCCCACTTCAGCGCGGAGGCCGACAAAAGGCTCGCCAAGGGGCTGCACCTCTCCGTTGAGGGCGAGGCGCGCCTGTATGACAACCTCTCCGACTTCGGGCGGCTCCAGCTCGGGACGGGGGTGTCCTACAAAATCAACCGGATATTCAAGGTCGGCGCCGGCTACATGTTTATCGAGAAGAAAAACTCCGCAGACAAATGGAAGCCCCGCCACCGCGTCTATGCCGACGCCAGCGCAAGCCTGCGCAGCGGGGACTGGAGGTTCTCGCTCAAGGAGCGGCTGCAGCTGACCCACCGTGATGTGGGCAACCATTACCAGAAGACCCCCAACTCCCTCGCGCTCAAGAGCCGCTTCAAGGTGGAATACAAAGGGATAAAGCACATCACCCCTTACGCTTATGCGGAGCTGCGGAATGTGTTCAACGACCCGGGCTGCGACGCTGTGTGGAGCACCTCAAGCGAGTCCTACTCCGGCTACTCGTTTCCTGGCTACAACGACGCCTACGTCAACCGTCTGCGCGGCTCGCTCGGAGCTGAATGGAAAATCACCAAGCAGCACATCCTGGACTTCTTCGTGCTGGCGGACCGCACCAAGGACAAGAACATCGACACCAACGCCAGCGGCACCAGGCTCAAGAGCCTGACATGGGACAGGTCTTTCAACGGGGCCGTCGGAGTGGCATACAAGTTCGCATTCTGAAACGCCGCCGCAGTGCAGTACACTCTCCAGTCCGAGATAAAGTATCTCAAAGGGGTCGGCCCCAAACGCGCGGAGCTGCTCGAGCGCGAGCTTGGCATCCGCACGGTGGGGGACTTGATACGCCTGTACCCGTTCAGGTACATTGACCGCAGCTCATTCGTGCGCATCTGCGACATCCGCCCTGACCTGGCATACGTGCAGGTAGTAGCGCAAGTCACACGCAGGACGCTGCTGGGGGCAAAAGGCGCGGTCATCCCGGGCGACGGCGAGGCGCCTGTCAAGTTTGGCGCGGCCCGGCGCCTGAGCGTGATGATCGCGGACGGGAGCGGAGAGATGGAAGTGGTGTTCTTCAAGGGGATTAAATGGAACTGGGAGAGGCTCACGCCCGGGAGCACATTCACATTCTTCGGCAAGCCGCAGGTCTTTGCCGGCCGGATCAACATGGTGCATCCGGAGGTTGACCCGGCCCCGCAGGGGGATGGAAGCAGAGGAGGAGTCCTCACGGGGGTGTACACCAGCACCGAGAGGCTCAAAAGCGCCGGGGTCACGGGCAAGGTGATGAACCGCCTCCAGGCGGAGGCCCTGTCCGCATGCATCCCGTCCGTAGAGGAGACCCTGCCTGACTACGTGCTGCGTGACCAGGGGCTGTGCCCGCTGCGCTACGCCCTCCAGAACATCCATTTCCCGCAGGACCAGGAGGCCCTTGCAAAGGCGGAGCACAGGCTCAAGTTTGAGGAGCTGTTCCTGCTCCAGCTGTCGCTGCTCAAGCAGAAATACATCCGTTCCCGTGAGGACAAGGGCATACTGATGCCACGGGTGGGGGCGGACTTCAACGCCTGTTACAACGCTCTCCCATACGAGTTGACAGGGGCGCAAAAGAGGGTCATCAAGGAGATACGCGCCGACCTGATGAGCGGGAGGCAGATGAACCGCCTCCTGCAAGGGGATGTCGGGTCCGGCAAGACAATGGTGGCGGTGCTCTCCGCGCTGCTCGCCATAGGCAACGGCTGCCAGGCATGCATAATGGCCCCCACGGAGGTGCTGGCGCAGCAGCATTACCAGAATGTGCAGAAATACCTCGCGCCCACATCAGTCCGCTGCGCCCTGCTGACAGGCAGCACAGGGGTCAAGGACAGGAGGATCATACACGCCGGGCTGGAGGACGGGAGTCTGGGTCTGATCATAGGCACCCACGCGCTGATAGAGGATGACGTGCGGTTCAAGTCGTTGGGGCTGGCGATAATCGATGAGCAGCACCGTTTCGGTGTGGAGCAGAGGGCCAAGCTGTGGGGCAAAGGCAGCATTCCCCCGCATGTGCTGGTGATGACCGCGACCCCCATCCCCCGGACTCTGGCTATGACCCTGTACGGAGACCTGGACGTGTCGGTCATAGACGAGATGCCCCCGGGACGCAAGAGAGTGGAGACCTTGCAGATAGGGCAGGGCAAGAAACTGCAGCTGTACAGCTTTATGAAGAGGGAGATAGCCGCCGGGCGGCAGATATTCGTGGTGTACCCGCTGATATTTGAGAGCGACAAGATTGACCTGCGCAACCTGGAGCAGGGCTACGAGGAGATTGTGTCCAATTTCCCGTTCCCGCCCTACAAGGTGGCCATCGTGCACGGGCAGCAGAGTTCGGAGGACAAGCAGTTCAACATGTCGGCATTCGCCGCAGGCAGGGCCAACATCCTCGTCTCCACGACTGTCATAGAGGTCGGGGTGGACGTGCCGAACGCGTCGGTGATGGTGATAGAGAGCGCGGAGAGGTTCGGGCTGAGCCAGCTGCACCAGTTGAGGGGGCGCGTCGGCAGGGGATCCGACAAGTCCTGGTGCATACTCGTCCGCGACCCCAAGGTCTCCCGGGAGGCCCAGAAGCGGCTCGACCTGCTGTGCTCCACCGAGGACGGATTCACGCTCGCGGAGGAGGACATGAAGATGCGCGGCCCGGGCAGCCTGGAGGGCACACAGCAGAGCGGGCTGCCGATCGCCCTCAACATAGCGTCCCTGTCCCGGGACGGGCAGCTGCTGTCCCTCGCACGGGACTACGCCAGACGCATACTGCAAGCCGACCCCGCATTGGAGTCCCCACAGAACGCCCGGCTGCGGAACGAATTGAGAAAGGAACAGTACAACATCAAGGACTACAGCAAGATCAGTTGATGAACAGACATTATCTTACCACCATCGCCGGAGCCGCAATGTGCGGCATGGCGCTCATCGGCACGGGAGCGTGCCGCTCAAATGTTATGACAGACACTTCTCAGCAAGGCAAAGGCTACATCGGCAAGGCTGATGTGGAGATTACGGACGGGGTGATGACCCCCGAGACGCTGCTCTCTTTCGGGCGGCTGGGCGACCCGCAGCTCTCCCCGGACGGCAAGACCATACTCTACGGGGTCAGCTACACCTCGGTGGAGGACAACCGCAGCTGTCGCAATCTCTTCGCCTGCGACGCTGACGGGAGCAACCGTAGGCAGCTCACAAGGTACGCCTCCAGCGTGAGCAACGCCCGATGGTCGGCTGACGGCAAGCACGTCCGATTCATTCAGGACGGGCAGATATGGGAGGCCCCGTTCAAGGGCAAGTCACTCGGGAAGCGCACGAAGTTGAGCGAAGTCGAGAACGGCGTCTCCGAATTTGCGTTCAGCCCGGACGGAAGGCAGGTCATGTACATCAGCACAGTGCCAGGGCCGGTCAGGACGGCCAAGGACGCGGGGCTGGACAAGGCCAACGCCTATGTGGCGGAGTCCCTGATGGCGAGGCACTGGGACCATTGGGTGACGGAGATACCGCACACGTTTGTGGCGAAATTTGACGGACGCAAGGTCGGGGAGGGCAAGGACATTCTCGGCGCAGACTCTCCATACGAGCTGCCCACGGAGCCGTTCGGCGGGCTGGAGCAGCTGAGCTGGAGCCCGGACGGCAGATACATCGCCTACTCATGCCGCAAGAAGACAGGCATCGAGTACGCGTTCTCCACCAACTCGGGCATCTACATCTATGACGTGGAATCTGGCGAGACATTCCCCCTCAAGACGGACGGAGGGTATGACACCGACCCCGCGTGGAGCCCGGACGGGAAGCGCCTCGCGTGGATATCCATGGAGAGGGACGGATACGAGGCGGACAGGCAGAGGCTGCTGGCTGTGGAGATGTCCGGGGGCAGGCCAGCAGGGCCGATAGCGGAGCTCACCGGAGGATACGTCTACGACGTGTCGGGCATAGCCTGGACTCCGGACTCCAAGGAAATCATTTTCCCGAGCACGATAGATGCCGTGGGCGCCCTGTGCGCCGTGGCATCTGACGGCTCGTCTCCCGTGCGGAGGCTCACCCCCGAGGACTGGTGGTACGGTTTCGGGACTCCGTTCGATGTCAAGTCTGACGAGGGCGGGCTGCACTTGCTGACCACGTGGCAGAGCATGAAGTTCCCCACGGAGATTGTGCGGGTGGACGTGCCCGTCTCCGGGGCGGCTTCGCACATCGCCATAAGCGACGAGAACGGGGACATTCTCTCACGGCTCGCGGACATCGGCGAGGAGCGCATAACGCTCAAGACCCCCGAGGGCGAGGACCTGCACTGCTGGGTGCTGTACCCTCCCAAGTTTGACGCTACAGGGAAATGGCCGGCAGTGGAGATGTTCAACGGAGGCCCCCAGACCAGCCTCGACCAGAGCTGGAGCTACCGGTGGAACTTCCGGCTGATGGCGCAGCAAGGCTATGTGGTCGTGCTGCCCAACCGGCACGGGGACAGCGGATTCGGACAGGCGTGGAAGGAGCAGATCAGCGGCGACTACCAGGGGCTCAACATGCAGGACTACATGATAGCGGGCAGGTGGGCCAAATCCCAGCCATGGTGCACGGGCGTCGCCGGAGTGGGCGCGTCCTACGGGGGATTCTCGGTGTACAACATGATGGGGCTGCACGGCGACCTGTACAAGTGCTTCATCTCCCACGCCGGGATATTCGATGAGAGGGCGATGTGGTACACGACCGAGGAGGCCTGGTTCGGCAACTGGGACAACGGCGGGCTGCGCGAGTACGCGTACCGTCCCGGCGAGGTCGGGCCAGCCGGAGACGGAGTCACATTCGGCGGGATGCAGCAGGCCGGTGCGCCATATGCCGATGTCGCCAAGAGCCGCTACCATTACGACAATGATCCGCAGTCACGCGTGACGCGGTGGCACACTCCCCTGCTGTGCATGCACGGGGAAAAAGACTACCGCATCCCATACGAGCAGGGGCTGGCTGCGTTCACGGCGGCCCAGATGATGGGAGTGCCGTCCAAGCTGGTCATCTTCCCGGAGGAGAACCACTGGGTCACTCGCCCGCAGAACTCGCTCTTCTGGCACCGTACCTTCTACGGCTGGCTGGAGCAATGGATGAAATAGCGGGGCCAACCGCCCCTGCGGCTTGCGCTACGCCGTGTAGGTACCGGCGACGGTATCGCCGCCGTGGCCTGTCCAGTTGGTGTGGAAGAATTCCCCGCGAGGGCGGTCGGTACGCTCGTATGTGTGCGCCCCGAAGTAGTCACGCTGCGCCTGCAGCAGGTTGGCGGGCAGTCTCTCGCAGCGGTAGCCGTCGTAGTACTCCAGAGCCGATGACAGCGTCGGGGCGGGAATGCCGGCCATGACAGCCTGCGAGACGACATTCCTCCAGCCCTGCTGATAGTCCGACAGCTTGCCTTGGAAGTACGAGTCCAGCAGCAGGTTGGGCAGCGAGGGATCCTTGTCGAACGCCTCCTTGATCTTGCCGAGGAATACGCTGCGGATGATGCAGCCGCCTCTCCACATCAGCGCGATGCCGCCGTAGTTGAGGTCCCAGCCATATTCGGCCGCAGCAGCGCGCATCAGGGTGTAGCCCTGTGCGTAGGACACGACCTTGGCGGAGAAGAGAGCCTTGCGCAGATCCTCCAGAAACGCGGCCCTGTCCCCGCTGAACTTGACGCCGCGCGGCCCGGCGAGTATCCCGGACGCCTCAACCCTCTCATCTTTCTGCGCGGACAGGCAGCGGGCGAACACCGCCTCGGCAATCAGGGTCAGAGGCACACCCGCATCGAGAGCAGCCACAGCCGTCCACTTGCCCGTGCCTTTCTGCCCGGCGGTATCCAGGATATAGTCCAGGACATATTTGCCGTCAGCGTCCTTTTTGGCGAGGATGTCGCGGGTAATCTCAATCAGATAGCTGTCCAGGTCTCCCTTGTTCCACTGCGCGAAGACCTCGTGCATCTCCTCGTTGCTCATGCCGAGGTAGTCTTTCATTATCTGGTAGCATTCGCATATCAGCTGTATGTCCCCGTACTCGATGCCGTTGTGCACCATCTTGACGAAATGGCCGGCTCCGCCCTGGCCGACCCAGTCGCAGCAAGGAGTGCCGTCCTCAACCTTGGCGCAGATGCTCTGGAAAATGGGCTTGACCAGCGGCCACGCAGCAGGAGAACCGCCGGGCATCATGCTCGGGCCTTTGAGGGCTCCCTCCTCACCTCCTGACACGCCCGTGCCGACATAGAGCAGCCCCTTGCTCTCCACATAGGCCGTGCGCCTCGTGGTGTCGGGGAAATGGGTGTTGCCTCCGTCGATGATGACATCGCCCGGCGAGAGCAGCGGGATGAGCTTGTCTATAAAGTCATCCACCGCCTGTCCGGCCTTGACCATCAGGAACACTTTGCGGGGAGACTTGAGGGAGGCCACAAACTCCTCGAGACTGTGCGCCCCGTAGATGTTCTTGCCCGCTCCCCTGCCCGAGATGAAACGGTCGACTTTCTCGACTGTGCGGTTGAACACGCTCACATGGAATCCTTTGCTCTCCATGTTGAGCACCAGGTTCTCTCCCATCACGGCGAGACCTATAAGTCCGATGTCGGATACTGCTTGTTGCATGATTATTTGATTGTTAGATTGTACGGATCATTCAATTGACAGATTCTTCGCTTCGCTCAGAATGACAGGAAAACGGATCAGCATGACAGGGAGGCGTCAGGACCTTGAAGCCCAACTCCCGCAGTCTGCCGGCTATATCCTCTGCGGCATTCGCGGAGGCGGTATCCCTCGCTGCTTCATTGGCGGCCGTACCTCCGGGGCCGCCAATCACGGGACTGCCCGTGAGCCGGACCGTGAAAGCGGAGAACTCCCGCCTGACCGGATAATTGCCCCTCAGGCTCTCGAACGCCCCAAGGTCGGAGCGGAGAGAGTCACTGTCCCTGCTGACATCGTAGGTGTACAGGACGGCATCGGAGAGAGCCTCCTCCACCGTCTTGCCGTCCATGTTCAGCACGAATGACAACGGCTGCGCCGGCGCGGGGACTGCCGGCACGCTCCAATCCGTCAGCGGCAAGCCCAACACCTCGGCGACCGCCCGGACAGCGGCCGATGTGCCTGCAGCCTTGCCGTCAGCGGAATATCCCGCAATATGCGGCGTGCTGATATCCAGCAGATTGACAAGGTCAGCGCCAATATCAGGCTCTCCCTCCCACACATCAAGGACTGCCCCGAGCAGACGCTTCTGCGCCAGGGCGGCCTGCAGAGCGGCATTGTCCACCACCGGGCCGCGAGAGGAATTGATGAGTATCTGCCTGTCCGTCAGTTGCCCGATGCGCTCAAGGCCAAAGAGATGCCAAGTCGCGTCCTCCCCCTCACGGTACAGAGGCACATGCAGCGTGATGATATCGCTGCGCCCCACTATTTCATCGAGGCTGACGAAAGCGCCGCTCCCCTCCCTGCGCTCGCGGGGAGGGTCATTGAGCAGGACTTCCATGCCGAGCGTCCTTGCAGCTGCAGCCACCTTGGAGCCGACATTGCCCACACCGGCCACCCCAAGGGTCTTGCCCGCGAGGCTGAAATGATGCTTCCTGGCAAGCGTCACCAGAACAGACACTATATACTGCTCCACGGAGCGCGAGTTGCAGCCAGGGGCGTTGCGCCACACGATGCCGTTGCTCTCGCACCACTGAGTGTCTATATGGTCATATCCTATGGTCGCCGTAGCGATGACCTTGACCTTGGACCCCTCCAGCAGATGCCGGTCACATATTGTCCTGGTGCGGATGACAAGCGCGTCCGCATCCCTCACAATCTCCGGAGTGAAGTCCTTGCCCGGCAGATAGGTCACCTCGGCATAGGGCTCAAGCGCCCCGCGCAGGAACGGGATCTTGTCGTCGCAGATTATCTTCATCATGCCAGAGTTCACTAATCCTTGAACCTGTCCCTGTGCGCCCATAGCCCGAGCGCAGGATTGGAGATGTAGTAGACCTCCTCCCCGTCAGGCATGACATTCCAGCCGTCCCGCAAGCTGTCTGGGCTGTAGCGCACCGCCATCTCGGCATAGCTGCAATACCGGTACCCGACCCCTTCTATCTCCTCGCGGCTCATCCCGTCGCCGGGGCAGTAGGTGATGGTGAAACGTCCCTCTGACGACCCGTGGATGAGGTGCGCAGGTGCGCCCAGATTGGCGCGCAGCTCGGCATTGTCCCGGGTGCATTGCAGCACATGCTGGGTGCCCTTGTAGCCGTACTTGCGGATGAGGGCGTCCATCGTCGCGTCCTCCCCGAACTCCCGCAGGGCGGGGGCGAGAACAATGAGGTCAGCCCCGTCAGCGAGCGCCATCCTGGTGCGGTAGACGCTCTTGTTGCCGAGCCATGTGCTCTTGAACTCCTCCGGGTCGAGGTAGACCACGCATTTGCGGATGGGATGGTCTACCATTATGAAATTGGTCTCCAGAGACAGCTCCGCCGCCAGACGGAAGCATTCGAAGTCATCACCGGCATACAGCCCGCGCGTGACCAT
>CAZKVW010000017.1:0-23454 GCA_964556285.1 uncultured Muribaculaceae bacterium
CAGAGCGCTTGCTTGACAGGCAAGAGGTCGGCAGTTCAAATCTGCCAATCCTCACCACAAAAACGTCCCGCTGTCACATTAAGTGGCAGCGGGACATTTTCCCTCATGCAGCGTCTTCAGAAGAGGTTTTTCTCCTTGTCGAACAGGGCCTTGTCCTCGCGTGACAGGTTGGGCGTGAAGCTGCTGCTCGTGCGCATTCCCTCGACGGTGCTCTTCTCCTCACGGCTGAGCTTGCGCGGTATCCACACCATCACCTTGACATACAGGTCGCCCCGGGCGTAGGAATTGACCCCGGGCAGACCTTTGCCGCGCAGCCTCAGGACAGTGCCGCTCTGGGTGCCCGGCTCTATCTTGACCCTTTCGCTGCCGCCGCCCACGGTGGGGACGGAAATCTCCCCGCCCAGCATGGCGTCTGTCACCGGAATGACGGTGGTATAGAAGAGGTTCTCGCCATCTCTCTTGAGCTGCGGATGCTCCTGCTCCATGATGACAATCAGCAGGTCACCGTTGACCCCGCCGCCTTGGGCCGCATGTCCCTCACCCCGGACCGTTATCTGCATGCCGTTCTCCACGCCGGCGGGAATCTTGACCTTGAGGGTCTCCCTCCTGCGCACCAGGCCTGTGCCGGAGCAGGTGCGGCACGGGTTGCTGATGACCTTGCCTGTGCCGGAGCACTGCGGACAGGTGGCGTAGGAGATGCTCCTGCCGAAGAATGAATTGGATATGTGCTGCACCTGTCCGCTGCCTTTGCAGGTAGGGCAAGTCTTGATGTCCGAGGCGTTCTTGGCTCCCTTGCCCTGACATTCAGGGCAGGGGCGCTTGCGCTCGAGGGTGATGGACTTCTCGCATCCGTTTGCGATCTCGTCGAGGGTCAGGGTGACCCTAGTGCGGATATCCTGTCCGCGCAGGACACGCCTCTGTCCCCCCGATGACGCTCCCGAGCCGAATCCGCCGAATCCCTCGAATCCGCTGAACCCTCCTCCGAACGCGCCTCCGAAGAGGTTGTTGAGTATGTCGTTGAGGCTGCCGAAACCCTGGCTGAAGTCCGGCCCGCTCTGGCCGTCAACCCCGCTGAAGCCGAACTGGTCGTAACGGGCCTTCTTGTCGGGGTCGCTCAATACGGAATATGCCTCCGAGGCCTCCTTGAACTTGGCCTCAGCCGTTTTCTTCTCAGCATCAGTGCCGTCCACCCACTTGTCCGGATGCCACTTGATGGCAGCCTTGCGGTAGGCGGACTTGATCTCGTCGGCGCTGGCATTCTTGCCTACGCCGAGCACCTCGTAGTAATCTCTTTTCTCTGCCATATCCAGCCCTTAAGCTCCCACAACCACTTTGGCGTACCGTATCACCTTGCCGTCCAGCATGTAACCGGTCTGCACCACATCGATGACCTTGCCTTTCTGCGCCTCGTCCTCCACCGGGAACTGCGTGACCGCCTCGTGGTAGTCGGTGTCGAACGGCTTGCCCTTGGCGTCGATAGCCTCCAGCCCCTTGCTCTTGAGGTAGGAGATGAGCTTGTTGTATATCAGCGCAGTGCCTTCCTTTGCCGCCTCGTCCGAGGACTTCTCAAGTATGCTCATGGCTCTCTCGCACTCGTCGAGCGTCGTCAGCATCCCTTTGATGACATCCGCCGACGCGGATTTGACAAGGTTGAGCCTGTCTTCAGAAGAGCGCCTGCGGAATGTCTCAAACTCCGCCATGAGACGGAGATAGTCATCCTTTTCCTTGGCGAGAGCCGACTTGGCGGCCTCCAGCTCCTTGTCGCGGGATGCTACGGTCTTTTTGAGGGACTCGACCTCCTTGACAAGGGACTTGTCCTTGCGGTTCTCGGATCGGGCTTCCTTTGAGGGCTGCCCGTGCCCGGCCGTCTCCGGCTGCTCCCCAGCTTGCGGCTTGTCCTGCCGCTCTTCCGCCTTGATATTGCTTTTCTCTTTGGTCATATCTCTATTGTCATTATTGTCCATACAAAACGCACCCTGCGCGGCATCTCCCGGCAGTGTGCCTTCTTATCTTCCCGGGCAAAATCAAAACCTTTGCCAGAGCGTCCCTGCTGACATAATGTCAGCCTCCACGCTAACGGAAGAACGAGTCCACCTCATTGACAACCGCTCCGTCAGCGAACACGACCACCCTGTCATACGGCTCGAATCGTGTGTCCCCCACGGCGATGAATGACTCGCTTCCCCTGATGCCTCCGCCTATCACAGCCCCGGAGGGGAACGGCAGCTCGCGCAGGCTTGCTGTCGTGATGCGGCTGCCTGGCGAGACGGTGTATTCGAGGACCTCTGCGGAGGTGCCGCTCATGTAACGGACTGACCTCGCCTTGCCGCTCAGCGTGAAGCGGAATATCCGCCCTGCAGTGATGAGTTTCTTGTTGATGACGTTGTCTACGCCCATGTCTTCCGCGAGACGGATGTATTCGATGTTCTCGACTTCGGCCACCGTGCGGCTGACCCCGAACCTCTTGGCTGCGACGCAAGCGAGGATATTGGCCTCATCGCTGTCAGTGACCGCCACGAAAGCGTCATAGCCTCGTATGCCCTCTTCGATGAGGAAATCGCTGTTGCGCCCCTCCCCGTTGCTGATGACCACAGCCTGGCCGAGCCTCTCTGCAATCTCTATGCAGCGCTCCTTGTCCGCCTCTATGAGCTTTGTCTCATCGATTGTGCGCCCGAGCGAACGCGCCACCATCTCGCCTATGGGAGTGCCGCCGTATATCATCACCTTGCTGACCTCAAAGCTGTCCTGCCCGAACAGCTTCATCAGCGTGGGGAGCCCTTCTCGGGTGCTGATGACATAGACATTGTCCTGATACTGGAAACGGGAGTCCGGCTTGGGTATGGAGGTCTTGCCGTCGTGGCTGATGGCTATGATGCGGAAATTGGTGTCCTCCCCCTGCACGAACGCGGCAATCTCGCTGAGCCGCATGTCGAGGATGGCGGACTCCTCCTGTATCTTGAACACGTTGATCTGCAGTCTGCCGTGAGCGAAGTCCATGGTCTCGTTGGAGCTGCTGTGGTGCAGGGCCTCCACAATCTCGTCTGCGGCCATGCGCTCCGGGTAGAACATCAGCTCGATGCCCAGTGACTTGAACAGCAGCTTGTTCTCGCTCTTGAGATAGTCTTCGTCGCTGATGCGGGCGATGACCTTGGCCGCCCCGAGCTGTTTGGCGATGAGGGCGCTGATGATGTTGATTTCCTGAATGCTGCGGGGATAGACCCCGATAAACAGGTCAGCGTCAGCCACCCCAGCTTCACGCAGGACGCTGATGCTTGTGGGGTTGCCATGCACGGTGCTGACATCCGCTGCACCGGCCAGACGGTCGAGGCGTTCCTCGTCGGAATCCACGACCGTGACGCTGCCGGCTGCGCTGCGGAGCATCTTGGCGAGATGCGACCCCACCTCCCCGGCACCGACTATCACGATTTTCATACTTTCATAATTTGTCTCATTAACCCCCGCATTCGCACGGCCCGCCTCACAGATTGTCCGCACTCCCGGACGGGCTGTCACCCATCTTGCGCGAAATATAATCAAATATTTTGTCTCCATGCACGGCTGCCGCGAGGAGTATGCTCCCGCAGAAGCAGCCGTCGGCGACCGGAGGCCTGGAGCTTTGGCGCAGACCCCTGTCCCGTGACGGGGCGCCCTTGCCTTTGAGCTTCCAGTAGCCTGCATGCCCGCGCACCACTGCCGCCGCGCTCCCGGGCCTGCCTGAAAGCAGGTACACGAGAGCCGAGCAGTCATCCAGGAGGTATCTGGCCGTGATGCGCAGCGCGGCGGCGGCACGCGCCATGAGCGGGGACATCCCGCCCGCAGCCAGATGCATCCGCAGGTTGCCATGCAGCATCAGGAGGTTGTTGCGGTAGTTGAGCTCCAGTTTCCAAGGAGAGTCCTGGGGCAGGGTGCCGCCCCCTATGTGGTACACCACGGACTGCGGCACCGCACTGACATGGTATCCGCGCAAATGCATTCTCCAGCAGAGGTCGATTTCCTCCATGTGGGCAAAAAACCTCTCGTCCAGGCCGCCGCATTCCCGCCACAGGCTCATCCTGACCATCATGCACGCCCCGCTCACCCAGAACACGTCCTTGGGGGTGTCATACTGCCCCCTGTCGGTCTCCACCCTGCGGAGTATCCTGCCCCTGCAAAAAGTATAGCCAAGCGCATCGATATATCCCCCGGCCGCCCCGGCATACTCAAAAAGGCTCCGGTCATGCCAGGAGAGCAGTTTGGGAGCGCATGCGGCGCAGCCGGGATGCGTGTCCATCCACGCGGTGAGAGGCCCCAGCCATCCGGGAGTCACCTCTATGTCGGAGTTGATCAGCACACAGTATTCGGCATCGACTTGCCCCAAGGCCCTGTTGTACCCTCCGGTAAATCCGTAGTTGCAGTCCAGCTCAATCCTGCGCACCTGGGGGAACCGCTCCCCCAGCAGCTCCACGGAGCCGTCTGTGCTTGCGCTGTCGGCCACGATGACCTCCGCGTCATGCCCCTTGCAGCTGTCCAGCAGCGGGGGGAGGAATCTGGCGAGGTAGTCCCTGGTGTTCCAGTTGAGTATGACGACTGCAGTCTTCATTTTTCGTCGTGGCAGCAGCCGTGACTCCCGTCCCCGCCGCAGCCCTCGTGCTTGCAGTCTCCGTCCCCTTTGCATTCGCCGTCGCCGCAGCAGCCTCCGTCTTTGCCGTGTCCGCCGCCGCAGCCGCCGTCTTTGCAGCGCCCGTGATGCCCGCAGCCCTGCTCCTGCGGCAGGAACTCCCCGTGCAGCCCCTCGTCCAGCTCCTTTTGGGTGGCGTCGCGCACCGAGAGGATTTTGCCTGTAAAGTGCAGGGTCTTGCCGGCGAGCTGATGGTTGAAGTCCACAGTCACCTTGTCAGCGCCGACCTTGATGATTTGCGCGTGGCAGACCGCCCCTTCGGAGTTGAGCATCGGAATCACCAGCCCCTCCCGGAGCAGGTCTTCGCGCAGCTTGCCGTCCACCTCGAACGAGCTCTTGGGGATGTCAAAGCGCGCGGCAGGCTCATATTTGCCGTATGCGTCCTCGGGCGCGACCGTCACGTCGTATGCAGCCCCCTCGTCCAGTCCCTCCAGAGCGTCTTCAAGCCCTTGTATGAGCATGTGGCAGCCCTGTATGTAGTCCAGCGCGTTCTGTTCTGTGGCCTTGTCGATAATCTGCCCGTCCACTTCCAGCTCGTAGGTCAGCGCGACCACTTTGTGATATCCGACTTTCATCTGATTTTATTGTTTGTTAAACATTTCCTTGCCCCATTTCCCGGGCTTGCGCCCCATCTTTAGCACCAGCTCGCCGCCCTCCATCAGGTCTGAATGGCGCAGCGTTGACCACGGCCAGTCCTTGCCGTTCAGCTTGGCGGAGCGGATGTAGCGGCGTTTGTCCGACAGCCCTTTGGCCTTGATGACAAATGTCTTGCCGCCAGGCATGTTGAGAGTCGCCCCATCCACGACAGGGGAGTGCAACAAGTAGAAGTCCTGCCCCGCCACCGGGTACAGCCCTATCATGTGCCATGCCATCCACGAGGACATCGCCCCCGAATCATCGTTGCCGGGGATGCCGTCCGTGCCGTCGGAATATTCGTTCCTCACCCTCGCGTTGCAGATATCGCTTGTCAGATCCGGCCTGCCGACCCAGTGGTACAGCGAGGTGGTCAGGAATGACGGCTCGTTGCCCCCGTCATAGCAGCCCTGCTCAAACAGCCGGTCCAGACGGCTCTTGAACGCGTCCCTGCCGCCGTTTATCTCTATGAGATAGTCCATGTCATGCGTCATGCCCAGCGAGGTCTCGTAGACATTGGCCTCATAGAAGAAATTGATCCAGCTCTTGGGGAATGACTCCTTGGGCCTGAATATGAGCAGCGTGTCAGGCAGCCCCTTGTCTGCGCGGGAATAGAGCGCCTCGTCCAGCCAGTTGCCGGCGGAGTCACGCGGCATGATGAATCCCCTGACGCCGTCCTCTTCCAGGTCGCGCCAGAGATTGTGCCAGTTGCGTGAGCGCTTGAGGTACTCGGCTGCCAGGCTGTCGCACCCCAGCCCCTTTGCCACGGTGTATATCGCATAGTCGCAGAGCGAATGGTCCACAGTCCTGCTGCCGGCCTTGCTCACTCCCCACGGCAGGTAGCCGAGGGTGTTGTAAGCCTGCACTCCGACGCGCCCCTCCTTGGTCTCGCGGGGGGACTGCACGGTGGCGTCCTTGATCATGGCCTCCAGCGCAGTCCCGTAGTCAATCCCCTCCAGCCCCTTGACGAACGCGTCGGCTATGACTATCTCCGCGTTGGAGGAGCCTTGCGTAGAGCCGTTGGCATTGCCGCTCCGCCCGTCAGGCATCCAGCCGTCATGCTTATAGACGGTCAGCAGCCCCCGCACTATGTCCGCCTGCCTTTCCGGGTCGATGATGGTGACAAGCGACATGACTGTACGGTAGGTGTCCCACAGCGTGAAGAAGTCATCGTAATAGGACTCTTCTGCTGTGGCCTCCGCCCATTCGCCCCTGCGGTCGGACGGCATCAGCAGACTGTGATAGACGGCAGTGTAGAACATCCTCTTGTACTTGTCGGAGGCATTTGGGGAGATGGTTATCCGCTCCAGCAGAGGCTCCCACCTGTCTGTGACGCGCTGGCGGGCGGATCCGAAGTCCCAGTCAGGCAGGTCGCGCTCCATGTTGGCGCGAGCCTGGGCAACGCTGACAAACGAAATGCCGACTTTTACCTGCACCTCCTGTACGGAGCCGTCCCACAGGATGTTAAGTTGGCTTCCGCCTGTGACCTGCCCGTCATCTCCGGCACGGACTCCACCGGGCACGGCACGCACTTCCGCCGGGGCTTTGTCGGTCTGAGCGCAGAAATATATGGTGTAAGGACGGTATCCGCCGCCCCAGCCTCCGAGCACCGTGCTCCAGCCCTCATATATGCCGGGGGAGCTGCTGCCCACATAGCAGTCCGTGACTCTCTGCGCCTTGACGCTCTTGTTGCGACGCGCGTAGAGCGCATCTATCTCCAGGCCTTTGACCGTGCTCTGGGGATATGTGATGCGGTACAGCACGGCACGGTCTCCCGATGTGATTTCGACTCTGACGCCGTTGTCGAGCGTGGCGGCGTACCAGCCGAGTCCCGCGCTCTCTTCAGCTCTCAAGGCGATGTGCTCATCCTCGTCCGCTCCGGATGTGAACGGCATCAGCAGCACATTGCCGTACCTGGGGCTGCCGCCAGTCCCGCTGAGGTGGGTCTGCGCAAATCCGTACAGGGGCACATCAAGCGGCGCCCATCCGGCATTCCCTCCCCGCACGGCTTCGGGGCCGGGGCGCACCATTCCGAAAGGCATCGCAGGCCCTACCGTCACGCCTCCGCCTTTATCCGCCCCAATCATCGGATCGACATATCCGCCCAATCCCTGCGTGTCCGCAAGTCCGAGGGCCATCAGGGCCGCAATCATCAACTTTATCATAATCGGGTGTTTGATATTTCAAGGCAGAGATACATGAGGCGCTTTGCATATTCGGCATTTCAGGCGCTTATGTCCATTCCGGAGAATGCGAGGGTGGGGATGAGCTTTGCCATGCAGGGGCGGGCGTCGTCCCCGCACGCCAGCAGCCGCGCCCAGACTTGGAGGAAGTTGCCCGTCATCACCATTTCCCGGATGGGGTGGGTGATGACGCCGCCCTCGAACGCGAATCCCTCTATGCCGTAGGAGAAGTCGCCTGTGGCTGGGTTGGAGTTGCCGCCGTTGAAGCCTGTCACCAGCACCCCGTCCCCGCACATGCGCATGATGTCCTCGCGGCTCATTCCCGTCTGCGGCCATGGCATGACCTTGGGTCTGCTGAAGTCCTCAATGGTGGGCGCAAGCCCCATTTTGGCTGACATGTAGGTGTTGAGGGAGTATTGGCGGACGACGCCGTTCTCAATGATGGGGGAGGTGTGAGTAGCCACGCCCTCCGAATCAAACAGCCTTGACCCGCTCTGTCCCAGAATGTGCGGCGTGTCTATGATTGTGAGGCCATCAGGGAATATCTGCCGCCCCAGGCTGCCCTCCAGGAACGAGTCGTGCTGCTGGAGCGAGTAGCCGTTGAGGGCTCCCAACAACGGAGACACCATTTTGGATGCGCATCCGCTGTCCACCACCACTGTATATTTGCCGCTGCGGAGCCGCTTGGGCGAGATCTGGGCGGCCGCACGGCGCACGGCTTCGGGGCCTATGCTGCTGATGCCGAATCCGTCCCTGCGTGTGCTGCTGTCCCACCAGTAGCCGCTGTAACGCCTCCCCTTGCTGTCTTGCACGGTCACTTCGGCGCCATAGTCGAACGATGACTCCATCTGTCTGCAGCATGTCCCGTTGGAGTCGAGCGTCAAAGTGTCATAGACACCGTCGGAATATTCCCCCTCTTCGGAAATGAGCTTCCACCCGTCGCCTTCCGCCTCCGGGGAATGCGTCACCGCGGCCTGCAAGGCCGCAGCCACTCTCTGTTCGGGAGTGACTGTCTCCACGCTGTCGTCGTAGAGATCCAGTTCGAGGCCCGTGACGGCATTTTTTGCCACCCTCTCGGGGGCCGGGAGATTGCGCCAAGGATCCGGGGCCAGCAGCCGGACAGTGGCGACGGCCTTGTCCACAAACGCGTCCAGGTCACCGGTGTCGCACCTGTTGGTGGAGAATGAGCCGTAGCGCCCGTCCACAAACAGGTTGAGGGTAAGTGAGCGGTCGAGGCAATGGGTGATCTTGTCGGTCTGGCCATCGAGGGTGCCGACCAGGTCGGTCGCGCTCTTGGCAGCTGTCACCCTGGCCTTGTCCGCCCCTCTGGCGAGAGCTTTGTCCAGACAGGCGCGGGCTGCAGCCATTTCGTTGTCGTTGAGCAGGTTGTTGTTCATGTTTTTACACTCCTCCTACCGTGAGCCCGTTCACAAGCACCGTGGGGATGCCGCAGGAGACAGGTACGCTCTGCCCTTTGCCGCATGTCCAAGTGTTGTCATCTATCAGCGGGTCGTTTCCCACCATGCTGATGTTGGCCAGGGCCTCGGGGCCGTTGCCGATGATGTTGATGTCCTTGACCGGGGCGGTCAGGCGGCCGTGTTCGATGAGGGTGCCGCTCTTGACATAGAAAGTGAAGTCGCCTTCGCCGATTTTGACCTCCCCGTTGGAGAACATGTCCACATAGATGCCCTTGTCCACCGAGGAGATGATCTCGGCGGGGTCGTATTTGCCGCCGAGCATGTATGTCGCCCTCATGCGGGGGATGGGGTTGTAGCGGAATGACTCTCTGCGCCCGTTCCCTGTCGGCCTGACCCCGTACCATCGGGCGCTGATGCGGTCGTGGAGGTATGAGGTGAGCACCCCGCTGTCCACCATGACGGTGTTCTGTCCCGGCACGCCCTCGTCGTCGTAGTTGACCGCCCCCCTGTTGGCGCGGATGGTGCCGTCGTCCACTATGGTGATGTCAGGGGAGCAGACGCGCTCCCCGATGCGGCCTGAGAATATGGACTGCCCCTTGCGGTTGAAGTCAGCCTCGAACGCGTGACCCATGGCTTCGTGCAGCAGTATGCCCGAAGCCCCGGCCCCCATCACGACAGGCATCTTGCCGCCTTTGGGCCGCTTGGCCGCGAATCTCTCGTCAATGCCTTTGGTGACCAGGTCTGCCAGCTGGGTGATGAGGCTCTCACTGACCATCTCCGCGCCCATCCGGAAACTGCGTCCCGCGCTGCTGTCCTCGACCTGCCCCCCTTGCATGTACACTGCTTGTACAGAAATGCTGCCCAGGGGCCGGGTGTCGTATTTGAGTTCGCCGAGGGAGTTGAACATCAGCACGTCCGTCACTTGGGAGCTCAGCAGGGCGATGACCTTGACGGCGCGGCTGTCGCGCTCGCGTATGAGGCTCTCCAACCGTTCCAGATACGGTATCATCTTGGCCGTACCGGTGGTGCGCCAATCCAGCAGCATGGGGTAGCGGTCTGCAGAGGGGTTGGGTCTCCCCTTGAACCCGAATGCCGGAGCGCCCTCCACAGCCGGCGCTCCCGCAACCCGCACAGCTCCGCCGCCTGTCCCGCTCTCCGCGATGGCCGCTGCGGCCCGTGCCGCCTCCATCATTGCCCGTGGTTCCGTGGTCTCTGCATACGCGTATCCCGTCTTGTCGCCTTTGAGGACGCGTATGCCCACGCCATAGTCCACATTGAAGCCTCCGCTCCCGACCTGCCCGTCCCGCAGCAGCAGGTCGCTCGCCTCGGTGTTGTCAAAATACAGGTCGGCATAGTCCCCCCCGCTCGAGAGAGCCTCAGCTGTCAGCCTCTCCAGCATCCCCTCATCGACCCGGAACGTGTCCAAATAATATTTTTTGTCCGCTATCATCCCAGTTCAGCAAATCGTCTTGATCTCCAGCATCAGCGCATCCAAACTCAAATTTAGTCAAAATATGGCTCAACTGCAAGGTTCGGGGTTTGTGTCTGTGTCCCGCGAATGCCGTTTCCTGATTTAGTTTGCCTCGGCTGCCATGGCATCTTCGTCCCCGAAAAGGAGAGCCATGTCAGTGTCAAGCTTCTCGGAGGCGAGTTCCTGCGGGATGAAGAACCAGTTGCCGATGACTGACCTGTCGCCTATAAGCTCCGGCGTGACAGGACTGTTTGCCTCAATGTACTCGCCGACCAAGTCACGGATGGCAGGATAACGAGCCGCCACACGGCTCTCCAGATCCTCTTTGGCGATACCTGCGCCATTCTCGAGGATGTCTCCGCCTCCACTGAACCGATAGGAAGTCATGGCTACATTGTAGGTGCTGTCCTCATGGAAAGACTCCCCGTTCGCGAGTCCTTGCACCGAAATCCTGGCCCCGTTGAGTTCGGTCACATCCACCGTGTAGAAAAGCCCGCCGGCAGAGTCGAAATTGTACGGCCTGTAGGAGAACGACCATCGCTTTCCTCCGTACCTGCCGTCAAAAGATTCCTTGATGTCAAGCAGATGCTCGTCATCGTCATCGCCGGTGAACAGCGCGAGGAACAAATCGAGGAAACCTGTCGTGGAACCGTCGCCTATGGTGTTGATCCAGAATTTGTACGAATACTCCAGGTAATCCACGATCTCCTTTCCGGCCATTCTGATGACCACCAGCTGGTTCTCGAAAGGATAGATGGTAGAGAGGTCATTGTACACTATCTGCCCGGCTGGGATTGTCCCGTCGTATGTGAGAGGAGCGGCGAATGATATCTGAGCCTCCGGCACAGAGAGCTGCACTGAATGCAGGAGGTTGATGTAGTCGCACGGGCCCCTGTAGGCATCTCTTGTGCGCATTTCCCGTTGGATTATCCCTACAGGCCTGAGCGAGAACGCTTTGACTGCTTCGTAGTCCTTGCGGAACCGCTCCCTCATCACGGCGTCGGCCTTGGCCTTGTCTACCGGGATAAGCTCCGCGCTGACAGTCCTGTCCGCCACCTGCCCGCCTTTCACTGTCACCTCCAGCACGCCGTGGCCTATGTTGGCACAATGCGCCCCGGCATCTATAAGGCAAGTTGTGTCGTTGATGATAAACGGGTTGTGGTCGTGAGCGCACACTATGAAGTCCACCCCCTTGAGAGTGTTCCAGAGGTCGATGCCTTGGCTTTCGAGGATGTCATTGTTGCCATTGCCGGTACCGGAATGAGCCGCCACTATGACCACATCAGGCCGCTCTTTTTCCCTGACCATGTCCACATCCTCCTGCACAAGCGGGATAAGGGATTCGAATGTTATCCCGCTCCAGAGGTCTTCGCTGAGCCAGGCCTTCATGTTGGGATTGGTGAATCCGAGAATGGCGACCTTGAGCCCGGCTCGCTTGACTATTTTGTACGTGGGGAAGTACGGCTTCCCATTGCCGGTACGTATGGCATTGCCTCCCAGGAAAGGAATGCCCTCCTTCTTCAGCTCTTTCGCCACACGGTCATACACATCATGCCCTGTCTCGATGTCATGGTTGCCTGCCACCACGGCATCGTAGCCCATATAGGCCGCAAGCCTTGGGAAAAGATGCTCGTCCTTGGTGTCCACATAGTTGTAGTAATAGGCAGCGTTGTCACCCTGTAGGCAGTCTCCTGCGTCGATGAGGATGACATTGTCCTTGCCCGCAGCGGTGCGGACACTGTCCACATAGTAATTGGCGGCGAAAAGCGACCTCCGTTGCCCTCCACCTGTGTACGGCTCGTCGAACCAGCTGCCATGCACATCGCCGGTGGTAAGAAGCTCCAGACGGTGGACCCCGTCCTTGGGCCCGCCGCCGCAGGATGTGGCGGCAAATGAAATGGCAACAGCTGAAGCGCTGCATGCGAGCGCTGAGAGCAGACTTGAAATCCTTGTCATATTCTCATATTGAATGGTCGGGCAAATTTACAAAAACCGGTTTGCATCTGATCCTTGCCAAGCAATTTGGTTTTTCCGCCAAAGCGTTTATTTCGTCAGCGCGATAACGCATTTCGAAAAAAAATTTTAATTTTGCCCTCCAGAGACCGCACCGCCGTTGTGCCGGTCTCCATACATAAGACATAAAACACTGATATTTATGGCTATACATGTTGCAAGGGTGTCCGCCGTGGCGTCCTTGATGCTCCAAATCCTCCCCAGCTCATGTGCGGAATAGTCGGCTATGTGGGTGAGAGGGAGGCTCTCCCTGTCATCACCGGCGGCCTTCGCCGCCTTGAGTACCGGGGCTACGACAGCGCCGGCGTGGCCGTCATCCATGACGACGGCTCTATGGAAGTGTTCAAATGCAAGGGCAAGGTCTCCAACCTTGAGGCTTACATCGAGGGCAAGGACACATCCGGACGCATAGGCATAGGCCACACTCGTTGGGCTACCCACGGAGAACCCAGCGATGTCAACGCCCATCCGCACCTGTCACAGTCCGGCCGTCTCGCTCTGGTCCACAACGGCATCATAGAGAATTACAGGGTGCTGAGGGACGCGCTCTGCTCCCGCGGCTTCTCGTTCAGGAGCGACACCGACTCGGAAGTCCTCGTCAACCTCATCGAATATGTCCGCGAGACCAACGGATGCCCGCTGGAAGATGCCGTGAGGGAGGCTCTCGGACAGGTTGTGGGGGCGTACGCCATAGCCGTGGTGGAGCGTGGTGACACCTCACGTATCGTGGCGGCCCGCAAGAGCAGCCCCATGGTGATAGGGATAGGCGAAGGGGAATATTTCATCTCCTCTGATGCCGCCTCTATCATCGACCGCACCCACGACTTCGTCTATCTCAATGACGGTGAGGTCGCTGTGGTGGAGAGAGGGAAGCCCCTCCACATAATGACCCTCGACGGGGAGGATTCCCCGGTGGACATCCGCAACCTGAAGCTCTCCATTTCACAGCTGGAGAAAGGCGGCTACGGCCATTTCATGCTTAAGGAGATCCACGAGCAGCCCGACACCCTCGGAGACTGTATCCGGGGGAGGGTGCTGCCGGGCAGTCTGGAGGTTGTCCTCTCGGGCATCCTGGCGAACAGGGATAGGTTTACTGGGGCGGGACGCATCATTTTCGTGGCATGCGGCACCTCATGGCACGCCGCCTTGATAGGGAAGCACCTTATAGAGAGCATCTGCCGGATACCGGTCGAGGTGGAATATGCCTCGGAGTTCCGTTACCGGGACCCCGTGATACGCCCTGACGACATTGTTGTGGCGGTGTCCCAGTCCGGCGAGACGGCGGACACCCTGGCGGCCGTGGAGCTTGCCCGCAAGGCGGGAGCATTCGTGTACGGCATTTGCAATGTCGTAGGGTCATCCATAGCGCGGGCGACAGATTCCGGGACTTACATCCATGTCGGGCCGGAGATAGGCGTGGCCTCCACCAAGGCGTTTACCGGACAGGTGACAGTAATGGCGATGATGGCCCTGCTGACAGGGAAGCTCAGGGGGACAGTCGGCTCGGAGCGTTACCACGGGATTGCCCGCGCCATACTGGAGCTGCCCGAGACCGTCCGGGAGGCTCTCGGCACGGACAGGGAGGTGGCCTCCCTCGCCCGCACATTCACCTACGCCCGCAATTTCATCTACCTCGGACGGGGCTACAATTACCCTACAGCTCTGGAGGGCGCTCTGAAGCTCAAGGAGATATCCTATGTCCACGCCGAGGGGCTCCCTGCCGCCGAGATGAAGCACGGCCCCATCGCCCTCATTGACGCGGAGATGCCTACGGTCGTCATCGCGACCCTCAACCGTACCTATGAGAAGACACTCGCCAACATCGAGGAGATAAAGGCTCGCGGAGGCAAGATCATCGCCATCGTCTCCAAGGGCGACAAGCTTGTGCGCGGGGTGGCGGACTGCTGCATAGAAGTGCCCTCCACCGAGGAATGCCTGATGCCAGTGGTGTCCATCATCCCGCTCCAGTTCCTCGCATATTATATAGCGGTATACAAGGGGCGGGATGTCGACCGGCCCCGCAACCTCGCCAAATCAGTCACGGTGGAATAGAAAACAGCACGATATGCAGGCATACAGACAGCTCACTGAAGAGGAGGTCGGCGCTCTCAAGGCCGCCGGCTGCCGTTCGGACGAATGGGAGAGGGTGCAGACATCCTCCCCGGAGACCCTCAAATATGTACGGAACGTCCGGTTCTCAGGGGACGTGCGTTTCGGGAGGTTCGCCTCATCGTTCACATTGCCCGGAGGACTCAAGAAGCATTCCGGCATCCGTAACGCGACCCTGCACAATGTAACCGTCGGGGATGACTCCCTCGTGGAGAATATTGCCGACTATATTGCCAACTACGACATCGGCAGTGACTGCTACATCGAGAATGTCAACTTGATGGTGACGGAAGGCCCATGCCGCTTCGGCAACGGTGTCAAGGTGTCAGTCCTCAATGAGACTGGCGGCCGGGATGTCATGATATGCGACCGCTTGAGCGCACAGACCGCCTACATCCTTGCCATGTACCGTCACCAGACAGATCTCACGGAGGCTCTGGAGAGGCTCATCGGGGACTATGCGGCCTCGGTGGAGAGATCTCGGGGAACTGTCGGCGACCATGTCTCCATCCGCAACGCGGGGGTGATCAAAGGAGTGAGGATAGGCCCCTGCGCCACCATCTACGGTGCGAGCCGCCTGTCTAACGGCAGCATCAACAGCAACGCCAGCGATCCTGTGGACATAGGGAACGGCGTCATCGCGGACGACTTCATCATCTCCAGCGGATCCAAGGTGGAAGACAACACCGTGCTGGGGAAATGCTTCGTCGGGCAATGCTGCATTCTCGGTCATGGTTATTCGGCCACTGATTCGCTGTTCTTCTCCAACTGCCAGGGGGAGAACGGGGAGGCCTGCGCCATATTCGCCGGCCCGTTCACGGTCACCCATCACAAGAGCACCCTCCTCATAGCAGGAATGTTCTCGTTCATGAACGCGGGGAGCGGCTCCAACCAGAGCAACCACATGTACAAGCTCGGCCCCATCCATCAGGGCATTCTGGAGAGGGGTTCCAAGACCGCATCTGATTCATACATCCTGTGGCCCTCACGCGTAGGGGCTTTCTCGCTGGTCATGGGCCGGCATGTGACGCATTCCGACACATCCAACCTCCCGTTCTCCTATCTGATTGAGCAGCAGAATACCACATATCTTGCCCCGGGCGTCAACCTGCGCAGCGTGGGGACTATCCGCGACGCGCGGAAATGGCCCCGGCGCGACGCCCGCAAGGACCCGGACCGCCTGGACTGCATCAACTACAACCTCCTCAGTCCTTTCACCATCCAGAAAATGCTCAAGGGCATCCAATTGCTCAAGAACCTGCAATATTCTTCCGGAGAACTGTCCGACGTGTATTCCTACCATAGCACCAAGATACGCAACAGCTCGCTCCGCAACGGCATACGCTTCTATCGCACGGCCATTGTCAAGTTCCTCGGCAATTCCATCATCAAGCGTCTGGAGACGCTCCCTGCCGGCGCGACCGACGAGCAGATGCGCTCGCTGCTGAAGCCTTCTGTCCCGTCAGGGGAGGGTTATTGGGCGGATATCAGCGGAATGATTGCCCCCAAAGCCGTGCTGGAGGCTCTTATGGAGCGCATTGTGGACGGGTCGGTCACTTCGGTGGAGAATCTCAACGAGGCATTCAGAGACATCCATGCCAACTATTATGTTTACGAATGGACATGGGCCTACGGGCGGATGGGGGAGTTCTTCGGCATCAGCATGGACACCATCACCAAGGCGGATGTCATTTCCATTGTCCAGCAATGGGAGGAGGCTGTCACCGGCCTGGACAAGCAGATCTATGAGGACGCGCGCAAGGAGTTCAGCCTCGCCTCGATGACGAGTTTCGGTGCCGACGGGTCCAAGGCGGACAAGGAGATGGATTTCGAGCAGGTCAGGGGCGACTTCGAGTCCAACAGCTTTGTCACCGAGGTGCTGGAACATATCCGTGTCAAGCAAGCCCTTGGCGACGAGCTGATTGCCCGGCTCCGCGCCTGATTGTCCGGCACACGGATGGCGGGATGGCCGCAGCGGCGAAAATATTGCCGCTGCGGTTGTTTGTTTTTGACGGGAGAGTTTATATATTTGTAGCGACGCAATTGGTTGACCAATTTGGTTACCCAATTTGCAGCGCGGCTGGTTTGGGATGCGGGAGGGCTTATGCCGCGTGGAGGCGCTTTGAGAGGGAAGAGAGGGGATTTTGCGGAGCTATTGCACAGATAACCAGACTAATAACCAAATATCAATCAAGGCATGTCAAAGACTAACCACCTGAGGTGCGCTCTTGCCGCCGCTTGCCTTTTCATTGGCGGGTGGATGACATCCGCAGTGGCGCAGCAGCGCACGATTACCGGTGTCGTCACCGATGACCAAGGCCCGATGGTCGGAGTGACCGTCATGATAAAGGGCACGACTGTCGGGGCGTTCACCGGCCCTGACGGAGGGTACTCCATTATGGCCGCCCCCGAGGATGTGCTCGTGTTCTCCAGCGTCGGCTATGTGACCGAGGAAGTCAAGCCGGGGCAGTCCACCCTCGTCAACGTGTTCATGCGTATCGAATCAACGCTGCTTGACGATGTGGTCGTCGTGGGCTACGGCACACAGGCCAAGTCGCATCTGACCGGGTCCATCTCCAAGCTCGAGGGCGCCGCGCTGATTGATAACCCGGTCTCGGATGTCACCACAGCCCTTCAGGGCCAGGTCGCCGGGCTCAGCATCAGCAACACCACCTCCGAAGTCGGCGTGACCCCGTCCATCAGGGTCAGGGGCACCGGCTCAATCTCGGCGGACAGCAGCCCGCTCGTAGTGATAGACGGCTTCCCTGTGCCGGAGGGCCTGTCCACCCTCAACGCGTCGGACATCCGTTCTATAGAGATTCTCAAGGACGCGGCCTCTGCAGCCATCTACGGTTCCAGAGCTGCCAATGGCGTCATCATGGTGACAACCAAGTCCGGCGACGCGGCCAAGCCCCAGTATTCGGTCAAGTTCTATCAGGGCGTCAAGTACGCCTACCAGCTCCATGACCTGCTGACCGCCACCGAATACCTGCGTTTGCAGGAATATGAGGAGTCCGTCGGCGGCAATGCCGTCAAGGGGCAGGACAGGGCCGCCGCGTGGATAGAGTCCAACATCGGCTCCACCGACTGGCAGAGGGAGGCATTGAGGGACTTCACCGGCATCACCAACGTGCAGTTCGCCGTGTCCTCGGGCACCAAGGCCATGCGCCAGTACACATCCGCCTCCTATACCCGCGACCAGGGCCTGATGTACCAGAACGAAGTCAAGAAGCTCCAGTTCCGCACCCGCATGGACCTGGATCTCGGCAGGGCGGTCAAGTTCGGCTACAACATCTCCGGCAACTATTCCCGCTCCGAGCGTCCGCGCAACAACTACATCGATTTCTACCGGACACCGTCGTTCCTGCCGGTCTATCACAACGAGTGGACTACCGCACTGACAGGGGGCTACACAGGCTTTGCCAGGGGCAGCCACTTCAACTCCATCACGACCCCTACCGGCGACCCGGACGACTACGGCAATCCCGGCTGGGACAGGAACGTCAGCCCGTTCAACTCAGCCAACAACAACCCCAAGAGCGTCATGGCCAACACCGAACGCTGGAGCGAGACGATGTCGGGCCTCGGCAACGCCTACATTGAGGTTACACTTGCAAAGGGCTTGACATTCAAATCCTCCAACGGGTTCAACATACGCTACAGCCCCTCCTATACATACGCCAACCAGAACGCCATCAGGGACGGGACCCCGAGCGAGGCTACATTCTACAGCACCCTGTACGTTGACCTGCTGACAGAGAACACCCTCAACTACAAGCTCACCCTCGGGGAGCACAAGCTGGACCTGCTGGCCGGATACACCGCCGAGAAGACCAGGGTGCAGAGGGTCGCGCTCACCGGCACGGGCTTCGCCACTGACGACATCCACACCCTCAACGCCGCCACCGTCTTCGAGCTGGCCAGCGCGAACAACGGCAACAATGCCGGCACTGGCACGTTCCGTTATCCCGACAAGATACTGGAGTCCGCCCTTGCCCGCGCCTCCTACAGCTACAAGGACAGGTACTTGCTCTCGGCCTCCATCAGGCTTGACCGCTCCTCCCTGTTCCTCGGGGACAATGTCAACGCCTGGTTCCCGTCGGTCTCCCTGGGCTGGAGAGTCTCGGAGGAGCCGTGGATGAAAGGCCAGCGCACCTTGAGCAACCTCAAGTTTCGCGCTTCATACGGCGTCACCGGCAACAACAGCATCGACTATTTCTCCGCCCTTGAAGTGCTGGGCAACGCCAACTACGTCACAGGCACGGGCAACGGCAGCCTCGTCAGCGGTGCGGCCAACACTTCCACGACCTTGGCCAACCCGGACATCACCTGGGAGCAGACCGACGAGGTCAACGCGGGCCTCGACCTGGGCTTGTTCCGGGGGAGGATCTCGCTGACGGCTGACGCTTACTGGTCTATAACGAGAGCCCTGCTGTTTGAGCAGCCCACCCAGTCATTCACGGGATTCACCAATTACTGGAACAACATCGGCCGTGTGCGCAACGCCGGAATTGAGCTTCAGCTCTCGACCGTCAATTTGGAGGGGCCTCTGTCGTGGACCACTGACATCAATTTCTCCCTAGCCCGCAACAAGCTCCTTGAGATAGGCGGCGAACGCCAGGTCATTACGCAAGGAGAGCGAAACGAGGCCTACATCGCACGCGTGGGCGAGCCGCTCATACAGTATTACGGCTACAAGACCTCCGGCATCTGGAACAGCACGGAGGAGATAAATGCCAACCCGCATTTCGCCGCTGACGTGCCGGGAGGGCTCAGGATAGTGGACACCAATGGCGATGGTGTCTTGAGCGATGACGACCGTGTGGCTCTCGGCGACCCGTATCCGGATTTCAGCTACGGCATGACCAACACGTTGAGGTGGCGCGAGTGGGATTTCTCTTTCCTCATACAGGGGGTGCAGGGCGTGACGCTGTACAACGGCGACGCGTTCTACAACGAGACCCACAAGTACAACGCCTCCTATGTCAAGAACCGCTGGGTCAGCGAGTCCCATCAGGGCGACGGCAAGACTCCCTATGCCAAGGTCGGCTATGACCTCATGCTCACCGACTATCCGCTGCAGGACGGCTCCTACATGTGCCTGCGCAACGCCACGATAGGCTACACCTTTGACCGCAAGCGCCTGTCCGGCAGTCCCGTCAAGGGCCTGCGCCTTTATCTCGCCGGCAACAACCTGCTCTACATCTGGTCAAAGGACTATCTGGGCATCAACCCTGAGTCCCGCATGACCTCCGGCGATTATTCCTCGCCGATGATTTCGGGCTATCAGAGGGGAGGATTCCCCCTGACATCGACAGTCACTTTCGGTGTTGAACTCAAATTCAAATAGGGCATGAAAGCTATACGATATATAATGGGTGCCGCAGCTCTGGTCTGCGCCGTGTCCTGCGACCTGAAGCAGTACCCCTATTCGGAGACCGCCGCTGATGATTACGTCAAGGACGGCTCCTCCGTCAACAACCTTGTAGTGGGGGCGTACAACGGCCTCTATGACGTGATGTACTACGAATGGGCTATGACTGAGCTGCGCAGCGACAACGCCCGTATGCGCGTGACCGGCTCCACCTCACAGGACACCAAGCTGGTGGAGCAGCTGGACCAGAATGTCGTGCTTACCGCCAACGCGTGGGTGCAGTCCTACTGGGAGGCCTGCTACAGGGTCATTTACAGAGCCAACTCTGTGCTTTCGTATCTGGATGTGGTGGAGGATGAGGCTGACCGCGCCCAGTATGAGGGCGAGGCCCGTCTGCTCAGGGCGTGGATGTATTTCGACCTCGTCCGTCTGTGGGGGCCGGTGTTCAAGGTGACGGCCAAGACGGGCGCGGATGTGGCCCGCCACATGCAGCGTTCCACGACTGACGAGATATGGGACCTCATAGAGGACGACCTGGAAGCCGTTGTGGACGGGGAGCTGCTGCCTGTGACGATGCCTGACAGCGATCTGGGCCGCGCCGACCTCAAGGCCGCCAAGGCCATGCTGGCCAAGGTCTATATGACCCGTTACCAGCCCTCCGACTCCAAGTACGCAGAGGCCTTGCCGCTGCTCTCCGATGTCATCGAGGCCTGCGGCAGCCCCTCTTCCGGCGCTGACCTCGTCCCGTACGCCTCGGTGTTCAGCAAGGACAACGAAGGCAACGCCGAGATCCTGCTTGCCGTGCGCTACAAGAGCGGCAACCTCGGGATAGGGTCTCCGTTCACGTCGCTTTTCGCCCCGCTCAACAATGCGGGCAATGTCGCCATCGGATCGCCCAGGCATTACAACTTCCCCTCGGACAACCTCATAGCCGCTTATGAGGACGGCGACCTGCGCAAGGACGTGACCCTCCAGGAGAGCTATTACAACTCCACTACCGGGCTTATAGTCGAGGGCGCGTCAGGCCGCTATTGCTCCAAGTACATCGACCCGGACATGACGTCCGAATATGATGCCGAGAATGACTGGCCGGTGCTGCGCCTGGCGGATGTCCTGCTGCTCTACAGCGAGGCCTCCAACGAGATCTCCGGCCCCAATGACGAGGCTCTCAAGTACCTCAACGCCGTGCGCGGCAGGGCGGGGCTGGCGTCCCGCACCTTGTCAGACCTGGCCTCCAAGTACGCTTTCCGCATGGCGGTGCGCTCCGAGAGGCGTGTGGAGCTGGCGATGGAGAACCAGAGGTGGTTCGACCTCCTGCGCTGGGGCACTGCGGTATCGACCCTCAACGCTTATTACAGCAGCGAGGTGTTCTACTCCGGCTACAACTACACGGTCAACCCCATAGACAGCTGGCAGACCCTGCTGCCCATACCGACGGCAGTCATCAACATCAACGAGGATGTCGCCCAGAATCCCGGTTATTAGAGAGTATGCAGACATGAAACCTAGATATTACATTTTTCCGATATTGGCCGGTCTCGGCGCAGTTGCCGTCGCGCAGTCCTGTGACAATGAGAGCGTGGACGAGAGGATAGCACACGTGCCGGTCATCAGCTCTTTCGAGCCGGAGAGCGCCCCTGTAGGGTCTGAGGTCGTTGTCACTGGGGAGTACCTCAATGACGTGACCGAAGCCTACATTGGCGATGTCAGCGTGGAGATTTCCGAGAAAGTCTCCAACACCCGCCTCTCCATCAAGATTGTGGACGGGGTGACCTCCGGCCACGTCGCCCTTGTCAACCCCGAGGGCAGGGGAGAGTCCTCCGGAATGTTCACCTGCAATTTCGCCGTGCCGGAGCTGACAGCCTCGCTCATCCAGTCCAGCGCCGAGATGGGTGAGGAGATACTGCTCAGCGGCAGGCATCTCGGCGCGGTCAAGGCCGTGCATTTCACCGCCGTCGGCTACACCGCCACGCACGAGGCCTCCATAACCGACCGCACGGACGTGGAGATGGTCGTCAAGGTTCCTTATGTGGAGAGCGATGACGCCCGCATCACGCTGGTGTATTCGGATGGCGTCTCCGACCAGGAGACTTCCCTCGACTCCGCCCCCGCCATCACCGTCGCAAGGCATGTGCCGTCATTCGACGCTTACACATTCGCCCGCACGGCTGTCGGCCGCAGCATCACCCTTACGGGACAATATCTCGGCAATGTGGACCGCGTCATGGTGGGCGAATGGGAGGCTTCAGTCATCAAGTCGTCGGGCAGCCTGACATTCACCATCCCGGCAGGGGATTTCCCCGACGGGGACACGACAGTCCCGCTGGTGGCGTGGTATTTCGACAACAACGAGAGCGTCACCCTCAAGGAGGACTTCGTGGTGTTCGTGCCGTACGTCAAGTTCTGGCAGGACATGCAGACCTGGGCGCAAGGCCGTGTGGCGGCAAACTCGTACATGTCGTTCTTCTCCCCGGAGACCGGCATCGTCTATGCCAACTCTGACTGGAAGTCTGTTCTCGACCCGGTCGCCATGGCCTTGCAAGGCAGCCAGTGGGGCAGCGCCAACACACCCAAGCCGGGTGTGGTGAGCGACAGCGACTACGACTCTGTCGTCCCTTATTTCTTCTTCTCGGCGGTGAGCGGGAACGTGCTGCAGATCAACAGCCCGGCCAACTCCAATTCCCAGCTCAAGAACTTCTACATCGACGCCACTGGCACTCCGTCCAACGACTACCGTGTGCCCGGGTCCAATAACAACATCCCCGGCACGCCCATCCTTGCGTTCCGTCCCTTGAATTCAAGCAATGCTACGGAGAACGCGCTGATACAGAAAGTGCTCAATGACGAGATAGACAACATCAACGAGGAACTGTTCCCCATAGATGTGGAGAACAGCCGCATAGCCGGCATCAGCGTCAGCTCGTTCGCGGGAGGGGTCAAGTCCGACAAGTTCTGCGGTCACCAGACCTCCGCTCTCGCGGATGACCCGGGCTACACCCTTGACGCGGTGCTGCTTGTGGCCTACTACCACAACAACGCCTACGACTCCGCCAGCAGGGCCTCCGGCATCAAGCGGCTCGGGCTGCTGCATATCAAGCGGATAGACTGGGGCGTGTACAACAACAGCAACTACGGCGCGTCTTGCGTCACTTTTGACTGCTATTGGCAGAAATACGATTACGATTATTCCAAACTGTAAGATATGTACCGTAAGATATATGCAGTCATGGCTCTTGGTGCGGCGATGACGCTCGCATGGGCCTGCGGCGACGATGACGGTGTGGAGGTGACCAACACCCCCGCCATCAACGTCACCACCGAGAAACTCTCCCCCAACGCCGATGAGAGCGGCTCTGTACGCGCCTACGTTGGTACCCGTGTCACGGCTGTGGGGTTCAACCTCGACAAGGTGTCTCGGGTGACCCTCGGGGAATCGGACGCGCAGATTGTGGAGCAGGACATCAAGACATTGGTCTTTGAAGTTCCGGACATGGGGCTTGCCCAGCAGGACGACCCTTATAGGGTGGATCTCAAAGTATACGACAGCGACGGCGAGACGGTCGTGTTCAGGTATGACTATTTCGTCACCGTGCCGG
>CAZKVW010000017.1:23554-34444 GCA_964556285.1 uncultured Muribaculaceae bacterium
GACAGCGACGGCGAGACGGTCGTGTTCAGGTATGACTATTTCGTCACCGTGCCGGTCACGGACGCGCTGGTGTCCGGGTTCGAGCCAAAGAGCGGCACCGTCGGCACCGAAGTGACAGTCTCGGGGCGCAATCTCTCACAGGTCACGCGGGTGACGGTCGGGGGAGTGGAGGCGGCGCTCTCGGAGGTCTCCGATGCCGCCATCACTCTGGCAGTCCCCGTCATCTCTGCCTCGGAGGCTTCCACCACGCAGGACATCATTGCGGTATGGAGCGGGGGGACCATCAACGTGTCCTCTGACGAGCAGTTCACCCTGCTCATCCCGGTGTTCGACTCATGGAGCCAGAGCGGCGAGGCCCGTCTCGGAGATGAGCTGACGCTCCCGGGAGTCAACCTTGACCTCGTGCAGGGAATATTCTGGGGCGAGGACGAGCTGCTGGTGACAGAGCAGTCTTCCTCCGCCATTACCGTCAAGATACCCTCCGGACTGGACAATAACGGCGTGCAGACCAAGTCTCTTACCGCCGCGTACGGGTCACCGGCACAGAAAGTGACCGTGGCCTCGGCATTTGTCGTGGACACCACGCCCGTCGGGCCTTCGGCTCCCGTGCTCACCTCCGTGAGCCCCTCCGACACGGGCTACGACAAGCTGTACCTCGGCCGTGAAGTCACGGTCAAGGGCGAGAACTTCGCCTCCATCGAGGGATTTGAGCTGGACGGGACTGCTGTGTCCCTCAGCGCGGTGGCCACCGATGTGGAGGCCAGGTTTGTGGTGCCGGAGTCCATTCGCGGCACGGCCGCGCGGGATGTCGCTCTCACAGCCATCTGGAACGGCGGCAATAAGGCCGACTTCGGCACTGTCACCGTGTATCCGTTCCATTTCACCAAGGGCCTGCGCATAGGCATCGGCTCCAACTCCAAGAACACCTATCCGGAGTACAACAGCTCCAACGCCTTTATCCTGCTGGACGAGGGGCGTGTGGTGTCCGTGGCCGAGTGGAAGTCGCTGCCGGCAGACCGTTTCGCCCTCTCGGGATCCAACACTGTCACCACAGCCGCCAACAAGGTCACAGGCTCTCAGGAGGACTATTACGGCGTAGCTCCCTACCTCTTTGCCATCAGCAACAGTTCCAACAAGCTCAGCCTTTGCAGCCCGTCCAACACCGCCAACCAGCTCAAATGCCACTATGACAGCGGCACGGCCCTGCCTACGACATTCGGCACTCCGGTGATGTTCATGCGGGTGGTGACGGATGCCGACCTCAAGGCCGCCGTGAGCGGAGGCTCTCTTGCCGACATCACTTCTGGAGGGCTGGCAGCCAGTTCAGGCTCCCCGGCGTTCGGCAAGTCCGAGACCTCCAGCGTATGGGTCAAGGGCAGCGTGGTGTGCATCCAGTATGTGGATTACAGCTATGCCTCACAGGGGCTGAAACCCGGGTCGGGCCTGGCCGGTGTGCGCAAGATGGGATTTGCCGTCGTGCGTGACATCACTTGCGGCGACGAATCCACAGGGCTTGCCGTAGCGAGCCGCGAGGGCTATATCGAGCTTGACCTGTACTGGTCCGGCATTATTGAAGAATAGATGTATTGCAAATGCGGAGGCTGATGAACAGGACTTTTTTCGCAGCGGCGATGGCGGCAGCCTGGCTCTTTGCCGGCTGCCATGACGCCGTCTCCCGTGACGCTGTCGTAGTGGACAGTCCGGCGGCTCTGAAATACGCCCTTGCCCAGGCCTCGCCAGGCGACGTGATTGTCTGGGAGGACGGCGAATATGACTCGGTGAGGATCAATTTCCGCGCCGAGGGCACACAGGAAGCTCCGGTTGTCCTCCGTGCGCAGACCTCTGGCGGGGTGACGCTTAAGGGCGCGTCGCAGATCAAGATCAGCGGCAGCTGGCTTGCCGTTGAGGGATTCCGTTTCGATTCTCCGGACAGCTCCGTCAGCGATTCGCCCCTGTATTTCTCCAAGGGGAGCAGCCATTGCCGAGTGTCGGACTGCGCCATAGACGGCTCGGGCAGCGGGTATTCCTCCACGGACTGCAAATGGGTCTCCATCTATGGGGAGGCCAATGAGGTGTCCCGATGCTCGTTCACTGACAAGCGCACCATGGGCTGCCTGCTGGTGGTCTGGATGGAGAGCGGCATAGTGCCGCGCCATGTCATCAGGGGCAACCGCTTCACGCGCCCTTACACCCATTATGACGAGAGTACGGGCAAAGCTCTCAACGGCCAGGAGATTATCCGCATAGGCACCAGCACATATTCCATGTCGGAGGCCTCATGCATCGTGGAGGGCAACTGGTTCAAGGACTGCGACGGGGAGCTGGCCGAGGTCATCTCCAACAAGAGCTGCTCCAACCTCTATGAGGGCAACCTCTTTGAGGATTGCAGGGGCAGCCTGACCTTGCGCCACGGCAACGGCTGCACCGTCAGGGGCAATTTCTTCCTATCCTCGGGCAAATCCGATGTCGGGGGTGTGCGCATCATAGGCGAGAATCATATTGTGGAGGGCAACTGGCTCCAGAATCTCACAGGCTCGGGCTACAAGTCCGCCATCTGCCTGGTCAGGGGCGAGAGCGCACCAGAGCTCAGCGGCTATTGGACGGTCAAGAACGCCGTTGTGCGGGACAATGCGCTTGTGGACTGCAAGCAGGGCATAGTGGTCAACTGCAGCGGACGCTCATCTCAGGACAGTGCCCCGGAGGATGTCACTTTCTCCGGCAACACCATCGTGAGCGACAGCTCCAAATATACTTCCGTCACGGTTATTGACACCCCGGAGGGGAATCTCCATTGGGAGGGCAATGTGATTTGGGGTGGCAAGCAGAGCGGAGTGCAGCTGCCGCTCTGCGCAGAGCGCCCCGATGTGGCTGATCGCAGCGCGGAGATCCAATCCATAAGGGACAATAGCGGCACATCATGGTGAAGCGGCTGACAACAAGGATTTTGCCGCTGCTGGCTGCTGCCATTGCGCTGGGGGCTTGCGGCGGCGGGCCGGCGGACATTGCCGGCATCGGGGAGGCCCTGCGCAAGGCCGTCCCTGGTGACACTCTGGTCATCCGGGGCGGCACATACAGCGGCACTGACCTGCGTTGGAGAGCTGACGCCAGCGCGGACTCTCCTGTGGTGGTGCGTCCAGAGACTCCCGGGGGAGTCATCCTGACGGGGGACACCAGGCTGCACATCAGCGGAGAGGGTCTCACTGTGTCCGGACTGCTCTTTGAGGGCTGCACCCCGGAGGGCGGGGCGGTGGTCGAGTTCAGGGACGGGGACTCCCTGGCGAGGGGATGCCGCCTGACCGAGTGCGCGTTCGTGCGCTGCGTGCCCCGTCGCAGAGACATCCAGTCCGGCTATGTGCAGCTCTACGGCAGAGGCGACAGGGTGGATCATTGCACTTTCCTTGACAAACTCAACCTCGGAGTGACGCTCACGGTCATGCTCAACTGGCCGCTCTGCGATGACAACAGGCACAGCATAGACCACAACTGGTTCGGGCCACGCCCGGTCTACGGGTCAAACGGCGCCGAGACCATACGCGTCGGCACATCGCTACAGTGCATGCAGGACTCCAGGACGCTGATTAGCGACAATCTCTTTGAACGCTGCGACGGGGAGGTGGAGGTCATCTCCATCAAGTCCTGTGAGAATGTCATCCGTGACAATGTATTCTACGAATGTCAGGGGGTGCTCGCGCTTCGCCACGGCGACCGCAACTTGGCGGAGGGCAACACTTTTATCGGCCACGGGGTGCGCAATACCGGCGGCATACGCGTGGTTGGCGAGGATCAGGTGATTCGGGGCAACAAGTTTATCGGTCTGGCCGGCAAACGTTTCTTCTCCGCCCTCGCGCTGATGTACGCCGTGCCAAACTCCCTGCCTAACAGATATATGCAGGTCAAGCGGACAGTGGTGGAGGACAATCTGTTCGAGGGCTGCGCCGCCATCGAGTCCGACACCGGCAAGGACATGGAGCGTACGCTCCCGCCGGTCGGCACGGTGTGGAGAAGCAATGTTGTGCGTGACGAGGTGACATTCGCCGACCCGTCTCTGGAGCAGCTGCGCGAGGGCAGGGGAGCGTCCTGGTATGTGCCCGGGCCGGCGGCTGCGGCAGGCAGGCGGAGGCTTGTGGCTATTGGTTCCTCGGACGACCTCCCGGCAGCGGTTGGCGCCGCGCCGGACGGTACTGACATTGTGCTCGCGGACGGGCTGTACTTGCTGGACAGGAGCATTCCGGTGCGCTCGGAGGTCAGCATCACCGCCGCGCCGGGGGCGCATCCTGAAATACGTTATGCCGGGGATAAGACCGGTGACATGGTGCAGATATGCGACGGGGCGGCTCTCCGGCTGCGCGGGCTGCATTTCAGCGGAGCGCCAATCCCGGGCAAGGCGACGCCCCGCAACATCATTGCCACTGCCTCTGACATGGTGGAGCAGTACAGGCTTGGCATTGAGGACTGCACATTCTCTGACTGCGGTGAGGGCGGCTGCTTCGCAATCCGGGGCGGCAAGGGGACATTTGCCGACAGCGTGGCCGTCAGGGGCTGCACTTTCCGCGCCTTAAGCGGGGATGCGGTGTATTTCGCGGCGGAGACCGACGACAAGGGCCGTTACAGCTGCGATGACCTGATTGTGGAGGGATGCTCGTTCGAGCGCGTCCTTGGCACTTGCGTCAATGTCTATCGCGGCGGCAGCGACGAGAGCACGGCCGGCCCTTATGTGCATATACGCGGCTGCTCGTTTGTAGAGGCCTCCAACAGGGTGAGGGGAGCCGCGCTCAGGCTCATCGGGCCGCAGGTGCTGGAGGTCAGCGGCTGCTCGTTCCGCGACAGCGGCAGGGGAGGCAGCAGCATCCGTCTGGACGAGGCCCCGTGGGAGCAGATTGTGCTGCGTGACAACAGTTTCATCTCGTCAGGCCCGGTAAGGAGGAACATCCTATGAAACCAAGACTGCTTGTGACATTGTTTGCGGCTCTGTGTCTCCCGCTGTTGGCGGAGGCCAGGCAGGGCGCGGCTCATCCGTCCCTCGTGATTACGGCCTCGGAGGCCGCCAGCATCAGGGAGAGCTCCGGGATGCCGTCTCTCTTTGCCAGCTCGCTGGAGGAAATGCTGGAGGAGGCGGACTCCGCGCTGGCGCGGGAAATCAACGTGCCTGTGCCCAAGGATGGAGGCGGCGGGTACACCCACGAGGTGCACAAGCGCAACTACTACGACATGTACAATTGCGGCCTCGCCTGGCAGATGACAGGCAAGCCCGAATATGCTCGGAGGGTGAGGGAGATGCTGCTCTCGTATGCGGATCTCTATCCCCGTCTCGGCTATCATCCGATGACCCTCTCGCCCGTGAGGGGCAGGCTGTTCTGGCAGACCCTCAACGAATGCGTCTGGCTGGTGCACACCGCCATAGCATACGACTGCGTGTATGACTCCATACCGGCCTCCGAGCGCAAGGTCATTGAGCGTGACCTCTTCCGCCCGATGGCCAAGTTCATCATGGAGGGCACTCCGGACAACAGGGCCAACTTGGAGACATTCAACAAGATGCACAATCATGGCACATGGTCGCAGGCTGCGGTCGGCATGATCGGGATGGTGATGGGAGACGATGACATGGTGGACAAGGCCCTCTACGGCAGCAAGGAGGGAGGGGGCTTTATCCGCCAGCTGGATGTGCTGTTCTCTCCGGACGGCTATTTCACCGAGGGGGCCTATTACCAGAGGTATGCCCTGTGGCCGTTCATGCTCTTCGCTCAGGCCATTGGCAACAACCGCCCGTCGCTGGACATCTTCGGATACCGTGACGGCATACTGCTCAAGTCCGTGGACGCGCTGCTTAACCTGGCTTATGACGGAGAGTTCTTCCACTACAATGACGCCCTTGCCAAGGGCTATGACGCGCAGGAGCTGGTCTGCGCCGTGGACATCGCCTACAATGCCCGTCCGGAGGACACCCAGCTGCTGGATGTGGCAAGACGCTGGCAGGGGAGAGTGAGCATCTCCGAGGCCGGATACAGGGTGGCGGCTGACATAGACGCGGGCAAGGCCACGCCCCTGCGCCTGCACAGCGCACTGTACCGGGATGGCGCGGACGGCAGGGAGGGGGGCTTTGCGGTGCTGCGCACCGGCGGAGGGAGCGCCCTCACATTCAAGGCCACCTCGCACGGGCTCAGCCACGGGCATTATGACAAGCTGACGCTGGCCTGGTACGACTCCGGCCATGAGGTCGTGAGCGACTACGGGGCCGCCCGCTTTGTCAACATAGAAGCAAAATACGGAGGCCATTATACCCCCGAGAACAAGACATACGCGATGACCACGGTGGCGCACAACACGCTTGTGGCGGATGGGCGTTCGCACTATGGCGGCGACATCAAGGAGTCCTCCCGGCATGCGCCGAGGATGCTGGCCTACAGCGATGCCGACCCTGCAATGCAGTACGTGGCCGCCTTGGACAGCTGCGCCATACCCGGCGTGAGGATAAGCCGCTGGCTCGCCCTCGCCGAAGTGCCGTTCGTGGAGGGGCCGCTGGTGCTTGACCTGCTCAAGGCCGAGTCCTCCGAGGAGCATGTGTATGACCTGCCTGTACACTACAACGGGCAGATGATAAGCCTCTCCGTGCCTTATACGCGCTCTCTGGCCGAGATGCGCCCTCTGGGGGATGAGCCGGGCTACAGGCATCTCTGGGTCGAGGCCACGGCCCGAGGAGCAGAGGGATCGACCTCCTATACCTGGCTCTGCGGCAGCAAGCTGTACAGCCTGACCTCGGCCACGGGCCCGGACACGGAAATCTATCTCTTAAGGACAGGGGCCGGTGATCCCGACTTCAACCTGCGCTCTGAGCCGGCAGTCATGCTGCGGGAGAGGGGCGCCCGCTCGCGCCTGTTCGCCAGCTGCCTGGAGTCACACGGCAAGTACGACCTCAGGTACGCCGAGACAGCCTCGGGCATGGAGCGTTCCTGCACCGGAGTGGAGGTGATCAGGGATGACCCCGCCGGGATGGAGGTGCGATATTCATTCAAGGGCGGCCACAGCCTCACCGTGGCCGTAGACCTGCAAGACAATACAATGACAATCAGATATTAACGGTATGAAGACAAGAAGCGAGACATTTGTATTCGGTGACCAGCTCCCGTGGGAGCCCGCCGGGGATGGCGTCAGACGCCAGATTATGGGTTATGACGGCCAGCTTATGATGGTCAAGGTGCACTTTGACAAGGGGGCTGTCGGCAACCTGCATGAGCACTACCACAGCCAGGCCACATATGTGGTCAGCGGCAAGTTCGAGCTCAACATCGGCGGGGTCAAGAAGACGCTCACGGCCGGGGACGGATACTATGTGGCTCCGGACGAACTGCACGGCTGCGTGTGCCTGGAAGAGGGCGTGCTTATAGACGTGTTCTCCCCTCACAGGGAGGATTTCCTCAAGAAGTAGCCCGACATGAAAGTAAAAGGAATGCGCTGGTGGGTGCTGGGGCTGATAGTCCTGGTGACCATCATCAACTACCTGGACCGCAACACGCTCGGCATCATGTGGGCCAAGATTGTGGAGGATCTGGGTCTCATCGACACCTCGGGGCTGTCCGAGGCGGAGTACAATGACCTCAGCAAGAAGCTCTTCCGCGACATCAATATGCTGTTTATGGTGGCATACGGACTCTCGCAGATGTTCTCCGGCAAGCTGTATGACAAGATAGGCACCCGCAAGGGATTCTCCATCTCGGCGCTTGTCTGGGGCGTGTCCGACTTGCTGACCTCGCTCGCGACAGGGGTCAAGTCCATCGGGGCCTGCAGGATTGGACTCGGCCTCGGCGTGGCCGGCCCGTGGCCGGGAACAGTCAAGAGCAACGCCGAATGGTTCCCGCAGAAAGAGAGGGCCATGGCGCAGGGCTTCTTCAACGCGGGCGCGTCCATCGGGGCCATCCTCGCACCCATCCTCATAGCCCTCATCTATTCGGCAGTGGGGTGGAAGTGGACGTTCGTGGTCATCGGCATCCTCGCCCCAATCTGGATCATCCCGTGGCTCATTGTCAACAAGAAAGGGCCAAAGGAGCACCCATGGGTGACAGACAAGGAACGTGAATACATCATCAGCGGTCAGCCGGAATGCCGGGTCAAGGACGACAAGGGGCTGAGCTGGAAGCAGCTGCTCTCCCGCCGCAAGAGCTACGCGGTGATTCTCGGGCGGTTCTTCCTTGACCCTATATGGTGGATGTTTGTCACCTGGCTGCCGATATATCTCGGGCAGCATTACGGGATGGACATCAAGCAGCTCGCCGCCCACATGTGGATACCCTACGTGGGCGCGGGACTGGGATCCATCGCCGGAGGCTGGGTCTCCAGCAGGCTGATCCAGAGAGGCAGAAGCGTGGGCTTCGCCCGCAAGTCCTCCATAGCCATCGGCGCGGTGATACTGCTGCCCTCGCTCGTGGCGGTGGCGTTTGTGCGTGACCCCATGGCGGCCATGGCGGTCATGGCGGTCATCCTCTTCGGCTACCAGTTTACCATCAACAACATACAGACCCTTCCGGGGGACATGTACACAGGCAAGAGCATAGGCTCGCTGGCAGGTCTCGGCGGGGCGGCGGCGACGCTCGGCACCATCATCATGATGGTGTTTGTCCCGATGCTGACCGCTGGCGACAACTGGACTCCTTTCTTCATCATGGGAGCCGCTCTGGTGCCCTTGAGCCTGATATGCGTTTTTGCTTTCGGGGGCAAGATAGAACATGACATTACAACAGAAAACAATCAATAATTCTCAAAAACAAATGATTATGAAACGTTTGGAAGGAAAAGTGGCCGTTGTGACCGGCGGCGCCCGCGACCTTGGGCGGGCAATCTCAGTCAAACTCGCGCTCGAGGGCGCCAAGGTGTGCCTCAATTATTTCGACAATGAGGCTGACGCCAAGGAGACTCTCAAGATGATAGAGGCGGATGGCGGCACGGCCATAGCCGTGCAGGGCGACATGACCAAGGCGGCCGAGGTCAAGAATCTCTTTGCCAAGGCGGCCGAGGCTTTCGGCGGCAAGGTGGACATCCTCGTCAACGTCGTCGGCGGGCTGGTGGGCCGCAAGCTCATCACTGAGCAGGACGAGAAATGGTATGACTTCCTGATGGATGTCAACATGCGCAGTGTCTTCCTCTGCACCCGCGAGGTCGTCCCCATGATGCCCTCCGGCGGGTCCATCATCAACTTCTCTTCACAGGCAGCCCGTGACGGCGGCGGCCCGGGCGCTTCCATGTATGCCACGGCCAAGGCGGCCGTGATGTGCCACACCCGCGCCATGGCCAAGGAGCTCGGCCCCCAGGGCATCAGGGTAAACTGCCTTGCCCCGGGCATGATCAACACCTCGTTCCATGACCGCTTCACCAAGCCCGAGGCGAGGGTGCAGCTGCACCACACCGCCCCGCTGCGCCGTGAGGGAGAGGCTCATGAGGTGGCTGACCTGGTGTGCTTCCTAGCCAGCGAAGAGTCGTCTTACATCACTGGCGATGCCATCGACATCAACGGCGGATGCCTGTTCTCATAATGGCAAGGACTATGAGCAGCATTTCTGACAGGGAGGGGTATCAATCCCCCTCCCTTGAGTCGCTGGAAATAGTTTACGACTGCGTTGTCGTGACGACTTCCGTTGATGGCTCTATAGAATCATTGTCCGACGGGGATGACATTACTTGGGATTAGGAGAAACTGCGATGAAAATGAAGAAGTTATGTTATGCCGCTGTCGCGACTCTCGCGGCGGCTTTCGTCCTGTCCTGCGCCAAGGAGGAGACTCCGGTGCAGCCGACTCCCGCCGAGGCTGGAGAGGGGCTTGTCCCCATGACTTTCACGGCTTCCGTCAGCCTTGACGACGCCGACGCTGACACCAAGACCGTGCTCGACGGGCTTGACATCCATTGGGCCGAGGGCGACAAGATTGCCATATATGACAATGTGGACAGCTACGCGACTGCACATGAATTCCAGGCTGTTTCGGATGGGGGCACCACCACATTCACCGGCACGGTCAATGATGGCGCGACGGAATTTTTTGCCGTGTATCCTTATTCCGCAGCCGAGGGTTACACCGTCCCCGAGGACGGGGAGACCTATGTGGGGAAACTGAATGTCAACTTCCCGACGGAGCAGACTCCGGTCGCCGGGTCGTTCGATCCCGACGCCGCCGTGCTCGTGGCGCATGCCACCTCCGAGTCTTTGAACTTCATGGTGGCTTTCTCGCTGGTGAAGTTCAAGGTGGACTATGATGACGTGATTTCGGTCAGCCTGTCCTCCTCCAACAGGAGTGTGGCCGGGAGCGTGCTTGCCGCCCTGAACGCGTCAAGCGTCAGTACCTCCAACGGCTCGGGGACGGTCAGCAAAACCGTGACTCTCAAGAACTCGGACAACACCCCTCTTGCGAGAGGCTCGGTCTACTATATCGCGTTGCGCAACAGTTCCACGAACACGCCATATCAGGGTTTCACCGCCACTATAGGCAACTCCTCGTACTCTTATGCGACCAAGACCGCATCCGGCGTGGCCCTGGCCAGAAAGAAAGTGCACAACCTTGGCACTTTCTCCGGGCTGACGTTCAAGACCAACCTCTATCAGGCCTATCAGGACGGGCTGGATGTGACCATTGCCGGGAAGACCTACAACAAGAGTGTTTACGGGGATGCGGTGGAGCTGTCCTCCATCAGCACTTCCGCCTTGTCAAACGGGGTGGTGCATTTCCTCAAGGCGGGGACGGAGTATACCTTGAGTTCTTCCTGCAGCATCAGCAGCGAGGTGGTCTTGGCAGGTGAAGACCCTGACGACAGGGCGACAATCAACATGTCAAAACAGTTCTGCACTGCGTCCGGGTCGTTTGCCCTGGCGAATGTCAACATCAATGCGAGCGGCATAACCACGTCG
>CAZKVW010000018.1:0-34158 GCA_964556285.1 uncultured Muribaculaceae bacterium
GACACCCCGTCCGAGACGGCCACTCCCGGGACTCCCCTGCCCTCGGACATGACAGCCCCCCTGATGACTTTGGCATCAAGCCCCGATGCCGCCAGCAAGACGGCCAAGACCGACAGCAAGCCGGCCGCAATAGCATCCCGACCCATGGAAATTCCCCGTCAGAGCGCAGGATAGACTATCTTGCTGATCTTGCAGACAGCGGCGTCGACCACATAGGCCACGAGCTTGCCGTCCTCTATATCAAGCACGACATCCGTCGTCATGGAGACCCCTCCGCCGCCGTATATGGAATGCTTTGACACCAGAGCGGGCGCCGCAGGGTCATCCACATTGAGCATGAACAGCAATGAGTCTCCACTCCCTCCCCATGCAGGGGCATAGGTCATGCCAAGCATGGAGAGATACTTGTGGCCGTTCCACTCGATAATGTCCATCGCGTTGTAGCCTTCATTCCCGGCAGAGCCCGTAGTGAAGACCTCCTGCCAATTCGAACCGGAAGTGGAAGGGTTGTAATGGAGGTTGTAGTTGCCGTCATAGCCGTTGAAGAACACCCCGCTGCCCACAGTCGTCCCTGCAAGCATTCCCACGCAGTTGTATGACGCCCAGATTGCGGTCGTCCAAGGCAGGCCTACATAATCCGTCCACTTGTTGTCGGCGCGGTCAGCGTCAATGGCGACCGCCCCGTCCTTGACCTCCCAGAAGAGCAGGTAGGAGCCGGCAGCCCAGCCGGCGGCGCAGCACATCGTAATGGACGCGTCCTTTGTCACGTCACCCGTAACGCGTATGTTGTCAAGAGGATAACTCGACATGAAACCATTCTGGGTGCAGGTAATCAGAAGCTGCGCGGCAGATACGTCGGTAAGCTTGTCGGCTGGGAGATACCAGACCTTAAGAGGGTCATTCGTCTCACCCTCGCCGCCGCCATAATAAGAGCCGCCGAGGAAGAACACCACATTGCCGGCATCGTCATTGGTGATGCCTTTGGGGACAATCGGGAGATTAAGCTGGCCCGCCGCTGCGCCGGTGGCCTTGTTGTAGGCATATACCCCACTGGCCGTGCTCACTGCGAGATAGTCACCCGCAAGCGCCGCAGAATAGACATTGGCAGCATCAGACCCATCAATTGCCGTCTCCCAGGACGTGGTGAGACTGCCGTCCTGCGATACATAGACGCGCACAACCTTAGCGGCTGTCGTGCCTGTCTCGTTGCCGTTGTCGTCAAGCTCGGGGACCTGGATTGACGGGATTGTGAACTTGACATAGGCCTGACGGGCGTCATACTGCTTGGACGCGCTGACAGTGAAAGTGCCTGTCTTGCCGGAAAGGGCAAACGGGGCCCAAGACTCAAACGACTCATAAGTCGTAGTCTCAAACTCGACATTGGTCTCGATATTGAACGACACCGCGCCGCCCGCAATGCCTATGGTGAGAGATTCATTGTCCACATTGAAATACGGGACGAACGCGCCGCTCTGGGTAATCGTCACCTTAAGAGGGTCAGCGTCCCCTCCGGAAATCACAAGCGCAGCGCTGCGGCTTGTGTTGGTCTCATTGAAAGCATCGGCCAGAACCGTAACGGAAGCGTCACCGGCCACGCCGCTCTTGGGCTTGACCGAGACCCAGTCCGCCTCAGGCTCGAACGCCGCTTTCCAATCCACATTGGAGCTGAAGTGCACGACAACGGACGATTCCTCCGCAGACATGGAATACTCCAGCGTCTCGGCCGTAATCACCCCCTTTACTGCCGGGGTGTCTTCTTTCTCCTTGCAGGATACCGTCAGCGCGGCTATCGCGACGAGAGACAATAAAATGTTCTTTCTCATGGTGTAGTGTTGTTTTAATGTGTGTTATTGCAGTGTCTCAAGGTACTCGTCAAAAGCCTTTTTGAAGTCGGCCCAGTAATCATACATCTTGATGTGGCAGAGGTCGAATATGAACGTCCCGTCCGCGCTGCCCATGCATGCGTCCACTATCTGGGGCATCCTCGCTCCCTGCCCTCCGTTCTCAAAGCCGGATGAGTTGCCTATGTCCGGGCCGCCGTAATAAGGGGCGTCCCCCTTGATGAGCTCGCCGGCCTGCTTGCAGAATCCCTGCATGCTCCATTCCCCCGAGCCGTAGATCTTGTCGGCGGCTGCATACGCGCCTATGATCATAACGTCGCAGTGGTCGGCATAGCCGTAGTTCTTGTAGTCGCCATCCGCCCAATAGTATCCGGCCGCCTTGGGGTCGTACTTGGGCGAGGCCCAGTTGACTCCGGAATCGTAGTAGGACGAATACCAGCCACCCACATACACGCCGAACTTGCACTTGCTGCCGCTGGCCGTGTGCACCTTGTCGGCCGCCTTGGCGACAAAGTCATGTATGGTCTTGGCTCTGAATGACAGCCAGGACTTCTGCATGGACGTGGCGCTGCCGTTGAACGAGGACTGCCCGGGCGACATGATGTCGGAGGGCCAGTTGGCGACCTTGGAGCCGAGATACGCCTCGAACCTCTCCCTCGAAGCGTCCGAGAAATCGCTCTGGAGGCTGTAATCGTCAAAGCGGCAGCGGTCGAGGATGACCCCGTCCAGACCGTCATACGCCGCAAGCTCGCCTATCAGTTTCAGCAGATACTCCTGCACCTCGCCATTGGCCGGGCTGAGGAACTTCGCCCCCGTGTCATCCGAGCCTGTGAGGTCAAGGGTGTTCTTGAGCCCGCCCGATGTGTTGACGACCGAGGCCCAGGACTTCAGGGAAGGATTGCGGTACAATATGCCGTCCTCACCCAGACCGTACGGGCAGAGTGTCCCGCCGACAAAAGTGTTCATGCTCGCAAACACGGTCAGCCCGTTCTTGTGCCCCTCCTCAATGAATGTCTTGAGATAGTCAAACGAAGCTGTCCTCGTGACCCATCGGTAGCCGCTACTCCACACGTCCACCTTGTCGAGCGCATGCTCTACAGAGGACTTGAAGAGGACTCCCGTGTTGGTCGGACGCACATCCACCACCACGTGGGTGAATCCGGTCTCGGCTATCCGCTTGACATCGGACGCAATCTTCGCCTCATCGTTGGCATAGTCCACAAAATTGGCAGAGGCATCTATCCACACCACCCTCGGCTTGCCCTTGTATGAAGGCTGCGGATCATCGGGCACATCAGGCACGTCCGGTGTCACCGGAGCATTTTGGTCCCACTCATCCCGCCACAGATAGCCGCCGTCATCCGACCCCGAGCAAGCCGCCGCCACCAGCGCAAACGCGGAGGCGAAAAACAAATGTCTGAATGATAACATCATGCGCATAAGCGTTATTTGAACATTTCTCATGGACCTATCTCTTGATGCAGTCTGCGCTGAAACCTCCTATGGCTCCTGCGTACTGGTCGTAATAGTAGAGGAATATCTTGAACCCGTCGGCCGAGGAGGCGATGACGGCATCCCCAGATGAGACTGTAGCGTCCGCGTTGACCCCGTTGAACGACTCAATGTCCTTGGACATGACGAGAGCGGGCGAAACGGGGTCGGATCCCTCCGCTGTGGAGACGCAGAACTCTCCGGTAAGCGAAGCCTTGTTGGTCACATTGTACACATAGAGCGTCGGATGCCCTCCCCACGCTGGGAAATGCGCAAGGCTCAGCATGATGAGGTAGTCCACATTGTTGAACGTGCGGCAGTCGAGGACATTGGTGTTCCACGCCCAAGCGTTGCTGTCAGTCGTCCCCATGGATTTGGAGATGGCAAACGAGGAGTCCAGCCAGTCTATGCGGCTGGTGCCGTAACTCGCTGTGAACACTCCCCCCGCCGGGTCAGTGGACGCTGGTGCGAAGCCCGCTGACCTGGCCGAGAAGTCACTCCATGACAGCCCTGCTCCGGCAAGGTCAATGACCTTGGCCTCGGAGACGGAGCCGCCCTTGACCGTTATCATCAGGAATTGAGATGATGTCGTAATGCCCGCGACACCTCCGTAAGGCAAGGTGATGACCGCATCCGCGCTGATGTCGCCGTTCACCTTGAGCCTGACCCCCACAGGCAGCGCGACCTGGTTGTCATACTCATAGAAGAGTTCTGGGGCGGATGTCACGGATGAGGTCTTCCATATCTTGAGCGTCCCCTTGCCCTCCAGGGCGTTGGTGACAAGCATGTTTCCGGCATTGTCACTAGTGATGCCGCCGGCTTCGGCGGATCCGAGCGCAATCTCTCCCGTCTTGACTCCGGTGGTGCCGTGCACATAGAACGGGGTGCTGCCGTCCCCTAGGCACACCACCAGGTAGCCTCCGCACACCGCGAGTGTGGGATTGACCGTGGAGGAAAGATAGTCGGGAGTGCCGTAACGGGACTTGGGGTCAAAGTTGAACAGCTGCTTGACCGACTCCGCGTTGAATCCGGAGCGGATCTTGGTGGGAGTGGCTTTCTCGGTCACATAGCTGATCTCCTTGCCGCTGTGGGCCTTGATGACAATGGTCTGGGGCTCGTTGTAGTTGCGGGGGCGGCTCAAGTCAGTCACTATGCTCGCATGGGCGGAAACCTCCGCCTCCGCAGTGCAGGAGCTGAGGTCATCCGTCGTATAGAGATATATCTTGCGTTCCTCGTTGCTGACAAAGGCCTCGAACATGTCCACGAGGGAGAAAGAGATGAAAGTCGCGTCGCTTGACTTGGTCCTCTCGCCCGTGATGACTATGTCCCACTTCTCCCCCTGGGCGTCGGTGTAGGTAAACTTGTTCTCAAGATCGAGGTCCAGGATGGTCAGCGCCGGGGAGAGGCTGCAGTTCTTGTCGAGCTCCGCCTTCATCCTGAGGCTGGACATGTACTTGGTCGTGGTATTGTCCGACTCTTCCGGATAATAATACGGCACCGGCACGACCAGTCGCCCTGCCTGTATCATTTCATCCGTGACCTCCAGTCTGGCGAGGAGCATGTTGTTGTTCTCCCCGGAAGTAAAATAGGCGCTCAAGCTGGTGAAGCCGTCCCTGTCTGCCGTCGGCAAGACATATTCGGGCTTGTGGCACGCTGCGCAGAGAGCCAGCATCCCCGCTGTCGCGAGTGCCGTGATTATAGTATTTTTCATTGCTGTCATCGTTTGTTTATTTCCATTCCGGGAACTGCGCGACGGCCCCGTTGTTGTTAAGCTCGCTCGCCGGCAGGGGGAAGCGGTATAGTTTCTCGGGGAAGTTGCGGTTGCGGTCATCCACAGAGACATAACTGTAATGGAACACCCCGGACTCGTCTTTTGTGATCTTGAAGCCGTGGACCTGATAGCCCGTAAGCCCGTCGGGATATGCCTTGTGGGCTATCCCCCAACGGCGCAGATCCCAGTACCAGAGACCCTCGAACGCCAGCTCGACCTTGCGCTCGTGGCGTATCGCGTCCATAAGGGCGTCACCCTCCGCCGAGATGGCGGGCAGTCCGACGCGATGGCGTATCTCATTGTTGATGATGTCCTCCGCGTCCGCCTCCTTGTCCGTGCGGTACAGGGCCTCGGCCTTGTTGAGGAGCACTTCGGCATAGCGGATAATCGTCACGGGCTGGACGCCGGAGCTGTACGCTATCACATCGTGATCCTCGTCCACCAGCTTGCGGAGATAGTATCCCGTAGTCGAACGCCCGTTGGGCTCCGGCTCGACATTCCACTCGCACCAGCCGTCGTTGCCGCCTTGCCAAGCCTGGATTGCGCGTCCTTTCCATGACGCCCCGTTGTAGAGCACCGTGGCATGGAAACGCGGCTCGAGGTCGGCATAAGGAGGTGTGTCAGTGACATCGTCGCCGTGCCATGGCTCCCAGTCGGGATAGCCCCCCGCCGCAAGCTCATAGGACTCCACAAGCTCCTGGGTCGGAGTGCCGTAGCCGCCGCCCGTCGCCCCGTTCAGGGAGAAATCCCCTCCGGGAGAATAGTAATAGTCAAAGCTGTGGGTGACGTTGTCCGCCCGGCTGAACTGGTACTGGAGTATGGCTTCGGTATTGCCTGCGGTCACAGACTTGGAGCACGCGTCCGCATAGTCCGCCTCCAGCTTGTACCCGAGAGCCTCCACCGCATCCGCCGCAGTAATGACCTTGTCATACCGGCCGGCATACAGCATGGCCCTCGTGATGAACGCGTTGGCCGATCCCTTGTCGAGACGGCCGGCGGCATCGGCCTTGGCCGGCAGGTTGGCGGCGGCAAAGTCGAGATCCTTCTCTATGAAATCCCACGCGTCGCTCTCGGACGAGAGGGACTTGTTCCTGGTGATGGCATTCATGTCCTCATCGTAGAGGATGACCTCCTTGTAGCGCTTGACCAGATCAAAGTACAGATAGGCCCGCATGAAACGGAGCTCGGCCTCGAGGCGCGTCTTGTCCGCATCGGACATCTGGCCGTACTTGCGGAGGTTGTTGAGAGCCTCGTTGGTGCGCCGCACCCTGGTGTACTGGCTGCCCCAATAGCCCATGTATGCGTCCACATACGTTGCCGTTATGGTGGTCGCGTCCCCGTAGGCGAACTCGCTCGGTATCAGGGCGAGGGCGTTGTAGTTGTAGGAGCCGTATTTCATCACGTCGGTCAGGGACTCGGTCAGCCCGACCACGCTCTGCCCGTCATACACGTCGTAGACATAGCTGTAGATGGAGTTGACGGCAAGCTCGGCATTGGCTGTGCTCTCCCACATGGTCTTGTCCGAAATCCGGTCTGTCGGTGTCATGTCCAGATAATCGCATGCTGCCAGCCCCAATGAGGCACAGAGGACAAGCGCCGCTTTCAATGTATTTCTCATAATCATCTGTCTTTTAGAATGTAAGGGTAATACCGCCGGTCACGATGCGCTGCTGCGGGTAGTAGCCGTTGTTGGTCCCGGGGGACTCGGGGTCTATGCCCTTTGGCAAGCCGTCTATCGTGAAGAGGTTCTGTCCCTGGACAAAGAGCCGGAACGCCTCCACCTTGACCCTCTCCGTCCATTTGGAGGGGAAAGTGTAACCTATCTGGGCGGTCTTGAGGCGCACGTACTTGCCGTCACGCAGCCAGAACGTGGATCCCAGACCGTTGTCGCCTCCATGTCCGGGGGCGCCGAGGGTCAGGCGCGGATACGTGCCGTCGGGGTTGTAGATGCTGTAGGCGTTCTCCACGAGATAGAGGGGTGAATTGGCGTTCTCCTTGAATGTCTGCGTCCACACTGTATTGTCGTCATAGCCGTTGTAGTACGTGCCGGTGAGGGACACGTCAAACATGGCCCCGCCGGTAAACTGTGCGCTGACGTCAAACCCGTTCCACGCGAGGTCGAGGTTGAGGCCGTATGTCAGCTTGGGACGGTTGTTGCTTCCGACGCGGCAGCGGTCATCCGAGTCTATCTTGCCGTCACCGTTGACATCAACATATTTGATGTCTCCTACACAGGGACGTGTCCCGTACCATGCGGAGTTGTCTATCTCCTCCTCGCTGCGGAACAGGCCGTCAGCCTTCCACACCATGATCGCCCCGACTTCTGTGCCGGTGACCTTCTGGTATTCGGGGATGTTGGGCTGGTCGGGATAGACGATGTAGCGGGACTTGGCGTAAGTCACGCTGCCGCTTACTCCCCATGTGAACGGCTTCCCCGCAAGCATCGCCGTGTTGCGATGCGACAAGAGCACGTCTATGCCCTTGGTGTCTATGGCGTTGCCGTTGGCATACGAAGGATAGTATCCGCCCATGGACGAGGGATAATCAGAGCCCTGCGCATAGAGGATGTCATATGTGTAGTTGTAGAACGCGTCCACTTCCGCTCCGAGCTTGCCCTCCCACATCTTGAGATCCACGCCGGCGTTGTAGGAGAGTGTCTTCTCCCATGAGAGGGTCGGGTTGGCTACCACGCCCGTGTAATAGCTCGGATATGCCGTCCCGCCCAAGACCACAAGGCCTCCGGGAGTGTATGTGCTGAGGTAGGCGTAGGAGCTGACGCTGTCATTGCCGAGCAGGCCCGCGGAAGCGCGGAGCTTGAGGTCGTTCACTGCGGTGATGCCGTCAAACCAGGACTCCTTGGCCATGTTCCAGCCTATGGAGGCTGACGGGAAGAATCCCCAACGCGAACCGTTCATGCCGGCGAACTTGTAGGAGCCGTCATAACGTCCGGAGAACTCCGCAAGATATTTCTCTGCGTAGTTGTAGCGGGCGCGGAACACAAACCCCTGCGAACGCGTGGCATTGCTGCTGCCGTAGGTGGATCCCTCCACCTGCGTGCCGTAGCTGAGCTCCGGAAGCGAGGCGAAAGTCACATTCTTCGCCATCGCGCCGAGGCCGTTGACCTTATAGTCGCGCATCTCCGCGAGGGCGAGCAGCTCGACATTGTGGTCTCCGAAAGCACGGGCGAATGACGCGCTCGCCTGTCCGGTCAGCCGGCGCGACCAGTTGCCGCTCTCCTGCACCGTGTTGCCGGACCCGTCCCCGTTAGGGGAGGTCACCCTGGACCAGCCCCACGTCTGCGTGGCGGTGTCGAACGAGCTGGACATCAGGTAGTACGGAGTATAGAGGGTCTTGCTGTGAGAGGTATACCCCTCATACTGGCCGGAGACCTTGAGCTGCAAGCCCTTGAGGAAAGGCGCGTCATAGGAGAGGGACATGTTGGCGGACACGTCCATGGTATTGTATTTCCTGTAGCCGGAGTCATGTATCGCGGCAAGGGGCGACTGCGGGAGTCCCGTGTTCTTCTTGGTAGAAGCGGTGTACAGCCCGTTATAGGTCTTGGGGAGATACGGGTGCATCTGTATAGTCTGGTTGGCTATGGAGAGCCAGTTGGACGTGCCCACCTCATCGCCGCCATAGACGGAGCTGTCTCCCGACCCTGCGGAATAATATGGCGCGTCCTGCCGCCCGATGATGCCGGAGAGCCCGAGCGTCAGGAGGAAGTTGTCAGCCACCTGCGTCTCAATGTTGGAGCGCACGTTGTAACGCTTGTACGAGAAATTGTCGATGTTGCCCTGCTGGTCCATGTAGCCGAGCGAGGCGAACCAGCGGGTCGTCCCGTTGCCGCCCTGCGCCGTCACGCTGTGCTTCTGGTTGAACCCGACGCCGAAGACCTCGTCGATGTAGTTGACATTATCCCATCCGTCGGTGGGGTCGCCGTTGAGCATCATCTCCACCTGCTGGCGGGTAAAATGGGGCGTGTACTCCTCTGCCGAAGCAATCGCCCCGGAAGCCAGCTGGTCCATCATCTGCGCTACATTATAATAGTAGGCGAACTGCGGGCCGTTCATGAACTTGGGGAAGTTGGCGTTCATCGACACTCCCAAGGAGGCGTTGTAGGTGACCTTGGCCTTGCCCTCGCGTCCTTTCTTGGTGGTGACGATGATGACGCCGCCCGCTCCGCCAAGGCCATAGACAGCCGCCGAGGCTCCGTCCTTGAGCACGGATATGCTCTCGATGTCCGCAGGGTCTATGTCATTGATGTCCGTGACCGGGAAACCGTCCACCACATAGGACACGCCATATATCGAGCCGCGTATGCGCAGGGTGGCCTGGTCGGCTCCCGGCTGTCCGGACTCCTGCACCGAGGAGATGCCGGGGAGCTTGCCCGCAAGCACCTGTGAGATGTTGGTAGCCGTGGTCTTGAGGAGCTCCTCGCCCTTCATCATGGACACCGCCGAAGTCATGGAGGATTTCTTCTGGGTGCCGTAGCCGACGACTATTGTCTCGTCTATAAACTGCGTGTCCTCCAGCATGACGACATCGAAGGTCTCGGAACGCCCCGTGCAGCGGTACGTCTGTCCCGCCATGCCGAGGCATGCGAACTCCACGATGTCTCCTTCCTTTGCCGATATCGCGTAGCGTCCATCGGCATCGGTCATCGTGCCGTTGGCCGTGCCGGAAATCAAGACTGTGACACCGGGCAGAGGCGCTCCAGCATAATCCGTAACCCTGCCCGAGAGCAGGGCCTGCGCGGCTGCGCCAACAGTCCCGGCCACAAGCAGGACGGCCGAGAACAGAAACGTCACTGCCGCTCTCCGACAAGATGTCTTGGGGAAATGTTTCATGTCATTCGTTATTAGTGGTTCTCTCTATTATCTCAATCGCAAATATGTGGATTCTTGAAAAATACCGCAAAAATTACTGCAAAAAAGCGATTTAATTGCGGTTGTTTGATTAAAGATACGTATATTTACACCCGATTTGTTGAAAAATCGAAAGACAATTAAATACAAACAGTCAGAAATCCATGAGCAGCTTTCCAAGCAACGCGGTAAAGAGACTTATCCTGGAAAAGGCGGCAAGCGCCGGCAGTTTCACCATTCCGTCCATATCGGCGCTGACCGGGCTGAGCTCAACCAGCGTCGCGAGATATATCGAGGACATGAAGGAGGAGGGGATGATAGTCGAGCTCGCGCCGGAAGAGAAGTCCGGCAGGGGCAGGCGCGCCATCACTTACGGGCTGAGGAACAATTCGAGGTATTTCGTGGGCGTGGACATCAAGAATTTCGGGCTCAGCATGGGCACTATGAACTTCTCCGGAGAGATGATCCGCAAGAAGACGGACACCTCCTACGAGTACGCCAACACGCATGAGAACATGGACGAGGTGTGCAATGCGGTGCTGGAGTTCATACACGGCGACTGCGGGCTTCCCAAAGAGAGCATCGCGTGCGTGGCGTTCTGCCTCGGCGGGCGGGTCAATTCGGCCAAGGGGACCAGCGCGTCACTGTACAATTTCGAGGAGACGCACGAGACGCCGCTCGCCAGCATGCTGGGCGAAAGACTCGGGATCGGGGTGATTATCGAGAATGACACCAAGGCCATGGCTTATGGTGAATACAGCCGCTGCAAGGACAAATGGCAGAACCTGCTCTTCGTCAACATGGGATGGGGGCTGGGGCTGGGCATCATACTCGGCGGAAGACTGTACAACGGCAGCGACGGGTATTCGGGCGAGCTGGGGCATGTCCATGCCTACGACAACAACGTCTTGTGCCACTGCGGCAAGAAGGGGTGCATCGAGACGGAGGTGTCGGGACGCGCGGTGGTGCGCAAGATCACAGCCCGCATAATGGCCGGAGAGGCGTCCGTGCTGTCCAAGAAAGTCCGCGCCAAGGAGTCCCTCACCACCTACGACATACTGAATGCCATAGACCTGGAGGATCCGCTGGCCATCGACATAGTGTCCCGCACGGGTATCGAGCTCGGGAAGCATCTCGCCGGGATGCTCAACATCTTCAACCCTGAATGCATAGTGATAGGCGGCAAGTTCGCCGAGCTGCCGTCCTGGTATTTCATCCAGCAGGCGGCCCTGGCCATCAAGCAGTACTCGCTCAAGCTGATCAGCCAGAACGTCTCCATAGTGGCTTCGCAGCTGCAGGACGACGCGGGCATCGTGGGGGCCTGCATGCTCGCCCGGAGCAGGAGCCTTGACATGGAATTATAGCCGCCAGTCAATGGGGGTCTCGCCGCGCGAGGCGAGGATGGCGTTGGTCTTGGAGAAATGGCGGCAGCCGAAGAACGCGCCCCGAGCCAGCGGCGAGGGATGCGCCGCCTCCAGCACATAGTGCCGGCTCTGGTCGATGAGATCCCTCTTGGAGCGGGCGTAGTTGCCCCAGAGCAGGAACACCACCCCCTCGCGCCTGTCGCTGATGACGCGTATCACGGCATCCGTAAACTCCTGCCAGCCAATGCCGCTGTGCGACGCGCTCTGCCCGGCTCGCACCGTCAGGATGGCATTGAGCAGCAGCACCCCCTGACGCGCCCACGGCTCCAGGTTGGGACTCCCTGACATGCGGACACCCAAGTCGGTCTCTATCTCGCGGAAAATGTTCTTGAGCGACGGCGGGGCCGGGACCCCGTCCGGGACGGAGAATGACAGCCCCATGGCCTGTCCCTCCCCATGGTATGGATCCTGGCCGAGAATGACGGCCTTGACCTTGTCCAGCGGAGTGAGTTCAAAAGCTCTGAATATCAGCCTCCCGGGAGGGTAGATGACCTCGCCGCGCGACTTCTCTTCGTGCAGTTGACGGGCAAGCCCCGCAAAGTAGGGCTTGTCGAACTCTCCTTGCAGGGCCTGCTTCCAGCTTTGTTCTATCTTGACATCCATGTCTTACACGCTGCTCCGCTCATGCTCCGTCATCCTCCTGCTTCCGGCACTTCGCGCCGGGGCGGCATTCTCCGCCCGTCATTCAGAATATTTTGCTGATGACATCGTCTATGTCATGCACGTACACGAACTCCAGGCCTTGGCGATAGACTTCCTTGATGTCCTCAATGTCCCTGCGGTTGTCCTCGGACAGCAGGATGGTCTTAACCCCTGCCCGCTTGGCCGCAAGTATCTTCTCCTTGATGCCCCCGACAGGCAGCACCCTGCCCCTGAGGGTCATCTCACCGGTCATGGCTATGTGCTTCTTGACAGCCTGCCCGCGCAGCGCGGAGACCATGGAGCTGACCATCGTGATGCCGGCGCTCGGGCCGTCCTTGGGAGTGGCCCCCTCCGGGACATGCACGTGGATGTCCTTTTTGGAGAACTCCTCGGATGTCATGCAGGCCAGAGCGGGATGCGCCTTGATGTACTGGTATGCGATGGTGGCGGACTCTTTCATCACGTCGCCGAGGTTGCCGGTCATGGTCAGCACGCCCTTGCCGTCGGAGGCCTGGCTCTCAATGAAGAGAATCTCCCCTCCCATGGCCGTCCAGGCAAGGCCGGTCACCACACCGGGCAGTTCATTGCCCTCTTGGGAGTCGTGCATGTTGGTCGGCAGGCCGAGGTATTCCTTGAGATGCTCCGGCTTGATGGTGTGAGGGTATTTCTCCCCGAGAGCAATCTTTTTGGCGGTGACACGGGCGAGCTTGGCTATCTGCTTCTCCAGCCCGCGCACACCGCTCTCACGGGTGTACTCGTCAATGATCATGCGCAGGGCCTCAGGCGATATCTTGAGGTCTCTCTTGCGGAGCCCGTGCTCCTTGAGCTGCTTGGGCAGCAGGAACTGGTTGGCAATCTCCATCTTCTCCTCCGCGAGGTATCCCGACACGTTGATAAGCTCCATTCTGTCGAGCAGGGCGGGCTGCACGGTGGAGATGGTGTTGGCGGTCGTGATGAACATGACGTTGGAGAGGTCGTAGTCGAGATCCAGGTAATTGTCATGGAACGTGCTGTTCTGCTCGGGATCCAGCACCTCGAGGAGCGCCGAGCTGGGGTCGCCCTTGAAGTCGGACGCCAGCTTGTCAATCTCGTCCAGCACTATCACCGGGTTGGAGGTCCCGGCCTTGGCTATCCCGTTGAGGATACGCCCCGGCAACGCCCCGACATAGGTCTTGCGGTGTCCGCGGATCTCGGCCTCGTCATGCATTCCGCCGAGGGAAATCCTGACATATTGTCTGCCGAGGGCCTTGGCGATGGACTTGCCCAGCGAGGTCTTGCCGACTCCCGGAGGGCCGTAGAGGCAGAGGATCGGGGACTTCATGTTGCCTTTGAGCTTGAGCACGGCGAGGTACTCAATGATGCGCTCCTTGACTGTCTCCAGCCCGAAATGGTCGTGGTCGAGGACTTTCTGCGCATGGGCGAGGTCAAGATTGTCCTTGGACATGTCGTCCCAAGGCAGGTCAAGCATGAACTCCAGGTAATTGTACTGGACGCTGTAGTCCGGGGAGGAGGGGTTGTAACGCTCAAGCTTGCTGAGCTCTTTTTCAAACGTCTCCGCCACTTTCTCAGGCCAGTGCTTGTGGGAGGCCTTCTCCCTCATCTTGTCGAACTCCTCCATCTCGTCCATGCCGAGCTCTTCCTGGATGGTGCGCAGCTGGTTGTTGAGGTAGTATTCCCTCTGCTGCTGGTCAATCTCGGCCTTGACCTTGCTGTTGAGGTCCTGCTTGATCTTGAGCAGCTGCAGCTGCACGTCCATGATGGTCAGCAGGTGCATGGCCCTGGCCTTGACATCATCGTACTGGAGCAGCTCCATCTTGTCCTTGAAGTTCTCCACTTCAATGGTCGTGGCGATGAAGTTGACGAGGAAAGCGAAGTCGTCTATGCCGCGCAGCGCCCCGATGGCCTCCTTGGACATCATGTTGGAGGACTTGATGATCTGGGCGGCCTTGTCCTTGAGGTCTTCCTCAATCATCTTCATGTCAACGGACTGCTCCTGGGGCATCTCATCTTCCAGATAATGCACCCGGCCTATGATGTAGGGGTCATAAGACACCACCGCGTCGAGTGAGAGGCGGCTGTACGCCTGCAGGATGGCAGTCAGGCTGCCGTCAGGCATCTCGAGGGTGCGGATGACCCGCGCCGCCGTGCCGTAGGGGTACAGGTCTTTCTCCTGGGGCTCCTCAACGGAGACGTCGTTCTGCGGGACTGCGCCGATGAATGTGTTGTTCTGTTCCGCCTCATGGATGAGTTTGACGGATTTCTCCCTGCCGATGGTGACAGGGTATATGGCTCCCGGGAAGAGCACCGCGTTGCGCAGCGCGAGTATGGGGAGCGTGTCAGGCAGGTCCTTGGACTCGATGTGGCCGGAAGACTCTCCCGGCGCTACTGGGATGATGCTGACCGCCGACTGGGCGGGGAACATCACGAGGTCTGTATTCTTTGCGTTCATAATAATGGTCGTCTTTTTTGTCGCGCCTGCTGCCGCCGGGCGTTCCCGGCTCACAGGCAGCCGCTGCGGCGTGTCACGCGCACGTCTCCTGTCAGGCCTCCGCCTCGTCCTTTGTCCGCTGGCCATTGGGCATCGGGCGGCATCTGCCTCTTCGTCCGTCGGCTGCTGGACAGCATCTGCCCCATCTGCCATTTTGACATGCCGGACAGGCTGTTTCGCGCGGTGTTGCATAATTGTCAATCATCGTGCCATGACCATTTGCGTCAGATTGTGCCAGTATGATGACATGCGCGGGCAAGCGTGGAATGCCTGAAAGCCGCTGCGGCAATGTTGGCATTTCCGCCGGAATGACGATATTTGCTTCACAAATGAACCTGAACATTCAGATACGCAGCGCCGAGGACATGATATCGGCCATCAAGGAATTCGGCATCCTGCCGTTCTTTTCGAACGCAGTGCCGGGTTTCTCTGTCGAGGACATGACTCCGGCGGAATATTTCCTCACAGACGAGGAACTGGGGCCGTGGGACTGGAAAGTTGACGCTGTCGGCAGCGGCGAGATAGCCTACGGCAAATTCCTCTTCGGCGGCAAGGCAGCATTCGCCACGGTGAAGTGGTACAGAGAGATAATGAATTACCGCCGGGCCTTGCCGAAATACCAGCCGCACGGAGTTGATAAAGAGGTCTTTGAGGAAATCCGCAGCAGGGGCATGATGACCGGGGCGGAGTTGCGCAAGCGTTTTGGGGTCAAGAAGAACCAGATGGATGTCATCTTGATGCGCCTGATGAATGACACCCTTGTGACCACAGGGGCTATCCAAAGGCTCTTCCGGGGCCCAGACCTGCATTACGACGGCTGGCAGAGGTCATCTTTCTGCACACCGGACGCCATTTATGAGGATGAGGGCGGGGACGGTGAGGACTTCGAAGCCATTTTCTTCAAGACAAAGGCACCGGCTCGGACGGCGCAAACGCAAGCCGGGCACTCCCCGGAGGCCTCCCTCGCGTCTCTCAAAGAGCATGTCAGGAGCCTGTTCCCGGGCATCAGCGACAGGCAGCTGCGGGCTGTGTTCGGCGACTGATTTCCGGCATCGGCTCGGCTAACCTCACCGGCGCAGGCCTGGGAATGAAAAGTTCTACCTTGCGGCGGCATCCGGCTTCCCTGCGAAAATCACGAATGGCGGCGGGCTAGAACCGCCCGGACGCCCCTCCGCCGCCGAAAGAGCCGCCGCCGAATCCGCCGAAGCTTCCACCGCCAAACGAACCGCCGCCCAGCGAGCCTCCGCCCCGTCCGCCGCCGGAAGTCCAGATTGTGGGGCCTCCCCCTCCGCCCCGATAATTGCCGCCACCGCCCGACCCCGGATGCTTGCGGGCATACCAGATAACAAATGCCATCAGGGCAATAAACAACAGCACGACAGCCACTCCCGCCCAGCCGTCTTCCTCGTCATCCCGCGCCCGCACTTCCGAAATCTCGCCGGACGCCATGGCCATAATCTCTTCCACACCCGCGCGGATGCCTCCGTAATAGTCCCCATCCCTGAAATACGGTATGATGACCCGCTCTATGACGCTCTTGCAGATGGCATCCGGAAGTGCACCCTCAAGCCCGTATCCGACTTGGATAGCCACCTCCCCGTACCCGCCAGCATTCCTCGGCTTGACAAGGAGCACCACGCCGTTGTTGTGCCGGGCGCCCCCGACACCCCACGACTGTCCCAGTTCAGCTGCGAACGCATTGGCGTCCTCGCCTCCAAGATCCGGGACAGTCACCACGGCAATCTGGTTAGAAGTCGAATCGTCGAATGCGACCAGCATCCGTTCCAAAGACCCGGCCTGAGCGCCGGAGAGTACGCCGGCGAGGTCATTGACCAGCCGCTCGGGCGAAGGCCTGGGAGGAATCCCTGCGAACGCCGGGACAGAGACAGTCTCAAGCTGCTCCGAGGCATCATCAGCCGCTAAGGACGGCAGCACGTCATCGTCCGATGGCAGCTCCGGGACGGAGACGGTCTCCAAATCCGGCAGCACGTCATCGTCCGGCGGGGATGACTGGGCGGAAGCGGCCAGCGATAATGCCAATGCCACGACAGCCGCCAAAAGCGCCGGAGCGGGAGCGCCCCTTGCCGTCCTGAAAAGGGGTATCATTCCGCCGACAGGCTAAAACTCGACTTTGGGCGCAGCCTTCGCCGCCTCATCCGCCTCGAAATACCCCTTTGTCCGGAACTGGAAGATGGAGGCGAGGATATTGGCCGGGAAAGACCTCACTTGCGTATTGTAGGCACGAGCCGCTTCATTATACTTCTTCCGCTCCACGGCAATGCGGTTCTCGCTGTCCTCCAGCTGGGCCTGCAGCTGCAAGAAATTCTCGTTAGCCTTGAGGTCAGGATAATTCTCGACAATGCCAAGCAGCCGCCCGATGGCCGTGGAGAGCTCTCCCTGGGCCTGCTGGTACTTGGCGATGCTTTCCTCGGAGAGGTCATCCGGATTGACGGTGACGCTCACGGCCTTGGAGCGGGCGGAGACCACAGCCTCCAGCGTGCCGCTCTCGTGCTGGGCATAGCCTTTCACGGTAGCTACAAGGTTGGGAATGAGGTCGGAGCGCCTCTGATAGACATTCTCGACCTGCGACCATGCGGCCTTGACGCCCTCGTCCGAGGCGACCAGGCCGTTGTACGTGTTCTTGACCCATACAAAGAGCACAAGCGCCACCGCGATGATGACGATTGTTGTCAGAAGTCCTTTCTTCATGCTTTCAATTTTTGTAATCAATCAAAATGTTCCGCCTGTTTTCGAGCCGTAAAAATAATTAAATCCGCCTAATCCGGCAACAACGGAAGTCCGGCCGCGCCATCAGGGGCACTCGCGGGACAAGACCGGCAAGCGGGAAAAGGCGGCCATCGGTTGGCTGGCGGTCATTCAACCGGCGTCGGCGGGGCGGAAATGCCACAGGACCACTCCTGCGGCCACCGACACATTGAGGGAATGCTTCGTCCCCCACTGCGGTATCTCTATGACCTCGTCCGAGGCGTCCACCACGTCCTGCCTCACCCCGTCCACCTCGTTGCCGAACACAAGCGCATATTTGCGCCCCGGCTGCCGCTCAAACCTGTCCAGGCTCACCGAACCGACGGTCTGCTCGACCGCGACAATCTCATAGCCCTGCCTCTTGAGGTCAGCCAGCGCGTCCATTGTGTCATCGTAATGCTTCCAGCGCACGGAGTCCTCAGCCCCCAGAGCTGACTTGTGTATCTCCGCACTGGGCGGGACTGCGGTGATGCCGCAGAGGCATACGCAGGCGACGCGGAACGCGTCGCAGGTGCGGAGCACCGAGCCCACGTTGTGGGCGCTGCGTATGCCGTCCAGCACCACGGCCACATCCCCTGGAGGGAGCGCGCGGTACTCCTCCACCCCGAGCCGGTGCATCTCAAATCCTGTCAATTTTCTCCTGTCCATCTGTCGTGGCTCTCTCAAATGAAGCGTTTGATAATGGAGTCGAAGACGCGGGCGGGAAGAATGGAGTGGAAGAATACAGACGGCTTTGCCATGAAACCGATGAGGTAACGGCATCTGGGGCGGCGGGCGTTGACGGCGCGAGAAATCGCCCTGGAGACCACAGACGGGTCGCTCATCATCCTGCCGGAATACATTTTACGGATGTTTGCAGCAGTCTCCATCGCCTGCCGCTCGTATGCCCCGCCCTTGGCCGACTGCTCAAGATGGTCTGCGGCGATGAATCCCCAGCTGGTCTTGATGCCGCCGGGCTCAATGATGACAACCTTGACGCCAAAGTCGGAGACTTCCATGCGGAGAGCGTCACTGAACCCCTCGAGGGCATATTTGGTGGCATGATACCAGGCACCCATGTATGTGGGGACGCGCCCCGCCATCGACGAGATGTTGACAATCCGGCCGCCGTGCTGCGCACGCATGTACGGCAACACCCTCTTTGTGAGCGAGGCGAGCCCGAATATATTGACATCAAATTGCCTTTTAGCTTCTTCGATACTCACATCCTCTACCGCTCCGTAGGACCCGTAACCGGCATTGTTGACAAGGACATCAATTCTGCCCTCCCCAGCAAAAATCTCCTCAACGGCTCTCTGAACGGAAGTGTCGTCTGTGATATCCATGCGCACAGGCGTGACCCCGAATTGCCGGAGGGGCTCCATCTTTTCCATACGCCTCGCAGCCCCGTAGACCCTGTGCCCTTGATCCGCCAGAAGCTTGCAAGTGTCGAACCCGATACCGCTGCTCGCGCCTGTCACCAGGATTACCTTGCTCTGAATCATTACAAGTCAAGCATTATAATTCAACCGCTTGCGGCTCCACTGGAGCGACTTCCGCAGCGCCTCCTTGTCGAGGGAGATGCCGGATGCTTTGAGGAGGCTGCAATCATCTCCGCCTAATGGCAAGTAGGGAGACACTCTGACTTCGCCGGTGTGCAGGACATGAATTTTTATTATTTCCATTGCAGCATGTTCTAAATGGTTTATTGGCAAATATAACAACAATACTTAAGCCCTGATTGCATCTTGCGACAAGCTGTTTCACCCATTCCCTGATAATCACGGCCTCGCGCAGCTGGCGGAATTGGGGCATGGCTCGTGCCTTTCGTCACAATCGGCATGGTGCGGGCAGGGTGTGACAGCCCTCCTTAAGGGCGGGGTGCGCTGCGACATGGAAATGCGCCGTCCGTGATTTTCGCAGGGTGCACGAGATGCCGTTGCATGACGGCTGGAGGCCGATGAATGTGTCCTGCGAGGGGGAATTGGTCGCGGAGGACACATTGGAATGACCCAGAGTGGCTTCCAGCGTGGTTGTCTGTGTCCTGCGGAATGCACGAACAGCCAATGCCGTCAGCTGGCATCGTCAAGCGCGAAGCCGGCGGTCGTGGAGACGCGGCACGAGCCGTCGGGGGCAGACCATATCAGGCAGCCGTCCAGAGCGAGACGGCGCAGCAGGGCCTCGGACTCCTCCAGGCCGATGACCATGCACCAGGTGGCTACTGCATCTGCCGTAGTGGCGTCGGGAGCCACAATGGTGGCGCTGAGGAGGTTGTGCGACACCGGGCGGCCGATGCGAGGGTCTATGGTGTGAGAGTATTTGCGCCCGTCGCGGATGTAGTATTTGCGGTAATTGCCGGAGGTCACCACCCCTTGCCCCGGGCCGTCGGGCTTGGAGCGCCAGATGCCTTGCATATCCGCACCGGGGGTGTTGTTGCCGTCTGTGGGGCGGTCTATGCCTATGGACCAGGGCTTGCCGTCCGGGTTGCGCCCCTCGCACCATATCTCCCCGATATCCACGAGCATGTCATGGATGCCGAGGCTGTGGAGGTACTGCGCGATGAGGTCGCAGCTGTAGCCTTGGGCTATGGCGTTGAAGTTGAGCACGGGGGCAGGAGCGGGCGTCCCTGCGGCGACGCTGCGCCCCAGCGGCTTTCCGGCGGAGCTGCAAGCCGGCGCATGAGCGGACGGCGCAGCGAGCTGCAGATCCCTGGTGCCGCGACCTCCACAATCCTGCGGGCAGCCGCCTGGGGAGAGCAGCAAGTCCGTGGCAGCGAGGGTGCCGTCGGGGCGCAACGCGCCACGGATGTCGCGCCGCAGGCGCGACATCCCCGAGGCGGCCCGCGCCTGCGCGACCGCCTCGTCCGACGGCATCTCCCCCTCGGTGAAGCCGAACCCCCACACGTCATACAGCGGCCCCCCAGCTGCGTCCACCACTCCTCCGGACTCCTCATACAAGGCGTACGCCCTCTCGTACATGTCCAGGAACAGCTCGTCCGGCCTCACCGTGTCGCCCCTGTTGAGACGGCTCAGCACCGATCCCTTGTTGTATCCGGACAGGCTCGCGTCAATCCGCGCCAGGACGCTGTCAATCCGTTCAGAAATCTCTTGCGGCCTCTCTCTCACCCCGCGCAGGTTGACCTTGACAGTGTATGTGCCGCCCTGGGCGTAGCCCCTGAAAGCCACATACCTGTCACCGCCCGTGCAGGAAACCGCAAACAGGCCCGCAACAGCAACTGCGAGCGCCTCCGCCCAATGCCTCATGCCGGCGCCTACGAGATGACTCCAAGCTCCTTGCCTACCTTGACAAATGCGGCAATGGCCTTGTCCAGATGCTCACGCGTGTGCGCCGCCGAGAGCTGCACCCTTATGCGGGCCTGCCCCTTGGGCACCACCGGATAGAAGAAGCCTGTCACATAGATGCCCTCCTCCGCAATCCTCGCCGAGAACCTCTGCGCGAGCGGCGCGTCATACAGCATCACCGCGCAGATGGCACTCTGTGTCGGCTTGATGTCAAAGCCCGCAGCTATCATCTTGTCCCGGAAATAAGCGACATTCTGCTGCTGCCTGTCATGCAGGGCGGTGTCTCTGGAGAGGAACTTGAAGACCTCTATCCCGGCCGCCGCTATCATCGGCGGAATGGAGTTGGAGAACAGGTACGGGCGCGAACGCTGTCGCAGCATCTCTATAATCTCCCGCCGGCCGGTCGTAAACCCGCCGACAGCCCCTCCGAACGCCTTGCCGAGAGTCCCCGTGAAAATGTCAATCCTCCCGTAGCAGCCGAACTGCTCAGCTACGCCGTGACCGGTCTTGCCGACCACGCCCGCGCTGTGGCTCTCATCCACCATGACAAGCGCGTCGTATTTCTCCGCCAGCTCGCATATCTTGTCCATTGGCGCGACATTGCCGTCCATGGAGAAGACCCCGTCGGTGCAGATGATGCGGAACCTCTGCGCCTGCGCCTCCTTGAGGCAACGCTCCAGGTCGTCCATGTCCGCATTCGCGTAGCGGTAGCGCACCGCCTTGCACAAGCGCACCCCGTCTATGATGGACGCGTGGTTGAGCGCGTCGGAGATGATGGCGTCCTCCGCCGTCAGCAGAGGCTCGAACAGCCCGCCGTTGGCGTCAAAGCACGAGGCGTAGAGTATCGTGTCCTCCGTCCGGAAGAAGCCCGAGATGGCCGCCTCCAGCTCCTTGTGCAGATCCTGCGTCCCGCAAATGAACCGCACCGAAGACATGCCGTATCCCCGCTCGTCCATGGCCCGCTTGGCGGCATCGATGAGCATCTTCGAATCCGCCAGCCCGAGATAGTTGTTGGCGCAGAAGTTGAGAGCCTTGCTCCCGTCCTCAAGAATAATCTCCGCCGACTGGGGGGAGGCGATGTCACGTTCCTGCTTGTACAGCCCCGCCTCACGGATGGAGGCAAGCTCGTCCTGCAAGTGTTTCTGGAATTTACCGTACATTGCTAAAACTATTTCCGAAAAAACTATGTATTTTTGTCCGCCAAAATAGCTAATTAAGTTTGGAAAAGCAATGAGAAATGTCCTCGTTATCGGTTCCACCGGACAGATAGGATCCGAACTGACCATGAAGCTCCGCCGCATGTTCCCCGAAGGCGACATAGTGGCGGGATACATCCCGGGGGCCGAGCCTCACGGGGAGCTGCTCGAGAGCGGGCCGAGCGTGATTGCGGACGTCTGCGACGGGGAAGCCGTCCTGGGCGCGGTCAAGAAATACCGCATCGACACCATCTACAACCTCGCAGCCCTGCTGTCCCATGTGGCGGAGGAGAAACCGCAGCTCGCCTGGCACATCCAGATAGACGGGCTGATGAATGTGCTGGAAATCGCGCGGCAGGAGGGTGTGGCGGTGTTCACGCCGTCTTCAATAGGCTCGTTCGGCCCGGAGACGCCGCACCAGAACACCCCGCAGGACACCATCCAGCGCCCGCGCTCCATGTACGGCTGCACCAAGGTGGCTACCGAGCTGCTGAGCGACTACTATTTCCACAAATACGGCGTTGACACGCGCTCCGTGCGTTTCCCGGGGCTCATCTCACATGTCACCCTCCCCGGCGGGGGCACCACGGACTACGCCGTCCAGATCTACTATTCCGCCGTCAAGGGCGAGGAGTTCGTCTGTCCCATCGCGGCCGGCACATTCATGGACATGATGTACATGCCGGACGCCCTCAAGGCTGCCGTGGACATCATGCTGGCCGACCCGGACAAGCTGGTGCACCGCAACTCGTTCAACGTGGCCTCCATGAGCTTTGACCCGGAAATCCTCGCCGCCAAGATACGGGAGCATATCCCAGGCCTCCGGATGCGCTATGAGGTGGATCCGGTCTGCCAGGGCATAGCGGAATCATGGCCAGACAAAATGGACGACAGCTGCGCGAGGGCGGAATGGGGATGGAAGCCCTCATACGACCTCGAGTCCATGACCGTGGACATGATCCGCGAGCTCCGCCGCAAGCTTCTCTAACGATTTTTTACTTTTCTTGCTATGAATACCAAGGCTTTATTGTTATCACTGGTGGCCGTGACGGCGCTCTGCTGCGGCTGCAGTCGCGGTGTCCGGATTTTCAACGGGGACAATCTGGACGGATGGACAGCCATAACGGCTCCTGACAGCGCCGCGTCCCCTGACCAAGTGTTCTCCGCCAAAGGCGGGGCAATCAGCGTCACGGGACAGCCGCTGGGCTACATACGCACCAACGGCAAATACTCCGACTTCACCCTCTCCCTCGAATGGAGGTGGTCAGGCGGGCAAGGCTATGACAGCGGGATCTACGTGTACCTGCAAGACGGCGACAAAGTGTGGCCCCAAGGCGTCCAGTGCCAGCTCAAGGGCGACCAGCTGGGCATGATCATCAGCGGCATCGAGATAGAGGGCGGCGAGCTCAGGGGCAACTCCTGGTTCAAGGAGACTCTCACTGACGAGAAAGTCGAGAAGCCTGTCGGAGAATGGAACGAGACCCGCATTGTCTGCAAAAAAGGCAACTGCACCGTGTACATCAACGGAGTCCTGGTCAACTCCACCCGGATCATCGGCACCACGGGGGGCTACATAGGCATGCAGAGCGAGGGCGGCCCCATCGAGTTCCGCAACATCGTCCTCCGCTGACGCTCGAAAGACACGTCAGGGTCGGAAAAAGTCCCGATTACCGGCATAAAAATGCCGGAATAATTCCCGATTTCGCATGCTAAAAAGGCGGAATAATTCCCGATTCCTGTTTGCCCGCCAAAAATAAATGCCTATATTGCAAGCTGATAACTAATGTGAGATGCTTTATAGGAAATTTGCCGGGGACATAGAGAATTTTCTTCGGAATGAAACGAACAAGATACTGCTGGTGAACGGAGCCAGACAGATTGGCAAATCGTACATCATCAGATATGTAGGAAAGAAGCTATTTGAGCATTATGTCGAAATTGACCTGAAAGCTGACAAGGAGGGTGCTGCCTACTTTGCCTCTGTCCGGACTTCAGAAGATTTTTACTTGCAGCTCGGGGCAATCGCCGGCAGCAGGCTTGGGCATAAGGCGGATACTCTCGTGTTTCTTGACGAGATACAGAGCTATCCGCATCTGATGACAATGCTGAAATTCCTCAATCAGGAGGGACGGTATACATATATCGCGAGCGGGTCCCAGCTGGGTGTCGCCCTGTCAGAGACCGCGTCTGTGCCAATGGGGAGCATAGCCATGGCTGAAATGTTTCCGCTGGATTTTGAGGAGTTCCTGTTGGCTGTCGGCTGCGGTCAAGAGACGATAGATGCCGTGAGGAAGAAGCTTCTCGCTGGAGAATCCTTGGGTGAGCCACTCCATGATTACATGCTGCGGCAGTTCAAACTATACCTGCTTGTGGGGGGATTGCCGGAAGCCGTCAACAAGTTTGTTGACACCCGAAACATTTCCGAGGTCCGGAGGATACATAGGGACATTCACTCGATGTACAGAGTGGACGCATCCCAGTATGATGAGGACAAAAGACTGGTTATAAGAAAGATATACGACCTGATACCATCCAATATGGAGAACAGGAAGAAACGGGTCGTTGTGAAGCGTATTGAGGACACGGCCGGACACAAGCAGTTCAGCGACTATGCCGATGAGTTTGAGTACCTCACCAATTCAGGGACAGCCTTGGCGGTCAGAGCCATCAGCAACCCAAAATTCCCGCTGCTTGAATCAGAGAGCAAGAACCTCGTCAAACTTTACATGAATGATGTCGGGCTGCTGACGGCTCTCCTCTACGGAAATAACATAAATGCAGTGCTGGAAGATGTGCGCAGCATCAACCTGGGATCTGTTTACGAGACGGTTGTCGCCCAGGAACTGCACGCGCACGGATTCCAGCTGCATTATTATGACAACAAGAAAAGAGGCGAGGTGGATTTCCTGCTTGATGACTATACCCGTCTGACAGTGCTGCCGGTCGAAGTCAAATCCGGCAAGGATTATACCGTGCATAGCGCGTTAAATAATCTTCTAACCACGCCGGACTATAACATCCGTCAGGCAGTGGTGTTCAGCAACGAACGGGAAATAAGCGTCAGCTGCGGCATCACGCACATGCCGATATACAGCTGCATGCTGCTCCGGCCGCAAGCGGATGGGGGCGGCGCAGATACAGTCATCCCCGAGATGAAAGTCCCGGAATCATTCTGAGCGACAGCGAAGAATCTTTGCTCAACGCTAGCCCAGCAGCCGGGCGATGTGCCGGTCGCAGAGGTTGGCGATCACCTGCTCGGCAATCACGTCCGTATGCCTCTCCAAGGCCGGATAGTACTCGTCTCCCAGCTCCGCCGCTATCTTGTAGCTCACGTGTATCAGCTGCCTGAACGAGGGATTGTACAGCGGGTCTTCGGCATTGTGGCGCAGCGTCCTGGCATACCTCTGCGCGTCATATCCCTCCACCTCCTCGGGAGATGGCAGGGCTGCCCTGTCCACGTCAATGACGGCCGCGTAGGGTATCGTCAGCTCGTCCATCCGCTCGAGCGCCCCGACATAGATGCGTTTGGCCAACTTGAGAGCCGCAGGGTCTGCCAGGGCCAGTCCGATGTTCTCCTCCAGCCATGTGGTGCCGGCTGTCTTGATATGGATGCCCTTGTCATATTTGCGTATGAGCCTCCCCATGATGGGATAGATGGAGAACTTGTCCGACCCCGAATGGATGCTCAGCTTGAGGTTGTCGCTCATGCCGAACTCCCTCACGCAATAGTCTGTCACGAGCAGGTCTTCGGCAAACTCCTTCTCAAACTTCTGCAGGTCGCCACGATAGTCCACCCCTTTGTTGAACCTCCCCGTGAACTTGGGCGCGATGGTCTGGAGCGGCACCCCCTCGTCCGCGAGACCCTTGAGGATAAAGAGTATCTCCACCGGGCTCTGCGGCTCGTCCACTTCGTCCATGGAGACTTCGGTGACGAAATTGCCAGCCCCCTTGACGGCCTCGATGTGCCTGTAGATGCGCCCGGCCTCCTGAATGGCGTACAGGTAGCGCCCCGCTATCCGCTCCAGCTCGTCCTTGGTGACCTCGAACGGCTCAATCCCCGGGATGCTCACGGTCCCGGCAAATCTCCTGTTGGAGTCAACGAACTTGTCAACCGACGCGGCGTCCGCCTGCTTGCCAATGTAGTCCGCAACGTCTATCGTGAAGAAGTCCGAACTGTCCACAAACTTGTCCACGTTGGAGAGGTTGATGTGGTCCGCGTCCACGAAATACTGCCCCGTATAGCCGAGAGCCTTGACGGCCGCATCGGCCTCCTTGCGGGTGCCGGACGGCTCTGTGCCGACTATCTGGTGCTCGCGGTTGGACTTGTTCCACACGGGTGTGAAATGCACCCCAAATTGCTTCTCGGCGTTGATGAGGGCCTGCAGCTGGGCGACTCCCTCATGGGCGAAACGGTCGCCCACGCCGAACGAATACTTGCTTATTTTCATGGTCTTGGCTATAGTGTTAGACTCTCTTTTAGTCAATCTCTTTCATATTGTTCTTACAAATATAAAATCGAATTTTTAATTTGTAATATAAAGGGAGAGCGGCCGGCCTGCAAGTCAGCAATTTTCAACGGGCAATCCAGTTTTCGAGACGGACTCCGCTGACGCGCTCCATGTGGGAGACATTCTCGCTGACCAGCACCGCCCCCTCTGACACTGCGCAGCAGGCAATCAGCAGGTCGAAATCCTCAATCTCTCGCCCCTCCAGCCTCAGGCGGGCCTTTTCCCAGGCGAACATTTCGATGCCACTTGAAATGGGTATGACCCTCAAGGCGGAAATGAACCTTCGCACGACCTCCAAGTCGTCCTGCCGGCCTGTCCTGAAAGTGACGAGATGAGCCCCGAAGAGCAACTCGGCGGCCGTTATCTCACTTATGCAGCAGTTGTCCATGCCGATCCTGTCAACGGCCTTGCCGACATCATGGCGGCCTCGAAGCCAATGGACGCAGATATTGGTATCCAGCAGGTATCTCATATCTCCGGGAAGCTGTTGGCTGTCCTCATGCTCCGGAGGCTGTCGGCATCCGGGAAGTCCTCCGGGAGTACGCCATAGAAATCAGCTGCCGACGGCTTCCTCTCGCGGAGGGCGGCCGCCAGGACACTCCCGGCATATTCTCTCGCGCTCATCCCCGCCTCCTTTGACTTGCGGAGAAGCCTTTCGGACAAGTCCCCTGACAACTCCACATATATGCCGCCGGAGGTTGCAGGCTCGGCGACTTGCCTGTCAGGACTCTTGACGGGGCCGTAGCCGGAGACCAGGCTGCCAGGGTGACTTCCGGCTCTTTCGCTTCCGCTGATCTCCGTGTCAAGCGTCTCGGAGATTTCGGCCAGAAGGTCAGAGGTGAAATTGTGGTCTCCGCCCAGCCACTTGGTGACGTCGCTCGGCAGACGGTGCATCTTGAGCGCGAACTCTTTCCTGCTGAGGCCTTGCGCCCGGAGGGCGTCCTTAATCTCCTCGGCAATACGTCTGCGCCTCGCCCGCCGTATATTTTCCATTTCAGCGTTCATGGGAGCAAAGGTAGTCCGTATTTTTATCAAAGACAAATTTACTTATAGCCAAATCAGCCCCTGCCTGTTGGAGAACGGCAACATCAAGACGCCTTCCCCTGTCTGACGCTAATACAAGAGGCTGGCGAGCCATTTGCCCATGAATCTGTCATAGACTATGACTCCACGAGAGGAATCTTTGTATACCAGCTGATGGCGGATGAGATAGTCAAGAGCCAGTTTCAGGCTGCTTTTGGATGGCAAAAGATATTTCTGGCTGAATTGCCTGCCGAGAGGCTCTTTAACATTTCCTTCACGGGCGACCGCCTTCAGGAGCGACGATTGATTCGCAGTCAAGGTGTCCATTACATATTGAAACGTGGGAACCTGTTCGTTTATTGCCTCCCAGAGGCAGCTGTGTATCAGGTCACTGTCTAGTGGAAGTGAAGGGTGTGAATAGATCTTGTTCAATACGGTTTGTACATAGTAAGTCTGGCCATCGACATCGTTATATAATTGATGGAAGTCCGGTGCGGACAACTCCCTTTTCTGTTCGGCGAAAAATGAGTTGGCGAAATCAAGATATTTGCTCTCGTCAATCACTCCAAGTTCCATAATACGGGTGCTTTGGAAAAAAGGTCTGGACGGCGAAAGGAACATTTCTCGCATCATGTGAAGCTTGCTGCCGGCGAATATGAATCGAGTGTCCGGCATGAACTGAATGTATGAGCGGAGGAGAGCCTCAATCCCGCTTTCAGGATATTCATTAACCTGCTGGAATTCATCAATGGCTATGCAGCATTTTTTACCTGAACTCTTGATATAGTTGAAAATGCTTTCCAGTGAGTCCTGCGCCTGATCGGGAGATATGTTGAATGAAAAGACGGGAGTCCCTGTCTGCGGGTCTAAACTCAGAGCCGGCCGGAACGCGCTGAATAATCGCATCGCTTTTTTTGATGCTTTTTCAAAAGAGGTGTCCAGTTTTCCTACAATGGTGCGGGAGAGAGCCTGAACAAATTCTGTGATGTTCTTTGTCGAGAAAATATCTACATAGAAGCATTTAGTGTCAGAGGTATGCTCTATTTCTTCCAGCGAGCGCATTATCAGCCCTGTTTTCCCTATTCTGCGAGGAGCTATGAGAGAGATATTCCATCCATTCTCCAAGGCTGAAAGAATGTCTTCGGTTTCCTGCTCACGGTCACAGAAATATTCTGGGCCGAAATATCCGCTGACGACAAAAGGATTGTCCAACCGGTTGTTTTTTAGGATTTTATGAGAGTTCATATTTTACGGTCCATAATTTGCGAACTGCAAGTTAGCAAATAATAGATATATTGTCAAGAAAATGAGAAAAAGGAAGTCAACGCGTATCTGGACTACAACCCCGGCACTTTCCGGGGCAAAATATTCGTCCTCGACCGGGGGGGGGGATGTCAACGGGGACAGCCGCATCGACATCGACGATCTGGAATGGCATTATCTGGAGGGGACAGCGACTTCCGCAGCGCGGAGGTCACAGCTCTGCGCAGTCGGAGGGCGTGTCCAACTGCCCGTACTGCGCCATCGGTGTCCAAGACGCTTTGACGGCGTTGAATGCTTTCCCATCTTTTTGCTCTCTTGAAATTCGCGCGAGGTGTTTTTGCCACCGCCTACCCCCCCCATTACCGCTCTTGAAAAACAAATTGTTTTCTCTTGGTTGTTTTTCATCTGATTATTTTTATATCTTTGTAGCGCAACCCCTGCAAGCTTGCGGGCGCACAGCGGTTTGATTTTGATTAATTATTATATGACATTGTCAATCTACAGTGCTAAACAGTATAGCACAAAGTTAAAAGTGACAATCCAAGCTACTGGCAAGCTTGGGTTTACGGCCGAGACGGCTGCCGCTCTTGGCCTTTCAAACGACATCTACATAAAGATAGCATGTGACAATGAGTCCAGCCATTCTCTCTATTTGATTGTTTGTGAGGGGGCAGACGAGGACGGTTTCAAGGTTCATAGCTCTTCAGGCTACTTTTACCTGCCGACATCCCGGCTGTTTGATGACATCGGGCTGGACTACAAAAACTATACGGTGATGTTTGACCTCTCCCGTGAGCCGGAACTCGATGGCGAGGCCGGAGGGAAAGTCTACAAGATGAACAAAAGACAAAATGCAAAGAAGAAAAAGGAGGTGGCCATGAAATAATGAAAAGAGGCGAAAAAATCATCGCACCAATTGCAGTTGGTGCGATGAGAAAGGTCCAACTTCCCGATTGACAGGACTTAGCCTCGCACTCAATGGAGACGGAAGACCCCCGATTAAGGGTTTCAAAGGTAATTCTTTTCTTGCGAATTACAAAGTCTCCAAAATCGGACTTTACATCGGATTTAACCATTTCTTCCCCTCGAACTTCGGGTGGGATTGTGCAATTCAAATTAACATTGTAATGAAACAAGAAATTAGAATTACTGATTACAAGACACCTTTGAAGCACCATATCATTGCCGACAGGCTCTTTGAGTGCGTGTGGAACAAACCCGAAGTATATTTGCCTATGCTCCAGAAGTTCCCTTTCGTCATCTCAACGGACTTCTCGCTTTATTCAGACATGCTCCTGCCGGAAGTCATGTGGAATACCTTCCGCAACAAGCTGCTCTGCGCCTGGTGGCAGAGACATGGGGTGAACGTCATTCCCAATGTAAGCTGGGGCAAGGAGTGGAGCCATGATTTTGTGCTGGAGGGTTATCCAAAGAACTCCATAATCTCCATAAACAGCACAGGCATCGGTACGGACAGAACGGCCAAGGCATTGTGGATGAAAGGCTATCAGCGAGTCTTGGAAGAACTCCACCCGATACACATACTCCGATATGGAGCAATGCAGGAGGGGGAGGATGTGTCCATAAGCACGTTCTACAAGAACGACAACTTCAACAGCGTGTGCCATGGGCGGTAATGGTTCTTATAGCTCATCGCTGAGAGGTGTCCCCGAAGCGTCACGCACTCATAATGAGGCGACATCCAGAATTGACGGACACAAGATTCTTGTCCAGAAACAGACGGAAACACAAATAAAGATACCTATGAACGCCAATTCGGATAATCCCACGTATCTTTGTGCAAAGACAACTAAAGACGGTAGTGTCCAGATAAAATCAATCGCGGTTTATAAAAACCACAAAGCGACAAAAGTTATCGACCTTGAGTTTGACAAGAATGGGGATTATATACCATATTCAGCCTCTTCGAAGTCCTCTCATTCCCATAATTGGGAAGAGAAGGAAGATGGGAATGTCGGGAGGGAAAGACATGACGGGAGCAACCGCCATCCGATTCCAGGCGAATACAAGCCTCTAATTGATAAAATTGTAAAATACAATAAAGAGAAACACAAATGGAGCCAAGAAAAATTGCAGTAGAGAATTTCTATGGGCAAGGTAAGCACATCTATGCCGATGAGCTTGGCTGGCGTCCCGATGAACGCAGGGAGGCCAGGTCATCCATATCCAAGGAAATTTTCGATTTCGAAGTTGTAGAAACGGGACACAATCTCTCTTTCTACTACATTGATAATGACACCTTCTATGGTATTCATTCAGAAGAATTGCCTGTTAAGATTAAAGAACTCCCGCGCGACAGAAGCGAACCTTTTATCGGATGGCAATGCGATGGTGACACCCACGATGACGGCAAAGTTTTATATTCCTTTAATAATCCTGAAGACATATGGGATAATGCAAGGATTGACGGGAAATCCCTCGAAGAAGTTCTTGAGCGCTCTTATATCATGGGCATTAACTGAACTGCTCAAGTCTAGCAAGTGCAAAACTAGTTGAATATAAGCATCACCGGCTTGTGCGGACTATTGACATTGAGTTTGATAAAGATGGCAAGAACGAGATTGGCAGGGAATCTCACAAAGACAGCAATATTCATCCAGTGCCAAAGGAATATATGACGCTAATTCGGAAAATTGAGACACGGTCTTTAATCCTAGACCTGTGTTAGTTTTTAGCCATGAGGAGGCCGGCCAAAAAGCATTTTTTGGCCGACCTCTTTTATTTGAGCCATGTTGGCTGCATATGCCGGGATTGCGAAGTTTTGCGTATCTTGCGGGGGGGGGCGGAATGGCCCTCACCGCAAAGCCGCGACACCGCGCCATACGCAACACCACGCAATAAGCAATACGACACCACGACACACCAATGGCCAACAACAGCAACCTCGGGGCGGCCAAGAACGCCAAGAACGACGAGTTCTACACCCAATACCCGGACATCCAGAAGGAGATAAATGCCTATCTGGACTACAACCCCGGCACGTTCCGCGACAAGTCGGTCCTCCTACCCTGCGACGACCCCGAATGGAGCAACTTCACCCGCTTCTTCGCGCAGAATTTCGCCCGGCTCGGCCTCAGGCGGCTCGTCAGCACCTCCTATGCCGTCGAGAGCAAGAAATACAAGGACTACGAGCCCACGCTCTTCGAGACAGAGAGCCCTATGTTCGATCCGGACAAGACCAGGATCCGGGGCAAGATATTCGTCCTCGACCGCGATGTCAACGGGGACAGCCGCATCGACATCGATGACCTGGAATGGCATTATCTGGAGGGCGACGGCGACTTCCGCAGCGCGGAGGTCACGGCTCTGAGGGACGAGGCAGACATCATAGTCACCAATCCCCCGTTCAGCCTCTTCCGGGAGTTCCTCGGGTGGATAATCAACGCAGGGAAGCAGTTCCTCATCATCGGCAACATGAACGCCATCACCTACAAGGAGGTCTTCCCGCTCATCAAGGACAACAAGCTGTGGCTGGGCGCAACAGGCTTCGTGTCCGACATGGTGTTCGGTGTCCCCAAAGGGGCGGAAGTGGCGCCCAAGGATAAGGCCAAGGCGGCCAGGCTGGGGTATGTGGGAGATTTCACTCGTCTCGGCAACTCCTGCTGGTTCACCAACCTCGACCATGGGCGCAGGCATGAGCCGCTGCGCCTGATGACCATGCGGGACAACCTCCGATACAGCCGCCACAAGGAGATCCGCGAACGCGGCTATCCCCGCTATGACAACTATAACGCTATAGAAGTCCCCTACACCGACGCCATCCCCTCCGACTGGCGCGAGTGCCTCGGCGTCCCTGTCACATTCCTGGACAAATATGACCCGGAGCAGTTCCGCATCATCGGAGCGACCGAGAGCGAGGGCAAGGGATTCTCGGGCGGGCTGTGGAATCCGGAGAGCGGCGTCGCCCAGGCTCTCGTCAACGGCAGCCGCGTGTATAAGCGGCTGTTCATTAAAGCCATAGGGGGGGCAAATCACTGAATATTAACGAATTGAGAAAATATATCATCATGGAGTTCGGATTCAGCCCGGAGGAGGTCACCATCGTGAGCGGGGCTATGGGAGTGCCCATCAGCTTCCTCGACAAATACTGCCCCGACCAGTTCGAGATAGTGGGCAATGGAGATGACGTTGAATGGTTGAGGGTTGCAGGAGCATCTCCAATCGGGCAGGAAGCGATAAGCAATCTTCGCAGCCAAGGCAACAAAGCACATGTCACAGCAAGCATGACATCCCTTTGTCTTACGGTTGACGGGGAAGTGAGTTTGCCATACAAACGCATCATAATCCGCAAAATATAGCACTGCGCAATAATCAATCCGCGTCCGGCATTCAGCTGCCGGAGCCATCCAAAAAAATGTTTGACAAATGACAACCGAACTGCACAGGGACTGGACTGTCGGGGACATCTGCAAGGGATTCCAGTACAACGAATACGAGGGCAAGGGCCTCTACGGCCTGTCCGGGCGGCTCACCATCCAGCCCGAGTTCCAGCGGCACTACCTGTACGCCGAAGACGGCGGCAAAAAGGAAATTGACGTCATCCGCTCCGTGCGTAGCGGCTACCCCCTTGGCCTCATCTATTTCTCCAAGACGGGTGAAGACCGTTACGAAGTCCTGGACGGCCAGCAGCGCGTCACCTCACTGGGGAGGTTTGTCACCGACAAATTCGCATGGATAGACCCGGACGGGCGGCCATGGTACTTCTCCTCCCTCGACAAGGCCGAGCAGGACCGCTTCCTCGCCACCAAGCTTCTCATCTATGTCTGTGAGGGTACGGAGCAAGAGATCAAGGACTGGTTCCGCACCATCAACATCGTCGGCATACCCCTCAACGCGCAGGAAATTCTCAACGCCATCTATTCCGGGCCGTTCGTGACCGCCGCCAAGGAGGAGTTCTCCAACTCCAACAACACCAATGTTGACAAATGGGGGCGCTTCATTCCCGGCACGGCCAAACGGCAGGACTTCCTCGCCGCAGCCCTGGGCTGGGTGAGCCATGGCCATGCAGAGGACTATATGGCCGCCCACCGGGAGAACGGAGACATCTCGGAGCTGAAGTCCTATTTCTATTCGGTTATAGACTGGATAGGCACGGTATTCGACTTCCCGGCAGAGAAAGAGATGTGCGGACTCAAATGGGGTGACCTCTACGAGAAATATCACCTTAGGGCCTATGACCCGTCAGCCGTGGCCTCGGAGGTCAGGAAGCTGTATGAGGACTTCTACGTCAAAGACAAGCGGGGCATATTCGAGTATGTCCTCGGGGGATGCGAGGAGGTGCGGCTGCTCAATGTGAGGGTCTTCGACGAGCCGACCAAGAAAGCGGTCTATGCCGCCCAGACGGCGCGAGCCGAGGCGGAGGGCGTGTCCAACTGCCCGTACTGCGCCATCGGCCACGACGCCAACCGCACACGCATCTGGAAGCTCGGCGAGATGGACGCTGACCATGTGACGGCATGGAGCAAGGGCGGCGCGACGGACATATCCAACTGCCAGATGCTCTGCAAGCCCCACAACCGCTCAAAAGGCAACCGGTAGAGCGCGTTGAGCAAAGATTCTTCGCTGTCGCTCAGAATGA
>CAZKVW010000019.1:0-6125 GCA_964556285.1 uncultured Muribaculaceae bacterium
TGCGAAATAATCGTTCCACGCTTCGCAATAAATGATTAAATTTGCGTGGAGTGTGTATGGGAGGAACGCAGGGGTGGGCTGACGTTGCGAAGAACCTAATTTTCATCATTTTTATGACCAACAACAAGTTTTGTTTTGACAGGGGGGGGTATCAAACTCCCTGTCTGGAAGTGTTTGCTTTTGAGGCAAAGTCCGCAATCCTCAGGACTTCCGGCGGAGAGAGCCTCTCGGCCAAGGAATCCAGCGCAGATGGCTGGGATGATTGGACGGAGTAATTTTTCAAAGGAGGAAAGAAAATGAAACGCAGTCTTTATCCAGTCCTGCTTGCCGGCCTTGTCCTTGCCGGCTGCGCCAAGGAAGCCCCTGTCGCGATTGATTCCGCTTCCAAGGTCATTACTGTCACGGCTAACGCCGAAGCTCCTGTCGCCACCAAAGCAACTGCTACCGACGCTGGAGTCATTGCTTGGAGCACGGGCGACCAGATTGGGGTCTTCGATGACAACGATGACACGGTCTATCCGCTCACCTTTGTTGATGGCACTGACAAGTCATTCTCCGGGACGGTCAGCTCAAGCCCCGACCTGAAGGGGGCCGTCGCTCCTTTCGGGGATGCCGGCGAAAGCGTTGATGTTGACGGAGCGGTTCTCTGGACTGTCACATTGCCCGCCACCTATTCCAATTATGTCCCCGGCACGACCAACGCCCCGATGGTGGCTTCCGCACCGGCTGCTGACGGAGACAATTATATCTTTGAGTTCAAGCACATCGCGGCTCTGGCCAAGGTGACATATGTCAATGTCCCCGTTGGAGCCAAGACTCTCTATTTCGAGGCCGACGCAAACATATCCGGATCGCAGGACATCACCATCTCCGAGGAGAATGTCGAATTCACCACTCCGAGCACAAGCGCGAGCACAAGCGTCAAGCTTGACATGGCAACGGCGGTGACCGTCGCCAACCAGACGATGGCGTTCTACATCCCTGTCCCGGTAGGCACCTACACCGAATTCAAGGTAAAGCTGCTGGACAGCGACAACAATACAGTCTCCGGCACAGCCAAGAAACTCACCGTCCCCGACGCCGAGCAGTCATTCACCCGCGCCGAACTCTACATCCTGCCCAGCATCAAGCTGGATGCGGTGACACCCGTATTCTATGAGTCCTTTGACAAATGTTCTTCTACCGGAGGGAATGATGGCAGTTGGAGCGGAAGTGTTGCAAGTGTGACTCCCGATACAGACAACGAAGGTTGGACATTTGTGAGTGGTAATGCTGCATCTAAGTGCGTTAAATTAGGCACAGGCAGTAAGCAAGGTTCTGCAACGACGCCTGCACTCGGAATCACTTCCGATATCGCCACCCTTACATTCAGGGCAGGTGCGTGGAGCAATGATGCTACGACGCTGAATTTGTCTGTTGAAGGGAATGGCAATTTGAATGAGAGTTCCGTTACCCTTTCGGATGCAGCGTTCTCCGACTATACCTTGTATATAGGAGGTGCAGATTCGGACACGAAAGTGGTTTTCTCCGCCAATACTACCAGCAAGAACAGATTCTTCCTCGATGAAGTTTATGTCTATGCAGGAGGTGAGGCGTTTGACTATCTCACTGTGTCGCCTACGGATATCTCCGTGGCTTTTGCGACCACTACGGCATCATTTGCAATCTCGACCGGCAGCGCGTGGGCTATCACCACAAGCAGTGCCGTTGATGGTTTCTCGCTTGATGCCTCCTCCGGCACGGGGAATGCGACCGTGACAGCTACTTTCCCTGCGGTTTCGGCTGCAACGGATGTGGCAACGCTTACGGTTACCGTTGGTGAACTCACAAAGACAGTCACAATCAAGCAGGTCGAGCCGACTGTCAGCCTCAGCGCGACAACTCTTTCATTCGAGGCAACAGGCGGTTCGCAAACAGTGACAGCCACAACTGCGGACTTCAACGGAGATGTCACGATTTCGGCTTCTTCGGACAACACACAATTCACCACTTCCGTTGACGGGTCCACAATTACTGTCACGGCTGCTGAAAATTCTTCTTCTGAAATCATTTCAGGAACGATTACTGTCTCGGCGACAGATGGTACCGATACTAAGTCTGCTACTGTCGCAGTCACGCAGGCTTTCCCTGTAACTCCTGCAAGTGATGGAGATGTCCTTTGGAGTGAAGACTTCAGCAGTTATTCTACAGGAGATGTCCCCAGCGGTACTGTCACTACATCGACCGGCCGCGTGGTATATGGGGGGTCAAATGCTACATACGCCAGCGTTACTCCATCATCAAATGGGTCGACAACAAAGATTTATTCTGAAACCTCAGCAGGTGGAACTTCCCCTGAACTGCTTATAAGCAAGAATTCAGGTTCGTTTACAGTTGCTGGTATTCCCACGGGGGGTGCTACAGGAATGACGCTCAGTTTCAAGTCAAATAACGGATGCACACCTTCCAGTACCATCGATGGGGTTACTATCGGCAGTAATCTTGGAACGACCACCGCTCCTGTTTATGCGATTACGCTAACTTCTGGTGTGTCCACCATCAGTCTGACCTTCACAAACAGCAACACTAGCAAAAACACTAGAGTTGATGACTTCAAGTTGGTGGCCGGAGTTCCCGTGGCAGGCATAACGGTGACAACAGCCGATGCGACGAGCACCGCTTCAACGGAAGGCACTTCTGCCGTGCTGAACGGTGTTATCGGACTTGTCAATGGCGCAGCCATCGGAAGTGTTACGGAGGAGGGCTTCTACTACAAACTGTCTTCCGCGACGGAATACACCAAGGTCACTCTTGACTCTGATGCCATCGCGGCCAGTTTCTCCTATACTCTGTCAAGCCTTACGGCCGATTCGGAATACTCTTTCTATGCTTATGCTGTTTACAATAGCGGAAGTGAAGTGACCGGAGAAGCCCTTACTTTCACACCGACTGTCAAGACTAGTACAACGACATATGTTGATGTCCTCAACCAGACATTGACTGAAATTTCAGGGACTAGTTATACGGCAACGACGAAATCAAAATCAGATGATAGCACTTTGATCACTTCTGATGCCGAGTATAGCTTCCAATGCGCCGGGGACAAATCTTCCATTCAGCTTCGCTCATCAAACAAAAATAGTGGTATTGTGACGACTAAATCCGGAGGAACTGTCAAGCAGATTGTGGTCACATGGAATACAGGGACGACTTCTGGTAGGCAGATCTGTGTTTACGGGAGCAATTCCGCGTATTCGACACCTTCGGATTTGTACACATCCGATAAACAAGGAACATTGATTAGTACCTTGAGTTACCCGGGTGATGATACTTCTGTGACCTTGACTGTTTCGGATTCTTATGCATTCATTGGCATCTGTTCCAAATCTGGGGCTCAATACATATCGGAGATAGATGTTACATGGGAAAACTAATTCCAGACATCATCTGGTTCTAATCACTTTTTCCAGGTCCTGCATACCCGCAGGACCTGATTTTTTTACAATATACCCCATATCATCGTAAGCCTAAATTCGCAGTCATCCGAAGAAGTATGTCTGTCAGCTTGTGTAAGAGTGATACAACTTTGTCGCACTGACGCAAATGGAAATAGCGCCTCCAAAAAGCACAAGTAGCCCGCCGTGCCGCTCATCTGTCACGCCGCTGAATCGCATATGCCTGTCCCGATTCTCAGTCTGTCCTGAAGGCCGGCTCCATTTCATCCTGCTCTGAGCGGCTTATACCAAGCTTGGCCGCCCTTGACCTCCATGATGAGCAAATCATCTTGCAGCGTTCTACGAGGCTCACGGCTTCTTGGGCGTTTATTCCGTAATAAGGGGCCGTCCTTAAGGCAAGGCCAAAGTCTAAAGCATTGTCTGTCTCGTCTATATTCAGTGTCAGCCCTGAAGCGGACGGGTTTGGCGTGAGGTCAAAGACAGGTGACAGGCGCCACCCTTTCGATGAAAGCATGAGACCATGGTTACGGAGGTGGTCGTCGCCGTTGGAAATGGCTATGTTGAAAACGATTCTTTTCCAAAGCTCGCGCAAGTCCTCTTTCTGCTTCGGCGTGCCGAAACGCTCAAGGAATTCCGCTATTTCCAAATAGCTTGCGCCGTCCTTGGCATCATCGCCGTCCTTGTATCCGAGCAATGTCATGGCAGAGGCGAAGTAAAGCCTCCTCCCGTTAGGCGTCCGGTCGAATCTTTTGGTAATGAAAGTATGACAAGAGGAGGAAAACTTGCGTGCTCTTATATCTGGCGTGTTTAACCCGTAGTCGTGAGCCATTGTTGTGACGATATATTCCCACGCCCCGACATCCATCGTGTCATGGCGGCTGGGGAACTTGGCAATCCAAAGGTTGCCGCCGGTGTCAACTACATTTGCCTTGGGACGGGCACCGCCAAGCGAGGAACCAGGCGAATAGAGCATGTGAATCCAATTCCTGTAGTCGGGCGATTCCTCGGCATTATCGGCCTCGTAGTTCAGAGAAGTCTGCTCAAGCATCCTCAGCGAAGCGACCGGCGGAGTGGCAAGTTCGGAGTCGTTGTCGAGGAACGGGCCGTGCGCATCTGTCTTGAAACGCAACGCCCCCATTCGGTTGCCGTCGAAGACTCCAAGCAGATAGTCTGATGTATCAAGCCGCCTTACGGGTCTGTTATCATCTTTTGCCCTTAGCCTTTCCCGTCTTTGCATAAGAATTCTCCCCCAGCGGTCAGGGCATGAGTCGGTGAATATTCCAAAATTATCCTTGCCGTTCGGGGCGTATTGGTTGCCAGGAAATTGCTTGAGGTCGGCGTCTATGAAAGCGAAGCTTTTGTTCGCAAGCCATTCTCTGTCCGCGCGGAAAGAGAATATCTCTCTGCCGCGCACTTTCTCTGCATCAAGGCGCCCCATAAGCAGCGGAGCTTCCGTCAGCCCCTCTGCGTCAACGTAGACATATATTTCCATGATGGGTGCCGTTTATTTGGAAGATGCGCGTTTTTTAGGGAGAAGTTGCGCGTCTTGGAGTTTTCTCCCCAATTCATCGTCCTTTGCGAGACACAGGATGTCCTTGTCAAGGCCCAAGGCAATGAGCACACGAAAATAGCTCCCCATGGCGACCGATTCGTTGCCTGTCTCAATCTTGACGATTGTGTTTCTGCCAAGAGATGTCCTTTGAGCCATCTCCTGTGACGTGATGTTCCTTCTCAACCTTGCGAGGCGGATTTGGGTGCCCATCTCCTGCAGCATCCGCTCCTGTCTCGGCAACAATGGCCGTTTCATTTTGTGATAATGTTTAATATTGTGTGCAAATATAGCTAAACAAACCTATATATCAAACATTATCAACAAGCAGACATGGTTAGGCGCGGAGTCTCCCGCGTTGCCGTCAAGCGGCGGCAAGGGCTTTGGCGACCTGCCTTTCGACCTCCTGCATGTCAACAACAGGCTCGAAGCGGGCGAGGACTGTGCCGTCGCGGCCGATGAGGAACTGTAGAGATTCTCCATTATGGCCGCGAGGTTGGCTGTCCCCTGCGAAATGCACAATCCTTTTGTCGGGGGGCACAACCTGTCAGAACGTCCGGCGAGCTGCGCCGACAGGAGCAATGGCAGAGGCTTTTGCGGCGGTTGCTGCGCCGGTGTCCAGTGTCGCTCACCTGTCGCGCCGCTGAATCGCATGTGCCTGTCCCGTCTGCATATAGCACACGAGATGCCCTCCTGCAACGCTGTAGAGCCATTCGGCGTGATGGGTGAATTGCATGTGACGCCGTGCGTAGCTCGGCATGTGGTCACGCCTGTGTGGCTTGCCGCTTGGGTCAAGTCTGCCTCGTTGCGGCGGATATTCGAGCCCTGAAGGTGCCAGTCGTTCCTCGTTAGGTGCAGTGTGACGCCCTGGTTTTTTGCAATAGGCACTATTGTGCTTTATCTAAAAAGCAAAAATGCGGGATGGAGGGATTAGGGTTGACCTTCCCCTGAGAAAAAACAAACCCGAAAAATTGTGAGATTTTCGGCATCTGGGGTGGAAAAAATTGTGAGATATTCGGCTCTGGATAAGCGATATGGCTTAAATTGTGAGATTTTCGGCATCTGGGGTGGAAAAAATTGTGAGATATTCGGCAAAGTTGCTACCTTCGTGACAGGTAAACTACAGATCATAATGGCTGACA
>CAZKVW010000019.1:6225-7819 GCA_964556285.1 uncultured Muribaculaceae bacterium
TTCGGCAAAGTTGCTACCTTCGTGACAGGTAAACTACAGATCATAATGGCTGACAGGATTTTCAGGCGCAAGTTGTACGATGCGATGTTGCAGTGGAAGCGGGACCGTCATGGCAGTACCGCCCTTTTGATAAAAGGCGCAAGGCGAGTGGGGAAGTCGACTCTCGCTGAAGAATTCGCCAGACGCGAATACGAGTCCTATATGTTGATAGATTTTGCTGAAGCCTCGCAAGCGCTGAAAGACATTTTCAATGACATCTCGGACTTGGAGAGCCTGTTCTTCGAACTTCAATATCACCTCCAAAAACGTTTGACACCAGGAAAATCCGTCATCATCTTCGATGAGGTGCAGTTTTGCCCCCAGGCGCGACAGGCGATAAGAAAACTCGTCAAAGACGGCCGTTATGACTATATTGAGACGGGTTCGCTTATCTCAATCAAGAAGAACATCCAAAACATTCGCATCCCAAGCGAGGAGACACGATTGACGTTGTATCCAATGGATTACGAAGAGTTTCGCTGGGCTCTGGGCGATGAAGTCACGATACCTATGCTGCGTGAGGCGTTCGATTCCAGAAAGCATTTTGGGGATGCCTTGGCCAAAAAGCTGTTGAAGGATTTCAGGCTGTACATGTTGACAGGTGGCATGCCTCAGGCGGTAGGTGAATATCTTGACACTACGGATTTGCTTGCTGTCGATGCCGTGAAGAGGGAGATTATTGAACTTTACGCCGATGACTTCAGAAAGATAGACCCGACAGGCAAGGCGACCAAGATTTTTTACTCTATTCCCGGACAATTGAACAAGCACGCCTCGAGGTTCCAGATTTCAAGCGCCATCGCTCAAGGCAAGCAGGACAGGGTCGATGAACTTCTGCAAGACATGGAGGATTCCCAGGTGGTTCTCCTCTCCCATCATGCCAATGACCCCAATGTAGGTCTTCCATTGCATGAGGATTCTCAAAAATACAAGATGTACCTCAACGACACGGGCCTTTTCATCACCCTTGCATTCAGGGACAAGGACTTCACCGAAAATACCATCTACCAGAAGTTGCTCAGCGACAAGCTGTCCGCAGATCTTGGCTATGTATATGAGAATGTGGTAGCGCAGATGCTGAAGTCCTCCGGCAATGAGCTCTTCTATCACACTTGGCCCGCCGGGAGCGGGAAGCACAATTATGAGATTGACTTCCTGCTGTCAAGGGGTAGCAAGATTTGCCCGGTTGAGGTCAAGTCATCCGGATACAAGAGCCACGCGTCGCTTGATGCGTTCCGTGAAAAGTATCCGGATCGTATCCTCCAGCGTTATTTGGTATATACCAAGGACTTGAGGAAAGATGCCGACATCCTGATGGTCCCGGTGTTCCTTACAATGTTCCTGTAGAAGCTGTATAATGTGCTGGGGCGGAGTCTCCTGCTTTCGTTCGCAGATGCCAGACTGCTTTGTCCAGAAAGCAAGGGTGGCAATAGTCGGTGATGCGGCGTGTCGCCGCGAGGTTGGCTGTTCCCTGCGAAATGCACAATCCTTTTGTCGGGGGCACAACCTGTCAGAACGTCCGGCGAGCTGCGTCGGCAGGAGCAATGGCAGAGGC